>NC_017096.1:623241-934861 GCF_000284335.1 Caldisericum exile AZM16c01
CATTGAAGAAATTTTTGAAAGGGTATCAAACGCAAAGATAAATCAAAAGAAGGCATTTTTGCGTGGCGTTTACCTTGGATGTGGCATTATCTCAACTCCGCCTTCTTATCACCTTGAATTCAGATTTGAAAAAGATGCAGAAAGGGATTTTGTCTCTCATATTCTTTCTCAGTTTAAGATTAAACATTCCACAAAACCCGGCAGAATTTTCATAAAAGGTCGCGAAAATATAAAGGATTTCCTTTACGCTGTAAAGGCGTTTCATATCTACACCGAACTTGAAGAGGACGCAGTTGAAAAATCAGTCTTAAATGAAGCAAATAGGCTTGCTAACTTTGAATACGCAAACCTAAAAAGACAAACAGACTCTGCTTCAAAAGAGATTAAGGCAATAAAATCTCTCATTGAGAAAGGCAAATTTGAGAGCCTCGATCCAGATCTTAAAGAGGTTGCCATTTTACGACTTGAATATCCTTTTCTATCCCTAAGAGAGCTTTCTGAAAAAACTAAGGGACGGTTCTCAAAGCAGGAAATTTATTACAGGTTGAGGAAAATCGAGTCCTATGGAGAATAAGAACAGAGTAAAACAGATTTTAAGACAGAAGTTTTTGCCCTACCTTGTCTTAAAATCACACATATTTGAACTTCCTAATCTTGAACTTAATAAGTACATAGATAATCTAATTGAGAGTAATCCTTTTATTGACGAAGGTGATACCATTGTTTACGAAGAATTTGAAACAGTGTTGGCGCCTCAGGATGACGACCTGTATAGTTTTCTAAGAACTCAGATTGAAGTTTGTCCCGTTGACGATACACTCAAAGAAATTGCTTACAAGATTGTCGATAATCTTGATGAATGTGGATTTTTAACGAAGAACGAAAATGATCTCGTAAAAGAAATCGGTGTAAAAAAAAGTGATTTTAGGAAGGCACTTGAATTTGTCCAAACTCTCGAGCCTATAGGAGTTGCCGCAAGAAATATACAGGAGTATTTTGTAATCCAACTTTCAAACGAAGATGAAGTACCTGCCGAAATAAAAAAGTTAATATTTAATGATCTTGAAAACCTTATGAAAGAAAACTATAAAGAACTTATAAAGAAATACAAGATGTCAAAAGAAGAACTATTTTCTCTTAGGGAAAAGTTGCTTTCTATGGATGCATGTCCTGCAAAGGAATTTAGGACTGTTAATTTTATAAGCCATGTCCCAGATATTATTGTTGAAAAAGACGGTGATGACTTTAAGGTTTCCGTGAATAGGTCTTCAAGAAGAGTCATCCGCCTCGTTGAGAACTATGCAAAATTAATTGATAGATTGCAAGATAAAATTGAAAAAGTTGAACTTGAAGATTTATTAAACAGGGCCCAATGGTCGATTCACGCAATTGAAGAGCGAGATAATTTACTTGAAAAAATCGCACAGAGAATTGTGAGTGAAAACGTGGATTTTTTAAAAGGGACCGGAGAAGTTAATAAACTCTCAATTGAAGACTTTGTTTCAGAGGATGTGGACTATTCAACGATTTCAAGGCTTATTCAAGGAAAGTATATATTAACTCCCATTTCTATGTTTCCTTTGAGGTATTTTATTAAACACAAAAATGAGAAATTTAACGAGGAAAAAGTCCTTAAAGAAATAAGAGAAATTATTGAAAACGAGGATAAAACCAACCCTTACACGGACGAAGAAATTGAGAAAATTTTGAAAGATAAGGGTTATGATATAAAGAGGAGGACGGTTTCAAAGTACAGAGAAAAGTTGAAAATACCAAACTCATCAAAGAGAAAAGTCAGTTAATTTGGTTAAGTATTTATTAGTTATTTTTTACACAAAGTTGTAATTTTTGGTATTGACATAAATTAGTATTTTGCTAAAATATTCATAGTTTAAATTTAGTTAAAAAATTAGGAGGTAAATATGGCAAAAGTTGCAATTAACGGATTTGGTAGAGTTGGAAGGCAGGTATTCAAAAGACTTACAGAAGTTTACCCAGAAATTGAGGTCGTTGCAATTAATGATCTATTTCCACCGGATCAACTTGCATTTCTTGCAAAGTATGACTCTAACTATGGAATTTGGCAAAGGGATATTAAACTTGAAGGAAATGAACTTGTAGTTGACGGAAGAAGAACAAAAATGTTTGCAGAAAAAGATCCAACGAATCTTCCGTGGAAGGACCTGGGCGTTGATATCGTAATTGAATCCTCAGGCGCATTCACAAAGAGAGATAAGGCAATGCTTCACATCCAAGCTGGTGCAAAGAAAGTTATTATTACAGCACCTGCAGAAGGAGAAGACATTACTGTTGTTCTTGGAGTAAACGAAAACTTACTTGATATGGAAAAGCATGTAATTATTTCTAATGCGTCTTGTACAACGAATAGTATTGCACCAGTTATAAAGGTAATTCACGATAAAATTGGCATTGAGAAAGGTTTCCTAACAACAACTCACTCTTATACTCAAGATCAAAGACTTCTTGACTCACCTCACAAGGACCCAAGAAGGGCAAGATCTGCTGCAACTAACATTATCCCGACAACCACTGGTGCAGCAAAGGCAGTAGCGTTAACGATTCCTGAACTTAAAGGGAAACTCCACGGATTTGCATTGAGAGTGCCAACACCAACAGTTTCTATTTCTGTCTTCAATGCGGTTTTAAAAAGAAACGCAACTGCAGAAGAAGTTAACGGATACCTCAAAGAAGCCTCAGAAACCTATATGAAGGGAATTCTTGGATATACCGAAGAGCCGCTTGTTTCATCCGACTTTAAAGGTATTACTTATTCAGGTGTAGTAGATGCGCTTTCAACAATGGTTGTGGATGGGAACCTTTTGAATGTCGTAAGTTGGTATGATAATGAATGGGGATACTCTTGTAGAGTTGCAGATCTTACGAAACTTGTTGTTGAAAAAGCAGGATATTAATATTAGGAGGACTAAATGAATAAAAAAACCTTAAGGGATGTTGATATTACAAATAAAAGGGTCCTTGTTAGGGTTGATTTTAATGTGCCCATAACAAAAGACGGTAAAGTTCTTGATGATTTTAGGATTTTAAGCGTCCTTCCAACGATAAATTATCTTAGGGAAAGAAATGCAAAAGTTGTTTTAATGAGCCATCTTGGAAGACCGAAAGGAAGAGACGAATCCCTCAAAATGGACCCTGTTGCAAAAGCCCTTGAGGAACTTGGAGGCTTTAAAGTTTATAAACTTGACGATTGCATCGGAGAAAACGTTAAAAAATTCATTGATGAAACTCTCAAAACAGGCGAAGTAGTCCTTCTTGAAAATTTGCGATTCAATAAAGGAGAAGAAGATAATGACCCTGAATTTGCAAAGGCACTTGCAAGTTTAGGTGATATTTTCGTAAATGATGCCTTCGCAACAGCACACAGGGTTGCTGCATCTACTGTGGGTATTACGCAATACCTTCCGGCAGTCGCAGGAATCCTAATGGAGAAAGAAATTGCAACACTTTCTAAACTTCTTGAATCTCCCGAGCACCCATATATTGCAGTATTAGGTGGAGCGAAAGTTTCTGATAAGATCGGTCTTATTAAGAATCTTCTTACAAAGGTTGATGAAATTCTCATCGGTGGCGGCATGTGTTTTACTTTCCTAAAGGTTAAAGGCTACAACATTGGTAGATCTCTCTGTGAGGATGACAAACTCGATGTCGCAAAGAGCCTTTTGGAGGAAGCAAAAGCGCGAGGTGTTAAGATTGTTCTTCCTGTGGATGTTATCAGTGCAACTGAAGTTAAGGAAGAAGGTTATGCAGGCATATTTGACATTGAGGATATGAAGAGTGACCTTGTTGGTGTTGATATTGGTCCCAAGACAGTAAAACTTTTTGAAAACGAACTTTCGAAAGCAAAGACAATTGTTTGGAATGGTCCTCTTGGAGTCTTTGAGATTGAGAAATTCGCACAAGGTACATTTGAAACAGCAAAACTCATTGGAGGACTTGAGGGAGTTACTACTGTTGCAGGTGGCGGAGAAACGGTTGCAGCTTTCAGAAAGTTTAACCTTCAGGATAAGATTACCCATCTTTCAACAGGTGGTGGAGCGTTTCTCGAATTCCTCGAAGGAAAAGTGCTTCCTGCAGTTGATGCGCTAAACGATAAAGAGTAATGAAGTATAAAAAGAAATGAATCTTATAAAAAGTAGGAGAAACTTATGAAAAAAATTGTATTAATTGTCGTAGCATCTTTGCTAATGTTTGCTCTTGTTTCAGCAGTCTATGCTTCCTCGGGAAGCAAAAATATACTTGTCACTTTCAGGAACATAAAAATAGTTATAAACGGTGAGCCCAAACTCTCTTCACAGGAACCATTTATATACAACGGTTCAATTTATGTGCCGTTGCGCTTTATTTCCGAAAGCTTAGGTATGTCTGTGAAATGGGACGGGCCTACTAACACGGTAGATATAGAGCCGTTACCAAATACGGTGACAATTAAAAGCGAGCCAGTTCCTGGAGCAGAAATTACCGTTGAGCAATGCCCAGGGCCCGTTGTTATCTTTAAGAAAAAAACATGTAAGACAGATGAAAGTGGCAATTTTTCAATTACTTTCTCAAAAAGCGAACTTGCAGCAATGGGAGATCAAACAGATATTCTGCTCACAATTAATGTTAAGGATTCGGCGAGGTATTCTCTCGAAGACGTAGCTTCAAATAGAATAGTCGTAAGACTATTGCGTTCAAAAGGACCAACTTATAATTTTACCCTACTTTGGAACCAGAACACCGCTCAGAATAAGGCTAATAAGGGCTCGTTTGCCGTAAATCCCAAAGCGCAAACTTAATTTGAAAAAAGTTTCCAAAACCTCTTGAAATTTCTTTTGAAATCTGTATAATACACTTGGAAGAAAGGAATGAATATGAGTACATTTGCGATTGTATTAATAGTTTTGGATTTGATTTTTGCAGTTAGCACGGTTTTGTCGATCCTCTTAATGGATCCAAAAGGTGCTGGACTTGGTGCTATTTCTGGTGGCGCAACAGTCTTCCATAATAAGACTGCAAAGGACATTTTGTTGGAGCGTTTGGCTACCGTATTTGGCATACTATTCGTCCTTACTACAATATTTTTAAACGTATTTAAAGTCTTTTAAGTTTACTTGTGCTGGGATGGCGGAATTGGCAGACGCGCACGTTTGAGGGGCGTGTGGGCTACCCCGTGTGGGTTCGACTCCCACTCCCAGCACCATTTGGGCGGATAGTTCAACGGTAGAACGCTTGCCTTACACGCAAGAAGTTAGAGGTTCGAATCCTCTTTCGCCCACCATGTGCCGAGGTAGCTCAGTCGGTAGAGCAGTGGACTGAAAATCCACGTGTCGGCGGTTCAATTCCGTCCCTCGGCACCATCAAAAACGACGACGAAGTTGGCTCTGGAAGCGCAAAGGTAAAGCGTACTGTCATCTCTTTAGGAGTCATTTTTACGCCCTTAATGAAAAACTTCAGATAGTTATTGAGTTCTTCGTCATTCAATCTGCTTATTTTTTCTTTCATTGAATTTGCAAATTGGGTTACATCCTTTTTCGAATAGTGGTGAACCTTTTCTTTTTTCGACGCATCGAGTTCTTTCAGCAGATCATCTTTTTTCTCTTTCAATTCTTCCAGGCGTTCTTCGAGGAGCTTCTGGCTGGAGCCTCTCTCTACTTCCTTGTAAATGTTGGCAATCTTTGCATCGATTCTTTTAATTGATTCCCTGAGATTTTTGCTTTTGTTTTTATTTCTTCCCTGACATCGGCATAATCTTTATGCATATCGCAAACAATCTTTTTTACATTCTCCGGGGAAAGGAGTTTCGATTTCACAAGCTCTAAAATGTAGTTTTCAATTTGAGGTGTTTTGATTGCGATATTGTGACAGGCGTTCTTGGAAAGCTTATCCTTCTTTCCGCAAACGTAGTAGCTAGTCTCGTATCTGTGGCTGCATGCACTTTGCTCTTTCTTGCGTAAATGTAATTAGAGCCACACAGCCCGCACTTGATTAGCCCTGACAACACATGAACCCTTCCAAGGCTTTTAGGGTTCATTTTCTTCCTTTCCTCAAAAGCTTTTGGACGGTTACAAAGTCCTTTTTGTCGATTATTTTAGGGATTCTGTTATCGATTTTGACCCAATCCTTTTTATCGTTGTATTTCTTTTCTCTTGTTTTCTTGTCGTACTTGTTCCAGATAAGTATCCCTGTGTAAACCTCATTTGTCAGAATTCCCCTAACTGTCGAGGGCGAGTAAACATTCCCTTTGTTGGTTTTTAATCCTTCGCTGTTTAGGATTTCTTTTTAAAAGAATTTTTTGTATAATTGGAATCTGAAAGGTATGCGATGGAAAAGGACGCTGCGGTAATTAAAAATAACTCAATTTCTAAGAAAATTCTAAAGTGTTTTCCATCATTGAAGTAAAGGAATTTCAACATGTTCTTCTACGGACAATCGATTTCTCTTATGGGTACCTCGATGCAGACGTCTGCTCAAAGCTGGCTTGTACTTGAATTGACAAACTCTTCCTTTCATTTAGGACTTCTTAGCGCGGTGCAATTTCTCCCTATGACGTTACTATCATTTATTGCGGGTGTTTTAGCTGATAGATTCTCAAAACAAAAACTGCTTTTGATAACACAATCTTTTTTAACGCTTCTCGCCGTTGCCCTTGCAGTGCTAACCCAAATGCATGCAATAAAATTCTGGCATGTGCTTATCATAGGATACATGACAGGAATAGCAAATGCAGTAGATATGTGAGCAAGACAGGCATTTTATTCAGAAACAGTAGAAAAAGATGCTTTAATGAACGCAATTTCACTCAATTCAGGTATATTTAACCTTGCCCGCATAGTAGGCCCTGCTGCAGCAGGAATTTCCATCGCAAAACTTGGCTATGCTTTTTGTTTCTATGCAAATGCTGCAAGCTTTATTCCTGTAATAGTAGGCCTTTCTTTGATACGTTTGCCATCCAGGGAGAGAAATACAAAAAGCATTATAAAGAATCTATTTTCAGAGATTCGGGAAGGCATAGTTTATGCTTTCAAGAGAAATATCATCCTAATTTCCTTATTTTTGCTCCTCATTGTTAACATACTTGCACTTAATTTCAATGTGCTTATACCTGTTTTTGTCAAAGATGTTCTTAAACGGAGTGCAGAGACATATAGAAACATGCTTTCTGTTATGGGAATAGGCGCAATCCTCGGCTCTACAATACTTGCAGCGACAAGTCACAAAGGCGTTAAGGACTACTACATATTTGGAGGAGCAACACTTCTTGGTGTTTCTCTTATACTGTTTTCTGTTCAAAAATCCTTAATAATATCTTTTATTTTTATAATGCTTTCTGGATTTATAATGATTATTTTCCTGAACTTCATAAACACAACAATTCAAATTAACTTAGAACCTTATATACGTGGAAGAGTTATGAGCCTTTACGCTTTTGTGTTTGGTGGTCTAACGCCAATTGGTTCTCTTTACGCAGGCACCGTTTCCGAAAAATTTGGTGCAAGTTTTGCATTTCCTCTATCAGGATTACTTGTGCTTGTTGTGGCACTTGTCATTTACTTCTCATGGTAAAAAAAGATTTTTGGAAGCATGTTCAAAAGGGAAGAACCTGGAATTTCAGAAATTTCCTCAGCTCCTATTAACGCTGTGAAAAAATGAAAATTAAAAAGTGTTTGAAACTATTTTTCATTTTCTTTCAGATAGGCTTATTTACAATAGGTGGCGGATATGCAATGATACCTCTTATGAGAGAACATCTTGTAAGAAGAGAAAAGTACATAAATGAAGAGGAATTCCTGGACATTTTTGCCATATCTCAAATTACACCTGGACCAATTGCAATTAACATGGCAACTTTTATTGGTTCAAAGCAAGCGGGAGCAAAAGGCTCAGCATTCGCAACATTTGGGGTAGTGTTGCCGTCGTTCATTATAATACTTCTTATCTCATTTTTCTTTGCAAACCTCACAAAAATCCCGCTAGTGCAAAGGCTTTTTATAGGCATATTAACAGGAGTTGTTGGAGAGATTGCATATATCACTGTCGATCTCTTTAAAAAACAGAAATACACTGCTCTTTTTTGGATCATATTGGCTTCATCTCTAATTAAGCTTTTTGTAATCAAAATAAGCCCTATCTATGTAATTCTTCTTGGTGGCTTTATTGGAATCATCTTTGGGAAAGACAACAGTGCCAATGCTTCTTAGAATTTTCGGTGAATTTTTAAAAATCGGAATTGTCACATTTGGTGGTGGACAGGCAATGCTTCCTATTCTTCAGCACGAACTTGTTTACAACTACGGATGGATAAATATCGATAAGTTTCTCTACTTTGTTTCAGTTTCGGAAGCCACCCCTGGGCCTGTTGCCTTAAATATGGCGACTTTCATCGGTTTTGAACTTAAGGGAGTAATCGGCTCTGTTTTTGCAACTCTTGGGTTGTCATGCCTTCCTTCATAGTAATCCTCCTTGTTGTAAAGGTCTCGGAGAAGTTCAAAAAGAATAGAATCTATAAGAGATTTATGAAAGGTGTCCGACCTGTAATCATAGCACTGCTGGTTAATGCAATATACCTTATTGCACAGAGGGGGTTTTCAGGATATGCTTCCTATATTATGTCAGTTTCAGTTTTTCTTGATTTTTAAATACTGGAGAAAGAATCCTGCTCTTTTGCTTCTCATCACAGGAATAATCGGAGTGTTTGTTATTAGATAATCTATTTTTCAAAATCACTCACAAAAACATACCAATCTTCAAAAGGATAATATCTTCTATAAATAGGGTAAATTGTAAAGGTGTAGATTTTGTTTGCTGTAATTTCATTGCCTCTGCCCCCTAGTATTTTAACTGCATGGTAAAATGGGCCTGATTTGCTCTGGTTCTCAAGATAAATTATCGAATCAGTAACATATTTCTCTCCCAAATAACCTTTAATTTTAATTGGTTCCGGGAGAACATAATCTTGAGTTTTCATCGACTGGATACGCTTGCAAGTCAATTTTCAATTTAGAAAGGGCTTCTTCTACCTTGTCTCTGTTGTCAAGTTCAGGAAGTTCAAGGTAGCCTTCAAGTCTTTCGATATCGAGCCTAATTCCAACAATTGCAGCACCTATACAACCCTGTTTAATCGCATTCATTGATGGTTTACACGCACCTAAAATTACAACAATCGTAACTAAAAGAATTGTTGGAATTATGTTACGCCTCATTCCACCACCTCTGTATTTTAGACAATAATCAAGAACGAAAGGTTCCAAGAAGAGTTAATAATATGTATAAAAGAGGCTCTATAAAATCCATTTTGTTATTCTATTTTGACGGAGTTTATTTTTTGTCGCTTAATGCAAAGCCACTAGAATATTTAACATATCACAAAAGAAAATAGAATCCGCACTTAAAATATGTGTTATTTCAGGCGGGGTACCATACCCCGCCTTCCATAAAATCTAATAGTGCCGACACTTGAAATCCTATTCATCCTTTCTGTCGCAAATAAATATATACTTTAGTAATCTTCCTAAATCCATAAGTCATCACTTTGTTAATTCTTCGTATATCCTTTCAAAGTGCTTATTGCCATCTTGGATGCTAACATCGCTTATCCAGTCAAGTATAGATCTAGCACAGTCGTCATTGCATTCACCAGATCCGCAAAAGTGTCCCTCCCCGTTTTTAACACAATTATGTCCATCCACAAACTCTCCTGGAAAGCCATACTTAGTTAGATCATTTATTAGTAGATGAGCAGGCTCTCCGACATTATAAGTCTTCAGTCTATAAACTTTGTCCTTACTTCCACAATCTTCGCCAATGTTAATTGAAAATAAATGTCTAAGAGTTCCAAGCACATTTGTGCTGCAGTTCTTACCACAAGTCTCGCATGAATTATCATTTGCCACTAAAAGTTCGTACAGTTTTTTCGCAATACTCTCTGCCATGCTTCTTCTATCGCCCTCTTGAGTAGCGCGCCCATCATCATCGAACAACGTTGCTGAAAACCCCACAAAATAGAAAGGAGTCACATTCCCCTCGTAAATAACAAACTGTGGCATGCTGCACCACTCTCCTGAGTCAATATTTTGGGTCCTTGGTACACCTGCAGCCCATGTTACAGCGCCTTCTGGGTAAAGCGAAAATCCGTCTATGAGCAAATATGGCTCGTCTTGATTACCGTTCATATCATACCCTTCTGGGTCATAACCGTTAGTTTCGTCATCACAGTATAAGGACTCAAACATGATTTTCACATGAGCCAAGTCTGGCCTAACGTTGGAAACTGTAATGGAATATCCTAGAGTATACTTGTAGTCGCCTTTCTTCTCAAAAGTTACATTCTTTACTCTTGATATTACTCTTTCTTCTGGAGGTATTGGGTCATAAGTTCCCCAGAATAAGTTCCAAATGTCTGTGAAACTAACAACGACAACTTGTGTACCTAAGTTGTCATCTTTTGTATATGTAAAAAAATCCCATATCTTATCAAAAAACCACATTATTGATTCCCAAATTGTTCTTACAATAGTCCCTATTATTTGCCCAAGATCGTTCAAGGCCTTATCTTTATCAAATGACATTTCGGAACTAGGCATAACTATAATAGTACTTTCACATGCTTCACAAGAGGGGTAAATGGTGTGCTTATCCTGGGAAGCATATAACTTAAGTCTGTTGTTTTTAAATTCAAGAGCCGAGCAAAGGGTTTCTTGTGCAATTTTATTTTCAAGAAAGTCACAAATACCGCTTTCATTACACGATGTGCCAACCGTGTACCAAACATCTTTTCTTTTGTTACATCCGCCATGTCCTTCTACATAAAGAAATTCAAAGTGAATTGTATATTCATCGACAAGCCTCCATACCATTACAAATGGTTCAGTATCACCTGAATGGGCCTCAAATCCAAATCTTCCATAGTCTTGTGGCCAGCATACAACAAAATAAAACAGAATGTATCCCTGATGAGAATTTCCTTTGTATACATTGTAAGGAGTTACTCGAACAAAATTGACAACATTTTTTTCAATGTCTTTTTGAGTCTCATCCTCATCAAACTCAATATATGGATTTACCTCTTCCATAGCCTGGTTTTCCCAACAATCTGAAAGCCCGTCACTGTCTTTGTCAGGCTTACCAAAAATTGTTATACTGCTTTTGAGAGTCCTGCCTCCTTCACCAAATGTGAACCCTATTTTGCCACATTCTATATTTATTGTCATTTCTTCGGATACGCCTTTTACTCCGTAAATGTTATAAGCTTCTGCTTTGAACTTAATTGTTCCAGGTTCATATGGACCGCCAGTATATGAACACTCCCAATATGGTAGTTTTATACCCTTTTTCTCTTCAGGCGACAAACATTCGTATACCTTGTTTCCGTTTATAAAGAAAACAATTCTGCTAACTTTATTAGATCCATGTGCATCTGCAATAAAGGTTATTTTGTGAGAGCTTGTGGGTGGTCCAGCAACTCCTTGTGGAAGCTGATATCTAACATATACAGTTGGCGCCGGAATAGTTTTCTTGCATGTGCAGTTTATTTCCTTTGTATTATTGTTTTCGTCTTGTTCCTTTAGTTTATTGTTTACATCAAGAACAATTTTTATTTTGTTTGAGGGCGAACTGTTTTCGAACTGACATTCAACAATATAAGCCCAACCTTTGCCTTTTGGTTTTTCTTGAACATCAAAGAAAGGCTGACCTAAATCAAAAGTCGCCTTTAATTCTCCATTAAAATAGACATTGTTAATTATTCCATCAATACTCTTTATTTTGCCTGGTCCGATATTATTCACGTAAACAACAATAGAACTATCTTTGCAATCGATTGTATCAACTACAAGATCGGGCAGGTTTTCAACGTAAAGTGATTTTTCAAGACAATTATTATCTTCGTTAATTTCCAAAAAAACATTTTTAGAATCTGCACAAACCTTAACAATATGTTGTCCATTAGTCATTTCATGACTATAGCATCGTTCAATTTTACTGGCAGCTCCGATAGTTGAAAAACAATCTTCTCCAATTATTTTGTCGTCAACGCTTATCGAACAACAGATATTCCCCGATTCAAGGGAATTACTGCTTAAGTTTATTAATGTATAGCAAATAGAAGAACCTTTTATGAAAATGCTATCAATTGCGAAATCTATTTTACCTTTATAAGGTTCAACCTTTGCTTCCATTGTATTATTTGTTTCATCGAATTCGTCGATGTTGTTTTCGGAGTCTACAATCACCTTCACTGAAATTGTTTTTGTTATGTGAGTAGCAAGTTCATAAGTGCTTGTACCACCTGCATTGTAAATACCTCCTCCAGTAGAAAAAGTAGGAACAACCGAAAGTTTGAACCAAGCTGCTTTTGTTCCATCTATATAAACGTTAACAAGACCATCTGAACCTGCTGGCATAGGAGCAGAGCCTATGTTTGAAAGTGTGATAGTCAATCTGCTATCTGCCGAACAGTAGATTTTTGAAACCGTTAGATCAGGCTTAGGGATACACGGTTCAACCTTTGCTTCCATTGTATTATTTGTTTCATTTGATTCAGCAATTGTATTTCCGGAATCAACAACTACTTTAACAACACAGGGCTTTGTAATCTTTGTAGAGATAAGGAAGGTGCTTGTTCCGCCTGCGTAATAAATGCTACCACCTGTGGATGAAGTAGGAACGGTTGATATCTTTAACCAGGTAGACTTTGTTCCATCAACATAGACATCTATTATCCCATCTGAGCCTGCAGGTATATGGGCAGTGCCTATGTTTGCAATAGTAAATGTAACTTGGTTATCGCCTGCACAATAAATCTTTGTGACTGTTAAGTCTGGAAGCTCCTGTTTCCAGGTTACTTCTTTGCAGTTATTTGACTCATCCTTCTCTGTCACATTTTGCTGATAATCAGCACAAACCCTAATGATGTCCTCTGTACCTGACATAGAGTATTGAAAATTGAAGCAACGATCAATACTCTGCCCTGGTTGCAAAATTGCATTCAGTTGATCTTGTGCTTTCAATGTTCCATCAATAAAAAGCGCAGTGTAATAAGTTACAAGTTGATTTGGACTTCCAACTGATGTATCACCTATATTCTTAATCGTATAGCAGATTGTAGAACCACTTCTTCTAATATCTGTTATTGTAAGATCTGATAAAGAAACAGTAGTTTGTTCTATGTTAGCAGTTGCCCATACAGCCCAGTCCTGACCAGAACCTTTTAGAGCATTGACATAGAGAATAAAGTTACCTGTTTTGTGAGATAGGGAAGACAAGTCGAAACTAACAGAATCAAGATGCCCATCGTAGAATGCTCGTTGCTCAATTAATGTTTGGCGAGTTTGCCCCTGCTGAAAGTAGACCCGGAAAATTACTCCGTCAGAATTAGTTGCGCCTTTGATAAATCCAACATTGATATTAAGTTTTGAGTTATTGGGAATTGTAATCTGGGGATAGATGCCTTGTATCCAACCAGTGTCCACCCATTGCGGGTGGGTTTCAAGAACTTTAGAGTATACCTTGTTATCTTCAAGAGTTATTTGTGTTCGGAAAAGAGCAAAACCACGAGAGTCTGAATCAGAACCTGGAAAAGGAAGAGTTCCTGCACCACTACTCCAACTTGCACTGGAAGCATTTGAAACGAAGTCATAAAAGATAGAAGTTGAAACCGATTTGATAGTTGTTGGTTTAGGAACAGGAAAATTAGGTAATAGGAAAAGGAACAAAAGTACTACTGATACTACCCGTTTCATGAAATTCACCTCCTTTCTTATTATCTTTTCGGAGGATTACTGAAAGTCATGTTTGAAAACAAATATATTATAGGCAAAATCTAAAAATTGTCAAGTAATTTATGTAAAGTTGTTTGAAGAGTGGAGGGTAATAATAACCGAAAATAATTACTACTTGAAATATAAGAAAACATTGGCACTAGAGCAATTAATTTATGAAGTAACTATTTTGAGAGGCGGTGCCTACCCCCTTTTTTAGAAGATAGTTACTATTTTACGTACATAATTTTTGCTAAATTTGTCAAGTTGTTTGGTGCGAATTTTCAAATTCTCTTTAAAACCATTAAGTATCAACCGAATGAAATGGCGGAATTTCTCTCCTGGGCTTCGCAACATGAAAAAGAGTCTTGATATAGTCAATTTCCTCTTTTTTTATTCCTTCTTTAATCAATCTATCTTCTTCAATTTGGTTTTTAAGGGCATAGAGAATAGTATCATTTTTTATAAGACATTTGAAGCGCAAATTCATCAGTCATTCCTGGCATAATGTCAGGGGGCAAGAGATTTGCTTATTATTTCATATGGGACAACAACAAATCTTCAATTTCTCTCACTTGAGTTTTATAAAGTCCAGCAATCGTGTCAATATCAGAACCTGAATCTCCATATTTTCCAAAGTAGCCCGTTAGTTTTTCAGTCTTATTACAGTAGCCAAGGACAAAATAATTTTTCAACTCAGCATAGTAATACCACATTATAATTCTTAGCTTGTGCTTTATCCTAAGGAAGTCAATTCCTCTCATAAGTTCAGTGCTTCCTTCTCCTCCCTTTTGCGACTTTAAAAAGGTCGTCTATTCATCCTGGAAATGTTTATACTTATTAGGCACGTATTTTTCCTGAAACGAGCGTGGGAAAAATAGAAGGTGGCGGTTCGAATTTGTAAATGCCGATCCTTCTAAAGATCGGAGTATAGTTTAATTTTGTAATCATAGTATTCTACTTCTATACTTTCAATTAATTCTTTCTCATTTAAGGGATCTTTGAATATATTCTTAGGGACGAAAATTTTTCTTCTGTGTTCAAAAGGTGCTAAATTTGTTAAAATAGTTAATTTATTAGATGAAATTTTTGTTATTCTAAATAGTTTTTCAATTTGCGAGTCTATTATAGCAATTTTTTCAGGATCTAAAACATCATTCGTAAAATTTACTGTTATCTTAAGGTTATCAAATAAGTAGGGACATGAATTTCCAATTTGTGCGATACAGTATGCATCTCTGTTAAAAGGCTTTTCTTCCGTAATGGTGCCGTTTTTGAAACCATAGTTTTCTAATCGAATGGAATCCTTCAAGTATTCTTCTATTTTTCCGTGTGCAAAACCCTCTTCTTTTTTATATTCTAAGAGCGAGAGGAATTGGGAGACAAAAAATAAAAGTGCAAGAAAATCTAATAAAAGAAAATTTAGAGAACTATATATTAAAGAATATACACAAGCACGCAAGATAAGTAATACTATTCCAACATAAAAAAATTCTATTTTTTTAGATAAATTCATATGGAGTAAATTCCTAATATAATGAGCGAGAACGAAAATTATAATATAACTCACACCTGTTTGACGATCTATCTCGAAAATCTTGAAAAAATATAAATTAAAACCTTTTAAAAAATTGAAATTAAAGGTTGTTTTTAGTTTTAATGTCATAAATTTGAAAGTACCAATCACAGAAACTAGAAAGGCAACCAGTAAAATAAATGACAATGAGCTCAATCCCCACAAAATTTAAAAATCTTTAATTGGAACATTAATCCCATACTTTTTATAAGTTTCAATTTTTGAAGAAAATTTTAATTCAGGTATATCTGAAAATGCATTGATTGAATGTTTTGCTTCAAATTCGTTAAGCTTGCTTTCCCAAAAATTTTTCATTGCACGACTTGTCCTTCTTGTATTATCCATGTCAGTTGAAACTAAGTAGGCAATTCCTGATGAGACAACAAGTAAGAGGCCAAGAAAAAACAAATAAGGATTTGCTTCTTTAAGTTGTTTAGTAAACTCTATCAATGTCGTTGCAAAAATATATATCGCACCGCCTAAAATTAACCACAAAAAATTCATTCTGTTATTTCCTTGTTCAATTGCATGCTCTCTATTTCTAACCAATGTTTCATACTCCAATTTTTCCTTTTCTGTTAGAGTGTTTCTTTTCCAAAAGAACATTGCGTAAAGGACCTCCTTTCTTTTAATTTTTTGATTGATATTTTACAATTTTCAAATATTTTTAAAATTTTTAGATAAGGCGACTTTTCCTCAATTTAAAATTTCTTGCTATACTATTTTTAGGTAAACATATGGGTGAATATTTTGAATTTTTAACAAGTAGCGAGCTTGTTTTTCTTACGGGAAGAAGGGCCAAGAACCTTTCAGAACTTCTTGAAGGTATTAAGGCATCAAGTGATGCAACAATTTTCTATCATACTCATAGATTCCTTATCCAACACCAATATATTTCTCCAGAACCTCCAAATGATTTTGCTTACTGGGTTTCAAATATTCTACTTGATAGACTTGTTTCCGAAAAACTTGCGGCGATTGACCTTATAGAGTGTAAGTCTATTCGTGAAATAAAAGAGAAAATCATTAGA
This sequence comes from Caldisericum exile AZM16c01, assembly GCF_000284335.1. Lineage (NCBI taxonomy): Bacteria > Pseudomonadati > Caldisericota > Caldisericia > Caldisericales > Caldisericaceae > Caldisericum > Caldisericum exile. Next base: position 639,621 of record NC_017096.1, read on the forward strand.
GTAATAGAAGAAAACATGAGTAGAAACAATTCGAGGACATGCCCTCCAGGAATGGAATTTCACTTTATGTATTCACACATATTTATCACAAATTCAGGCAAGAAAGCATCAAACCTTAAAGAGTTTGTTGAAATTCTCCGAGTTATACCCATTCGATCAGTTTACTTTCATATGTTCCAGTCTCGCCTTATGCTTGGAAAAGGAGAAAACGATTTTTCAATATGGCTGAGAGAAAGTTTAGGGCAAAAAGAACTTGCAGACGAGATTTCGAGAATTGACCCTTACACCTACACACTTGAAGGATTGCGAAATAAATTGATAAGATTGGTTTCGGAGTATGTATATGGCTAAAATAGACGATTATAGAAGCGTAGTTTCTAATGAGGTTGTGGATGAACTATACTCTATCTCGAAACATCTTCAAGGGAAGGTGATTCAAAATATCAATTCAACAGCAGTTGGTGGCGGTGTTGCGGAGATCCTGACAAGAATGGTTCCACTTTTAAAAGAGCTTGGCATAAATGCGTTGTGGGATGTAATTAAAGGAAATGACAGGTTTTTCACGATAACGAAGAAAATGCATAATGCCCTACACGGAGTAGATATAGAAATAACCAAAGAAGAGTTTGAATATTTTCTTGAAGTTGACAGGGAAAATTTTTCAATTTTGGATGGTAATGCTCACATCATATTTGTCCATGATCCACAGCCTGTTGCTCTTGTTGAGAAAAGGAAAGAGTTTAAAAGCAAGTGGCTTTGGCGATGTCATATAGACTTTTCAAATCCAAAGGAAAATGTGTGGCAATTTTTGAAAAATTATATTGAAAATTATGATTTAGCGGTGTTTTCAGCGCCTGCCTTTGCAAGAAGCCTATCAATTCCGCAAGTTTTAATTTCACCTTCGATTGATCCTCTAAGCGATAAGAATAGGGAATTAACAGGAAACGAAATTAATGAGGTTTTTGAACGATTTAAAATTGACCGAAGTAGGCCAATAATAACTCAAATCTCACGGTTTGATTATTTGAAGGATCCTGTTGGTGTAATAGAAGCATATAAACTTGTAAAGAAACATGTTGATTGCCAATTGATTCTTGCAGGAGGTGGAGCAAATGACGACCCAGAGGGGGAGAAGGTTCTAAATGAGGTAATGGATAGGGCATCTTCTGATCCCGACATACATGTGCTTCTTCTTCCACCAGGATCGGATATTGAAATAAATGCACTTCAAAGAGGATCAACGGTAGTTCTACAAAAATCGTTAAGGGAAGGTTTTGGCCTTACAGTTGCAGAGGCGCTTTGGAAAGCAAAACCTGTTATTGCCTCTGCTGTTGGTGGGATTCCCCTCCAAATAACGCATAAGTATTCAGGAATTCTAACTTTAACTGTCGAAGGCACCGCTTATTGGATAAAACAACTTATCCAGGCACCAGAATTTGCCTATAATCTTGGAAGAAATGGCAGAGAACACATAAGAAATAACTTCCTTATCACAAGGCATTTAAGAGATTACATGCTCACCTTCCTTTCGCTTATAACCAAAGGTGAAGTAGTCAGATTGTAGAATTTTCTTTTGACTTATTTCACCCCAATATATAAACACATCGTAATGTCTGTCTATTATAACGCGCCTTACGACAAAAAATCTCGACAATAAGGAATCTCGACAACAAGGAAAGTGCAATACTACTTCTAAGATCTCTTGAATAAGCACTTTCAAACATATCAAAGGATAACAATCACCTCATAAAAGATGGAATTTTAGGGGTTTAGTTTCTCAATACGTGGATCAAAAGCAAAACTAAGGATGTAGCAGATTTAAATGGACATCCTTATTCATATGAGATTGAACTCTATTTCGATTGTTAAAATACCTCTCTTAAAAATGTTTTTAGCCCTGCTGAATTTAGCAGGGCTCTTTAATTACGGAAGTAGATCGTTTGTGAATTGGTCTGAAATTGTTGGCTTTTGATAAATGCAATTCGAAGCCGTGTAATCAAATGCTTCTTCAACAGTAACACTGCCATCGGCTTTATTGGTATCCGCCAATCCGTTGAGCATCCCTTGAACTACAAAATAATATGTGAATTGTCCATGTCCGAGGTCTGAAAATTCGTAACTTACGCCTGATTCAGAACAAGCCATATTGATTATCCTGCCTCCACTTGCAAGATCGGTCATTCCGCCTGAAAGGCATGAGTCAAATGCAAAAATGATTCTATTAGTTTTAAAACCGTTGAATAAGTCTTTTAATTCCCCATCCCATAGGTAGTCAAAATTACCATTATCTCCCCAAATAACAATGGATTCATCAATATTCTCTTTATCGCCGTCGTTTGCCTTGCCTTTTGCTCCGTGCCCGCTAAAGAAGAAGAACACCTCATCATTGTTTTGGACGGTGTATCTTAGTGAAGTTATTGCATTTGTAATGTTTGTTCTATTTGCATCACTATCAGTTATTAAATAGATGTTCGTTGTTTCATAGCCATATTTTGTGGTGAGTGCTTCTTTCATGCTAAGCGCATCTGCAACACAAAAGTTGAGGTCATTCGATGTCCCAGGGTAATCATTTATGCCAATGACTATTGCGTATTTATTACCTGCACAAGGTTCACCAATTATACCTGTTGCAACGGCTGTTGCAGGTTTTCCTGAAGTAGGCTTTCCTTTAACTTCTAACTTCTTTACGATCTCAATGTCAGTTGCTGAAAATTCTTGCTTTCCTCCGTTTGAGCTTATTGCAAGTGTTGGGAATGTTGTAATAAAAATAAACAAAATTAACAAAAAATAGGCTAACAATTTTTTCATTTTTATCACCCCCTCATTTTATTTTACCACTTTTTTTAAAAAAAACATTTACAAGATGAAAGATTAAATAAAAAATTGAGAAGCCCTTAAATCCTATATTTTGAAAAGACTTTTTATGTAATCGATAAAGGAGAGTTTGTGCTCTTTTGGTTTTTCTTCAAGCGATTTTGAAAGTAATTTGAGGATTTTTAATAATTCCTCAGGTGAGTTTACAAAATATTTTGCTTTGGTATATACCGCACTTCCCACTTTTAATGTAAAATATCCATATTTGTTGCCAACCTTGAATGCTTCTTCGTCAACATAATCATCGCCTGCAATAATTGCAAAGTCGTAGCCCTCTTTTGCAATGCGTGAAACAAAGATACCTTTGTTTAACTCTTGTGCTTTTATTTCTATGCCTTTGTTTATCTTTGTTACATAAGCGTTTGTCTGAGCGGTAAGTTGGATGAGTATGTCAAGCATTTCTCTCAATGCAAGTTCTGCTGTATCTGTTGGAGATGCTCTTACATGAAAAACTATCGAAAATTCTTTTTCTTCAATTGACGAGTTGGGAATTCTATCTTTATATAGAGTTAAGATTTTTAAAACATCTTTTTTGAAAGATGCGTCAACCCATTCAAAGGTCTTCTCCCAATCTTTATCCTTTTCTTTTATGAATGCGCCGCGCTCTGCGATGAGAGTGAAATTTCCCTTAGGAAAGAATTTATCAAGGTCTGTTTTTGTTCTTCCGCTTGAAATTGCAACGAATATACCCTTACGAGAAGCTCCGTCTAAAAGGTCTAAAACTTCTTTTGATGGCAATGTTTTTGATCTGTCAACATCGAAACCTACAAGAGTTCCATCGTAATCGAGAATTATTGCTTTTCTTTTTGCATGTAAAAACTGATTTTTTAGTTCCTCTATATTTTTCTCATCAAGGTAGATGGGCTTTTTTGTGGGGGTACATTGCGATAGTTCTTCGAGAAAACTTGTCGTCCATTTTTTTATATCGTTTTTCTTAAGATATTCAACCATAATCTTATTTCTCTCGAAAAGTTCATCTTTACTTAAAGAGAGTGCTTCTTTCAAAGTATCAGCAATGCCTTCAATATCGTTTGGGTTTATGATAAATGCTCTTCTCAGGTCTTCAGCTGCACCAGTTAATTCGCTTAGGATAAGTGCTCCTTTTGGATTTGCTGCAATGTATTCTTTTGAAACCAGATTCATACCATCTGCAAGAGAAGTTACAAGAAGGGCATCTCCAAGTATATAAAGCGGGACAAGTTCTTCAAAAGGAAGGTTTTTAAATAAGTACTGAATTGGTGACCAATCGATAGTGCTAAACCTTCCATTTATTTTTCCTATTAGCGAATCAATATATTCCTTAGTCTCATTGTATTTTTCAACACCAATCCGTGACGGTACTACAACTACGATAAATAAAACATTTTTATGAAACTCGGGATATTTTTCGAGGAATCGTTCAACTGCAAAGAGCCTGTTTACTATGCCTTTTGAATAATCAAGTCTGTCTATAGAAAGGACAACTTTTGAGTTGTGTGATAGATTTTTAAGTTCTGCAACTCTTTTCTTTATTTCAGGCAGTTCTTCTGCCTTGTTGTATTTATCAAAGTCGATACTTATCGGGAAAACGTCAGTTCGAATCCGTCTTCCGTCTATGTAGATATTTTTTATATCATGCTCTATGGAGAAAATGCTTCTAACTGTTTTTATGAAATTTTGCTGATATTGATACGTGTGAAAGCCTATAAGGTCTGCATTTAATACGCCTTCAAGAATTGTTTCTCTCATATTTTTGGGCATGAGTTTAAATATTTCATAAGGAGGAAAAGGGATATGTAAGAAAAAACCCACTAATACATTTGGTTTTTCCTTTTTAATGAATGATGGGAGAAGCATCAAATGGTAATCGTGTATCCAAAGTAAATCATCGTCGTCAAGAATTTTTAGGGCTGTTTCTGCAAATTTTTTGTTAACTTCAATGTATCTTTCAAATTCATCCCGTTTAAATTTTGCGAAGCTCGGGAATGAGTGGAAAATGGGCCATAGGGTGCTATTACAGAATCCAAGGTAAAATTTTTCCATTTCTTCTTTTGAAAGAAAAACGGGTATAGCGTTGAGGGTTTTTAAAAGATATTCGTAGACACGCTCTTGGTTAACTTCTTCGATTGTTTCTCCAGGCCAACCAATCCAAAAATAATCTTTACTTTCTGTAATCTCAAGGATTGTGCCGATTGAAGCAGAAAGACCTTGAACAAGCCCACCTGGGCTTTGCTTGAAAATTAAAGAATCACCCTCTTTTACTGCGTAAACTGGCAACCTGTTTGATGCAATTATAAGTTTCATATTTTATTTTACACTATTTCAAGAAATATCGAAAAATATTATAGATTTTAACTTTTCTAAGTAAAATTTTAGGTCTTTGTAAAAAGTGGACCTCTAACAAACCAAGTATTTATGCAGAAGTTATCTAAGGAATGAAAGCAAAAGAATCAAGGAAGTATCGTTAAGGCCGCACTATTGCTTGATTAATACCGTGCATTTTAATCGATTTAGAGCGTTAAAAAAAACTAAAATGGGTTAAACTACTTAGAACAAAAATTCGCTTATCTACGCTTAAATATGATTTTATTTTTAAAGAAGGCATATTAAAACTAAGTGCTTTAGACTTATTTTAAATTTTTAAATTTTTAATTTGGTAAGTTTATGCTAAAATATCCTGTAAGGAGGTAGGATGGAAAACATTTTAAAGGAAAAATTAGACGAAGTAAGCCTTAAAAAGTTAGAAGCAATTGAAAATCCAACGGTTCTTGAATTTATTTCAAAGTATGTTTCTTTATGTAATCCGAAAAGCATTTTTGTTTCAGATGGAAGTCCTGAGGACATTAACTTTATTAGGAAAAAGGCACTTGAAGATGGGGAAGAGATGCCTTTAAAAATTAAAGGGCACACGGTTCATTTTGATTCCTATTACGATCAGGGAAGAGACAAAAGGAACACAAAGATTTTGTTAGATGAAGGAGAGTATCTTGACCCAGTTATTGAAACTGGGGATAGAAAACTTCTTACAGAAGAAGTGCACAAGATTTTGAGAAACATTATGTTTGGTAGGACAATGTATGTTCTCTTTTATGTACTTGGACCTGAAAACTCGCCCTTTACTATCCCTGCCATACAACTTACTGACTCACCATATGTTGCACACTCCGAGAATATCCTCTATAGACAAGGCTATAATGAATTTCTAAGGAAGGGAAGAAGTTTAACGCGATTTTTTAAATTTGTCCACTCTGAAGGCGAACTTGATGAGAGGAAGACTTCAAAAAATCTTGACAAAAGGAGAGTCTACATTGACCTAAAAGACGAAATTGTCTATTCATGTAATACGCAGTATGGTGGCAATACAATTGGCCTTAAAAAATTGGCAATGCGTCTTGCAATAAAAAGAGCATCACTTGAAGGATGGCTTACAGAACATATGCTCCTTATGGGAGTAAATGGTCCAAACGGAAGGGTTTCTTACTTTGCAGGTGCATTTCCCTCTATGTGTGGTAAAACTTCTACTGCGATGCTTAAAGGGGAGCGTATTGTTGGTGATGATATTTCCTACATAAGAGAAATTAACGGTGTTGCAAAGGCAGTTAATGTCGAAAAAGGAATGTTCGGCATAATTCAGGGTATAAATTCGAAGGATGATCCAATCCAATGGAAAGCGCTTCACACACCAAATGAAATAATTTTCTCGAATGTTTTAGTTTATGATGAAGGATCTGTTTATTGGGTAGCGCACGATGGCTCTATTCCTGAAAGAGGAATAAACCACTCTGGAGAATGGTTTAGGGGAAAGAAAGATGAGAAAGGAAATGAAATTCCACCATCGCACCCGAATGCAAGATTTACCCTTCATCTTGAAATCCTTGAGAATGTCGATGAAAACTTACACAATCCCAATGGCGTTGAAGTTTCGGGGATTATCTACGGTGGAAGAGATTCCGACACATGGAATCCTGTTTGCGAAGCGTTTGATTGGGAACATGGAATTGTGCTTAAAGGTGCTTCGATTGAATCGGAAACAACCGCTGCAACCTTAGGGAAAGTTGGTGTAAGGGAATTTAATCCTATGTCAAACCTTGATTTTCTTTCAATCCCGATTGGAAAGTACATTGAAATTAACCTTGAATTCGGAAAAAAGCTTAAAAAGGTGCCTAAGATTTTCGGGGTTAATTACTTCTTGAAAGATGAAAACGGGCGATTCCTCAACGATAAGAATGATAAAAAGGTGTGGTTAAAGTGGATGGAAAAAAGAGTTCACGGTGAAGTTCGTGTGCTTAAAACACCTGTTGGCTTTATGCCGCTTTATGAGGACTTAAAAGTGCTTTTTAAACAATATCTTGGTAAGGATTATACCGAAGATGAGTATGTAAAACAATTTACCTTGAGAGTAAATGAAAACCTATCGAAGATTGAAAGACTTAGAAAAATTTATTCTGACTTAAAATTTGTGCCTGCCCGTGTTTTTGAACTCTATGACGAGGAAGAAAAAAGGCTAAAAGAAGCACAATCAAAATTCGGAAACTACATAGAACCTTACAAATTTGAGGTGGTATAGTTTAATAGGGGGCAAAAGCCCCCTAAATTTGACAAGGATTCAATAATTAATTGTTAAATTAATAATTCCATTCTTAATTGATTCTTTGAGATCTTTACTCGACATATTTGCAAGTTCCGTAAGGAAAGTTGTTCTTTCTTTTTCGCTCATTAATTTTGGTTGTGATTGATATAGTGTAATAGGCTCCAACACAAATTGAAAATTTTTACCTATTTTTGTTATAAAGAGCATCAAGCCAACTTGTGTTTCATATGAGAAGTACTGGTCAAATATAAAATTGCCAAGTGAGTAAAAAATAAGTGTTTTTATTTTCCGCTTTTCCGAGGTGTAAAGTTCAATATCCTTTACCACATGTGGGTGGCTTCCTATTATGAGGTCTGCACCTGCGTCTACAAGTGTATGTGCAAGGTAAGAGTCATAAGAAGTACTCTTTTGGATATATTCTTCGCCAAAGTGCATAAACAGGATTAAGAAGTCATTTTTGTGTGTTTCTTTGGTGTTTCTTATCCAATCCTTAACTTCGCCAATTTTAAATGGATATGTTGCATTAAATCCAACAATGACAATTCCATTTCCTTTAAAAATTTTTGAATTTTTAAAATCCCACGGCTCGCCAAAGTATTCGATATTTCCGCTTTCTAAAATTTCTTTTGTTTCTTGGAGGCCTTTGTTTCCCATATTGTCTGTGTGATTATTTGATAATGATACAACGTTGAAGTGTGCGTAAAGAAGTGTTTGTAATGCACCTTTATCAAAACAAAAACGGAGAGAATCCCTTGGAAAATTTACCTTTTTGTATGTAATTGGTCCTTCAAGATTGCCTACCACGTAATCCAATCCTCGAAATGCCTGTTCAATATGATAAAATGGATAAAAATACGAATTTGATAGGATTTTTTGATACACACCTCTATCAAGCATGATATCTCCCACAAATGAAAGTGTTAGGGGTTTATCATTTTGAGTGGGAATTTCCCCTTTTTCAAAGATACAACTTACGTATGAGGTTGAACTTGCAAGGTAATCATTTGAGTAGTCCTGTGTATTTTTGTGGGAAAGAATCTCATATTTTCCATAGCCTCTTTTTAATGAAAAACTCCTTAAAATATAGAGACTTTGCCATGAGTCAACATCGATTTTTGGAAATTCGTTTTCTTCAAAGTCTAAAAGTACCCTTAAACTTTTTTGGTCGTGCACATTCTCTATTGATTTTGGAAGATAATGCGAAAAATCTACACTTGCGATGATAAGTGAATTATATGGAAGGATCTTATTTAGAATATCGGAAAATTCTTTTGCAATATTCAATGTAACGTTTTGGCTTACAAGAATTGGCAAAACATTGCTATTTCTGAAATACTTATTTAAAAAAGGTATGTGATTTTCAATGCCATGATCAAGGTAAATTGAAGCATTATCTTCAATTATATTAAAATGACTCCTCAATTTGTTAATTTTATCAGTTGCTATATTTAGCTCAAGAAATTGTGAGTTAGCAGTGATAAAAGAAGCACCCATTGAGGCACATTTTCCAAAGTGGTCTGGGGAAAGTAAAACTATTACATCGGGCTTTACCTTGGTTGAAACATTTTTGTAGAAGTCAATCATTACATCTTCTGCAACCAGATGGTGTGGAACAACACCGCCTATTATAACAGGCTCTTTAATTTCTGGTGCAATAGCATTAGATGGGTTTAGTGCAACAACCAAAACCCATAGAATTGTTAAAATTACAATTAATTTGAAAAGTTGCTTACCCATTTTGGCTTTGGAGGGACATTCCCATTCTTAAGCATTGTCCTCCATTCTTCGTCTGTAAGCCTATTTTCTATTGGATACTTAAATTCGTAATAAGAAAAAACAGGTCCAATTGATAGGTAGATGTTGCCTTTGTCGTCGGGACATGCAACGATAATTGTATTAACATAGCCAAGTCCTTCCTCAACTGCAAGTTTTGTATTTCCATCAGTATGAACATCAGTTACAATGGTTGGCTTTATAAGGTCAATATCTGTTTCTCCAGAAAAAAGCATTTGCATGGACGAATCGAAGTATTCTCCAATACCTTTAATTGTGTAGTAATCGGTATCATCAAGAGGTGTATTTTCAAGTTCTTTCTTTACAACTGAAAGAAGCCTTTGGAGAAGTGAGTCTAATTGTTCAAGAGAATATTTCTTTCGCTCTATTGTATCTATTAAATTTTGGTCATTTGTTTGTGCTTGAATTCTTATAAGCCCATTCTTTGTAAGGCGGGTTAATTCAAGAAGTTTTACATAAAATTCAGGTATAGGCTCAACGTATCCGGGATATGGTTTCTCTTCCGGACCACCTTCTCCTTTTTCTGCCATTGTATAACTCTGTTTTACGTAGAGAACTGTATCATGTCTTAGCTCTGTCCAAGAGGAGAGGGCAGTTTGAAGGAGTTTATCAGAGTAGGCGCTTGTTTTCATAAACGTTGGGAGCCCTTGTGTGTTATTTAAAAAAAGGGTTGTAAGAACTGAAAGCCATTTATTGTAGAGCGTTTTATTCCATTCATCTTTGGGTAAATTTTGGACATAGGTTTTAAGTTCATTAAACATCTTATTATAATCCGAATAATTTGTGTCACCCTCTTTTTTCAAGATTTCATAAGCTCTATCTGAGCCCAGAAGTGCCATAAGATCGAGGCCTCTTGGGAAGGCTTTCACTTCTCTTCCACTATTGCAAAACTCAATATATGTTTTTACCCAAGTAAAAGGGCGATTTTCAGTTGCATCGTTGTACTTATCAAACCACGTATAGGTAAAAGGTAGATCTTTTGTTGGAAGTGGCGTTTTTGGACCTGTATATTCTCCCGAAAAAGGCGATACGATTCTTGAAAATAAATACGAATCGATAGTATTTCTCTGCCCAAGAAATCTCATTCCCTTTGTTTCTTTAAGGAGTCTTAAATTTATTTCTTTTAATTTGTCTAAGTCATCTTTACTTAGAGGAGGGCAAGGCGTAGACATAGTGCATTCACCGAGACCGCTATAAATCATTGGATCTTTTAATTTTTGAAGTTCTCCTTTTATTTCATCAAATTTCGTTAATATATCACTTTCTTTTGAGTTTTCAGTAAGAAATTTGTTTAAAACGCTTGCATATTCGTAAGGTGTAATATCATCAGAAAATCCAACAAGGAATGATGTAATTTCATACATGGTTGACCATTTATTCTGCGCTTCGTTTGACCTTAGAAAATCGTAAGCAATAATTAATCCTTGGAGGGTTTGAATTTTTGCATCATATTCGGATATGATTGCATCGTATGGTCCGCACTCCGATTGACCAGGTTCGATGTACCGTGAGCCATTCAAAAGAAAAGTCATTCTCCCATACCACATAAGTGTCTTAAAATATGATTTAAGAGCTTCGTTTTCGGTGTAATGTCCTCTTGGCACGTATTGAGAGTAATCTTCCTTATAAAAGAATATTTTGGAATAGTCAAAACCTCTGTGAGCATTTATTAACTGTAATTCTTGCTTAACTTGGTCTTTTACACTTTCATCAACTTTGAAATTTTCATCTTGAAGAAGTTCTGCAACACCAAAGAATGCGAGATTCCTTTTTGCAACATCTTTAATTATTGGATCAGAAGTGCTGTTGTATCTTTTTAAATTTTCGTTGTAAAAATAGTGAGTTAAATCTTTGATATATTGGTTAAATACATTGTTCTCAAAATCCTTTAGGGTTTTTTCAAAGAAAATATGGTAAAAATGAAGAATCGAATCTGCCGTAATATATTTAGGGAGCTCTTTTGTTTCAAGTGCAAGATAATATGAATAAAAGTCCTCCTTTGGTGAAATTGTTTCTGGATACTGAATGTATCTCGTAGATAGTTTTAAATCTGCAATCTCTTTTGGTGTGTCTATCACAACAAAACCATTCTTTTTAAGTAAGGCAATTGCACTTTCGGGTATTGTAATTTTTCCTGAAATTGTCTTTAGGTTTTGAATCTTCGTAAGATCAAGTGGGAGTTCGTATTGTTTAGCCTGTGCATTTATTGGGAACTCAATGGCTACTTCTTCTGTTTCAAAGGATTTTGCCATCAAAAATTCAATTTTTTGCTCACTGGTTTCTCCTGTTTGATTTACTCCCCCATTGTTTGATGTGCCTTGTTTCTTCCCTTGTAATGTAAAATAAAAAAAGACCACCAAACTTGTTAAAACAAGCGTAATGATAATTGCAAAGACTATGACTTTTTTCATTTTACGCCTCCCCATATATATTTTATTAATTTTTATGAATATTAGATAATTTTATTTGAGATTTGTTCCACGTTTGTTAAAATCTTTTGGGAGGTTAAAGAATGAAACTAAAAGTACTTTTTGTTTGTACACACAATTCTGCACGATCGCAAATGGCAGAGGCGTTTTTGAATGCACTTTATGGCGAAAGATTTGAGGCATTTTCAGCGGGCACTCATCCAGGTACTCTTAACCCATATGTAGTTAGAGCAATGAAAGAAATTGGGATTGACTTATCAAATAACAAGACAAAGTCTGTTACGGAGTTTAAAGGAAAAAGATTTGACTATGTTGTGACTGTTTGCGATCAAGCAAAAGAAGAATGCCCATACTTTCCAGGGGCACTCCAATACATTCATAAAGGATTTGAAGATCCAAGTACATTTACAGGCTCCGATGAGGAAATAATGGAGCGTGTTCGAAAACTACGTGATGAAATTGAGCAGTGGGTAATGGAAACATTTAGAAAGATATAAAGGATTTAGGGGGGCTTAAAGCCCCCTTTTTTATTTATTCTTTTCTTTTAGGGCTTTTAAAACTTTTTCTGGAGTGTATGGAGAACTTCCGATTCTTACACCGATTGCATCATAGATTGCATTTCCTATTGCAGGGATTGCTCCATTGATGTTAATTTCAGAAACAGATTTTGCACCAAGCGGTCCTGTTGGCTCGTATGTTTCAACAAGAATTGGCACGATTTCTGGGATGTCACGTGAGGAAGGAATTCTGTATTCCATAAAGTTTGGATTTAACACCTTACCATTTTCACCGAATTTGTATTCTTCAGTAAGTGCATACCCAATGCCATTTACGATAGCACCAATAATCTGTCCTTTTGTAAGTTCGGGGTTTATAACAATTCCACAATCAACTGCTGCAACATATTTAATTGGTGTTACAATACCCGTTTCTTCGTCAACTTCAACTTCTACGAAATGTGCTGCAAATGGTGGAGGCGACGACTCAGAGACAAAAGAACCGACTGCCATAATTTGTTTTTGTTTCTTTACATAGAATGTATCATATGCCATCTCCGAAAGGCTTACACGCTTGCCACTTCTTTCAGAAATCACAAATCCATCTTTTAAAATGTAATCCTTGCTATCTTGTTCACCAAACATCTCTTTTGCTACCTCGAGAATTTGATCTCGAAGTTTTAAGGCAGTGTTATATACTGCACTTCCTGAGATAAATGTTCCAGATGATGCGTATGCGCCTTTATCGAATGGTGTTATGTCTGTATCCGAAGGATATACGATGACCTTTTTGGGGTCAATACTAAGTACTTCTCCTACAATTTGAGCAACAACTGTGTCAAGACCTGTTCCAATATCAGTCCCACCGTATAACACGTTAACAGAACCGTCTTCGTTTAACTTCATTGTTGCAGAACCCATATCAATTTTTGGTATTCCTGAGCCTTGCATATGTAATGACATTCCAACACCACGAACCTTTGAGCCATTTCTTATTTTCTTACCCCACTTTTCATAGAAGCCAATCTCTTTTGCACCTAATTCAAGAAGTTTATCAATTGCTTCACTTTCAATATATTGGACTACGCCTTCTCTTCCTTCGCCAAGGGCCTCAAATATGGGAGAAGTTTCACCTTTTCTTATGTGATTTATTTTCCTTATTGCAATAGGGTCTAAACCAAGTTTTTCTGCAACCATATCAACTGTTTGCTCAAGACAAGCGTAACCTTGGGTTGCACCATACCCACGGTATGCTCCTGGCACGGGTAAATTTGTATAAACTACATCTGCAACAAATTCAACATTAGGTGCTTTGTTATATAGAGGAAGAGTTTTTGACCCTGTATTTGACGCAACAGTAAGTCCGTGTGTTCCATATGCCCCTGTATTGCTTAAAGCATACATTCTTATTGCGGTAAACTTTCCATCTTTCTTTGCACCAATTTTAACTGTAATTTTCATTGGGTGTCGAGTTCTTGAAGAGATGAATTCTTCTTCCCTTGAATATACCGCTCTTGCGGGGCGTCCTGTTTTCATTGTTACAAATGCACAGACTTCTTCAAGGATAATTTCCTGCTTACTTCCAAAGCCACCACCAATTCTTGGTTTTATTACTCTTATTTGTGATACAGGGATACCTAAAACCTGTGCAACTATTCTTCTTACATGAAATGGCACTTGCGTTGAAGACCTTATCACAATTCTCCCATTCTCGTCAAGATATGAGATTGTTGCATGGGTTTCTATGGGAGAGTGCTGTGCAAATTGTGTTTCAAAGGTGTGTTCAACAACAACGTCTGCTTCTTTAAAACCTTTTTCAATATCGCCTGCTTTTACTTCGATATGTGCAACAAGGTTCTTCTTGTAGTCATAAACTCCTTGCGGGTTTTCTTCGTGAAGAATTGGTGCCCCTTCCTTCATTGCTTCTTCCGGGGTAAAAACAGCAGGAAGAACATTATATTTTACCTTAATAAGTTTCAATGCCTCTGTCGCAATTTCCTCAGAGTCTGCTGCAACTGCTGCAACTCTATCCCCAACAAACCTCACATGCTGATTAAACATACATGTATCATATGGAGATGGTTCAGGCCATCCTTGTCCTGCTGTCGTGTGGTAAACCTGTGGGGTATTTTTGTATGTCAAGACCATGTGAACCCCTCTCAATTTCTCTGCTTCACTTGTATCAATGTCTTCAATGATTGCATTTGCATGAGGTGAATAAAGGAATTTTATGTGAAGAGTATTAGGAAGGTTAATATCATCGGTGAATACTGGTTGTCCTGTTGCAAGGGCAAGTGCATCTATTTTTTCAACGTTTTTTCCTATAATTTGTCTTTCCATTATCTACCCTCCTTTAAAAGTGCGATTGCATATTTTATTGCTTCGATTTGCTGGACGTATCCTGTGCATCTACAGAGGTTCCCGTCGATTGCCTTTTTTATGTCTTCATCAGTTGGGTTAGGGTTTTGCTTTAAAAGAGCGTAAGCAGAAAGTATAGTTCCGGGTGTGCAATACCCACATTGCACTGCACCTTTCTCAACAAAAGCCTTCTGAAGTGGATGCGGATTAAGAATGTCCCCTATGCCCTTAATTGTTGTAATTTCTGCTCCATTTATCTTTGCTGCCAATATTGTACAGCTTGTTTTTGGTGTGCCATTTATTAAAACTGTGCATGCTCCACATGTTCCCATATAGCAATTTCCCTTAACTTCTGTGAAGCCATTTTCTCTTAAAACATCTAAAAGTACTTTTCCCGGATGAATGTCAAATTCGTAGTCTTTTCCGTTGATTTTGTAGTGGACTTTCATTTCTACCTCCCAAACGATTCTAACAATCTCTTTGCAAAGATTCCAGTTAGTTCTCTTCTATATGCTTCGTCTTTTCTTACATCGCCTTTTACGTCTGCATGCTCTTTTGCAAAGTTGTAAACCTGTGTGATTACTTCATCTAATTTTTTCCCTCTTAAAAAATCCTCCAAAGCGCTAAATCGTTCTGCTGGCATTGGTCTTGAACCATAACTAACAATAATCTCTTCGATGACATTATCTTCTATTTTTCCAAGCATCGCCATGTTTAACAGGGAAATATCTGTTGCGTTTCTTACATGTCTCTCTATCCCAAACTTGTATAACTTATCAAACTTTTTAATCCTTACTTCTGTTATGATTCCAGTCTTTAGTTTTTCTCTAAAGTCGCTTTTGTAAAAGTCGTTGAGATTTTCTGTATGTGTGCTTCCATCAAAATAAACTACATCTGCATCAAGTGATAAAAGAATTGTAGCAATATCAGAATAAGGCTCACGCTGTGCAACAGACCCGCCAAAAGTGATTTGATTTCTTAAAAGTTCTGATGCAATAAGGGATAGAGATTGTGATAACTTCCCATCAAAAAGCTCATTTAATGTTTTCGAATTTGCAGCATCTGTGATGGTTGTTGTAGCACCTATAGAAATATACTTTCCCTCATCCCTTACATAATTCAAATCAAGATTGTCAAGAAAAATGAGATACTCAATTTGCGGATTCGGAAACACCGTAAGATGCAACCCACCACCTACTACCTTTGCTTTATCGCCTTTTTCTTTTAAAATGCTTACTGCATCATCAATAGTTTTTGGGTAAAAGCATTCTGCAACATTTTTAAGTTTTAACATTTTTTAACCTCCTTAATTTACACTATAATTATTATAGCAAAAAGGAGAGAAATAAGATGAGGGTGAATGTAAAGAAATTTTCAAAAATTGCCATAATAGTATTTTTCATGTGGATTATCGTATT
Source organism: Caldisericum exile AZM16c01 (assembly GCF_000284335.1). NCBI lineage: Bacteria > Pseudomonadati > Caldisericota > Caldisericia > Caldisericales > Caldisericaceae > Caldisericum > Caldisericum exile. Next base: position 655,561 of record NC_017096.1, read on the forward strand.
CTTTCTTACTTCATGTATCGGTTATGTAAAAGTTGTTGTTGTTGCACCAATTAGTTCTGATTTAAGCGAATTTGGAATAAGTACGGTAAATGCAATAAAAATGAAAAGTGAGGAAGTAAATAAAAGTGGTGGAATTTTAGGTAAAAAAATTAGAATTTACGTGGTTGATGATAGAGGGGATCCTGATACGGTTAGTCACGATTTGAGGTCAATCTTATTAAGAAATAATTTCATAGGTGTCGTTGGTGCTCCTTTTAGTCGAATTGCAATTCCTGTTAGTGAAGTTTGCGAGGATATGAAAATACCATTTATTACTTCTGTTGCAACGAACCCTAAGGTTACCAAGAATAAAGAGTACTCTTTTAGGTCTTGTTTTACAGATGACATTCAAGGGATTGCCGCAGCACATTTTGTGTATGACTATCTTGGTTTAAGAATTGGTGGAGTTTTCTACGATATTTCGGACCCATATTCATCATATCTTGCGGGGAAGTTTGCAACTGAATTTAAAAAGTTAGGAGGAAAAATTGTAGCTTTCTACCCGCATCCCCAAAGTCCGGTGACTGTTGAATTTCCAATTCAAAAGATGCTTGAACAGAAAGTGCAATTTGTTTTTAATCCGGATTTGTATGTTGATGCGTCCATGATTTATATGGAATTAAGAAAGCAAAATTTTGTAGGTCCTGTTATCTTTGGCGATGGTGTTGATGCACCACAATTTTTGGCAAGAGTAAATAGGCCATACAACGCATTTTATATGAGTCACTATTCAATGGATAATCAATGTTGGATTAGATTTTACAATAAATACAATGAAATGTATAAAACTGAGCCAAACATTGAAGCGTATCTTGCTTATGATGCAATGGGGTTATTTCTTGAGGCAATTAAAAAGGCAAATTCCTTTAATAAAGATCTAATTAAAGATGCCTTAAAAAATCTCTCATATGATGGAATTACTGGAAGAATAGAGTTTAAAAACAAGAATGATCCAGTAAAGCCAGTTTATGTTTATGGATTTTCTAATTTTACCCCTGTAAAAGTGTGGGAATATATCCCCGATAAAATTGATTGAAAAATGGTGGCGGCGGGGGGATTCGAACCCTCGACACTCCGGGTATGAGCCGGATGCTCTAACCACTGGGCTACGCCGCCTCTCCTCTATGTCTTTTGATACGCCTTTTTTGTGCTACAAGTGATTCTTGAGACTCCTTAAGGAACTTTTTCAATAAATGCTCAAAATCTGTTTTCTTCTGCTCTTCTTTTTTAGGCTGCTCGCTAACCTTTCTTATAAAAATCAAGTTAAGTTTGCCGCTTTTATCTTTGCCGTTTACCTTTACTAAAACTCTGTCGCCTTCTTTAATTGGGTCGTCTAAGGCAGTCCCATCTAATTCTGTAAGTTGAGAAACATGGATTAACCCAACCTTTCCTTCGTCGAGTTTTACGAAGGCACCATAGGGCATCACTTTTATAACTCTTCCGGTTGCTTCCGTGTTCCCCATACGCTTATATATAATAACTAATTTTTAAAAAGATTCAAGAGGTTTTCGAAGAAATTTTTAGAAAAATTTTGCGTTTGTTCCTTTGAATCATCACTCAATTTAAAATAAATGACGGTTTCGTTGGGTTTTGCAAGGCCAAGATTTTCACGCGCATACTTTTCTATGAACTCGTCTGTTTTTGCATATTCAATTTTTTGTTTAAGTTCTTGTTGCGCCTGTTTGAGCCTTTCTAATTCTTGCTTCTTTTTCTGAAGTAAGACATAATTATTTACAAAATAAAAGGCATTTAAAATCGATTCAACAAAAAAGTACAATACAAGAATTACAACTGCAATTTTTACGATATTTATTTTCTTTTTCATTTTATTTATTATACAATAGTTTCAACCTATATAAAATTTAAATTTTTTAAATTTTCTTAAATTTGTTAAAACCATTACAAAAATGTATCTATTTTTTACAAACGATGTTATAATTACACTGTGGAGGTGAAACATGGCAAAGTACAAAGTTGCAATTAACAAAGACACCTGCATTGGTTGTGGAGTTTGCGCTTCCATTTGTCCGGAAAACTGGAAGATGGAAGATGATGGAAAAGCAAATTTCATATCTGAAATTTCCGATGCGGATTGCAACAAGGATGCTGCTGAAAACTGCCCCACTCAGAGCATCACTGTTGAGGAGGTAGGTTAAGGTAAAGGGTGGCAGAAGCCACCCCCTAATTTATGAAGGAGGTTAAAAGATGGCAGTTCAAACAAAAAAAGGTGTTTATGAAGTAAGATTTCATGGAAGAGCAGGACAAGGTGCAAAATCTGGCTCTCAGATGCTTGCCCTTGCTGCATTCAAAGAAGGTAAATCAATACAGGCTTTCCCAGAATATGGTTCTGAGCGACGTGGAGCTCCAACTGTTGCTTATACAAGAATTTCCGATAAAGAAATCCGTACTCATGAACCAATAGTGCAACCGGACGCAGTGCTTGTATTTGACTTTGGCCTTGCAAAAAACATTCCGGTCACAGCAGGTCTTGACGAGGAAAACGGGGTTCTGATTGTGAACACTACAAAGACTCCAGAGGAAATAAGGCAAATAACCGGATTTAAAGGAAAGATTTACACGGTGGATGCAACTGGGATTTCCTTAGATTTGCTTAAGATGGATGCACCAAATGTCCCAATGCTCGGTGCACTTGTAAGAGCGACTAACATTGTCAAATTAGAAACACTTGAAGATGTAATTAGAGAAGAATTTTTAGACAAAATTGGTGAAGAAAAAGTCCAGAAAAACATAATTGGTCTTAAAAGAGGCTTTGAGGAGGCAAAAAATGGCTGAGAAAAAGGGTTGGAAAGAATTAATGCGTGGAGGAGACTTACCACCTGCAACTGCACTTGAAAATAAAACAGGCTCATGGAGAAGTCTCCGACCTGTCTGGGATCCGTCAAATTGCATACACTGTATGATTTGTGTATCCTACTGTCCAGATATGGCGATTCCAATAACCAAAAGTGAAGAAGGGGTAATCGGAAAAAACGGAAGAGTGTATAAGGGTACAATAAGACTTGAGACAAATTTTGACTACTGCAAAGGTTGTGGAATTTGTGCGGTAGAGTGCCCAACAAAATGTATCACGATGGTAAGGGAAGAGTAGGAGGAAATTATGGCAAAGCTTAAACCTTTAACTGGAGCCCAGGCAACAGCCGAGGCGATGCGTCAGATAAACCCAGATGTTGTTGTTGCGTATCCAATAACACCTCAAACACCAATTGTTGAATTTTTTGCTCAGTTTGTTGCTGATGGCGTTGTAGATACAGAAATGGTTCCAATTGAATCTGAACACTCAGCCCTTTCAGCAGTTGTTGGAGCATCTGCTGCAGGTGCAAGAGCAATGTGTGCAACCTCTTCGCAAGGACTTGCTCTTATGTGGGAAATTGTCGCAGCAGCACCAGGCTTGAGACTTCCAATTGTTATGCCTGTTGTAAATAGGGCGTTATCTGCACCAATTAATATTCACTGTGATCACTCAGACACAATGGGAACGTTAACGCTTGGCTGGGTACAAATATATTCTGAGAATGCTCAAGAGGCGTATGAAAACATGCTGCTTGCTTTGAGAATTGCAGAACATCCAAATGTATTGCTTCCTGTGATGGTTATGCAGGATGGATTTATCACAAGCCATGGTGTTGAGGTCGTAAAGGTACTTGAAGATGAAGAAGTGAAAAAATTCATTTCCGAAAGAAAACCTGATAGGTATCTTCTTAATGTAAAGAATCCTTATACAGTTGGCCCGCTTGCGCTTCCTGATTACTACTTTGAAGTGAAGAGGCAGCAAGAAGTAGCAATATATAATGCAAAAGATGTTTATCTTGAAGTAGGTGAGGAACTTTCGAAACTTACAGGAAATAAGTATCCATTGTTTGAAGAATATCGGACTGAAGATGCAGAAGCAGTTATTGTTGCACTTTCATCAACCGCAGGCACTGCAAAGGATGCTGTAGATGAAATGAGAGAGCAAGGTTATAAAGTTGGACTTATAAAGCCAAAACTCTTCAGACCTTTCCCATATAAAGAAATGAGAGAAACACTCGAGAGGTTTAAAGTTGTAGGTGTTCTTGATAGATCCATTGCATTTGGTGCATATGCACCAGTTTATTCTGAGATAAGAAACGCATTGTATGAATCTGATAAGAAACCTAAACTCCAGAGTTATATATATGGATTAGGTGGAAGAGACATATTTAAGACTGACATAAAGAAGGTGTTTGAGGAACTTCTAAGTGGAAATGTTGACTCTCAAACACAGAGATACATTGGTTTAAGGGAATAAGGGGGTAAATATGGCAACTATTCAAGAGATCGTATCCAAAGAAAAGCCTTTAGTTTCAGGGCATAGAATGTGTGCAGGATGTGGAATTCCACCAATTGTAAATACAATAATTTCTGCCTCAGATAAGCCTGTTGTTATTGCAAATGCAACTGGTTGTCTTGAAGTTACGTCTACTATATATCCTTTTACTGCATGGAATGTTCCGTGGATTCATTTAACATTCGAAAATGCTGCTGCAGTTGCAGCGGGTATTGAAACTGCTTTGAGGGCATTTAGGAAGCAAGGCAAGATTGATACTGATGTAAATATAATTGCTATTGGCGGAGATGGTGGAACTTACGATATTGGTTTTCAGGCGCTCTCTGGAGCACTTGAAAGAAGACATAAATTCATGTATGTTGTCTACGACAACCAAGGCTATATGAATACTGGTAATCAGAGAAGCGGTGCGACTCCATTCGGTGCTAGCACAACAACAGTTCCTTCTGGTAGGGTTAGTATTGGAAAACCACAATGGAGAAAAAATATCGTAGAGATTGTTGCAGCACACAGGGTTCCCTATGCTGCACAGGCAGCAGTTCACAATTTGCTGGATCTCTACAATAAAGCAAAGAAGGGTTTTGAGGTAGATGGACCTTCATTCCTTGCGGTATTCCAGCCATGCACAACAAACTGGCATTATGATCCTTCTCTTACAATACAATATTCTAAACTTGCCGCCGAAACAAACTTCTGGCCACTTTATGAAATTGAAAACGGCAAAGTAAAAATAAATTATAAACCTAAAGAAAGAAAGCCAATTGAAGAGTTCTTGAAAGGTCAGGGTAGATTTAGGCATCTCTTTAAGCCGGAGAATAAACATGTAATTGAGGAAATGCAGAAGATGGTTGATGAAGAGTGGGAAAGACTTTTGAAACTTGAGGAATCAGGCGTTCAACTTTAATTAAGATTGTTTTCTTTTGGCCCCCTTTAAACTTGGGGGCTATTTTTATTTTTACTTAGCGATAGTATAATTAAACAAAGAAAAAATTTCAAAGGAGGTAAAATGGAACAATATACTGCAGAATTTGGTGTTTTTGGTGGATCTGGCTTTTATTCGTTTCTTGAAAATGTAAAAGAAATAAAAGTAGAAACTCCTTATGGACCACCGTCCGACGTTATTGCAATTGGTGAATACAAAGGGAGAAGTGTTGCTTTCTTACCAAGACATGGTAAACTCCACCAACTTCCTCCACATAAAATTCCGTACAGAGCAAACATCTGGGCTTTTAAGAAGCTTGGAGTAAAGCGAATTATTGCACCGACTGCTGTAGGAAGCCTTCAATCTGAATATAAAGTAGGTGATTTTGTTGTGACAGATCAATTCGTGGATTTTACGAGAGGTAGAGAATGCACCTTTTACGAAGGTCCCATAACAACACACATAAGTATGGCTGAACCGTATTGCCCGGAGCTTCGGGGAATTGCTATAGAAGCGCTTGAAAAACTTGGTGTTAGATTTCACAGGACTGGGACTGTTGTTGTAATTCAAGGACCGAGATTTTCAACTAAGGCTGAAAGTTTGTTCTTTACAAGGATGGGTTTTCACATCATCAATATGACTCAGTATCCCGAAGTTGTCCTTGCAAGAGAGCTTGAAATGTGCTATGTAAACATTGCTGTGGTTACTGATTACGATGTTGGCATTGTTTCGGAAGGAAATGTTCAACCTGTAACTCAGGAAATGGTAATCAAGAAATTCAACGAGAATATCGGCACCCTCAAGGAAGTTGTAAAATATATTATCGAGCATACTCCACCTGAAAGACACTGCAAGTGTGGTGAAGCACTTAAAGATGCCCGTGTTGGAGAATAAGTAAAATGCTTCCATTAAGAGATACTGAAGAAATTGAAACTTTTCCATTTGTAACGGTTTTTCTTATTATCGTTAATAGCATTATATTTGTCTATATGTATTTTACCGCCTTAGAAATGCCAAACCCCGACACATATTTTGCAAGTATTTATCTAAAATATGGCTTAGTCCCCAAAAAAATAATAACCGCACCCTTTTTTAGTTCGGAATATCTAACCTTCATCACTTCCATTTTTCTCCATGGGAGTTGGTCACACCTTATATTTAATATGCTATTCTTATGGATCTTTGGAAATAATGTTGAGGATTACCTTGGACATTTACATTTCTTATTGTTTTACTTGCTTTCGGGAATCTTTGCTTCCTTAATTCAGCTTTCAACAATGGGCGTAAGTTCTGTTCCGGTAATTGGTGCAAGTGGTGCAATAGCGGGGACAATGGGTGCATACTTTTTACTTTTTCCACGCTCAAGAATTAGAACGCTTGTCTTTATTTTCTTTTTCATAACCATTATAGAAGTTCCTGCGCCTGTGTATCTTCTAATCTGGTTTTTATCTCAACTTTTTGAAGGACTTACGAATTTCGGAGTTGCAACAGGGGTTGCATTTTTTGCTCATGTTGGAGGATTTTTGTTCGGACTTTTTTATGCATTACTTATAGGAAAACATGCAGGAAGAAAAAGGCGATACTTATACTACGTCTGAATTAAAACGCCTTGAAAGAAAATTTAAACTGCTTGAAAAAAATTTAAAAGAAGAAGTAAGTTTTTCGGATTTACTTGCAGTTCGTGGTTTCAGAGAGTTTACTTATTTAGAGCCGTTAGACTTTGGCGGCTCTAAATTATTTAATATGCTTTCAAAATATTACATAAGGAGATTTTTGGGAGATCTTTTCCTATATGAAAATCTTGATGAGGAAGAGTTAGATAGGCTAACGGGAAAGTGGAATATTAAAAAAACTTTTATCGATGATTTATTAAATACAGGAATATTAGTTGAAGATTCTAATAAGTTTGTTAGAAATCCTAAAATTCATGATTTCTCATTTCTTATTGAGTCTTTCATTGCTTATAACATAAAGAAGAAATTTGATTTTGATGCAATCCTCAATGTGAAACTCAAAGAACTCTCAAAAGGCGGAGACATTGATATTCTTGCGAAATGGAAACTTGAACTTGTAATGATTGAATTGAAGGAAAGTCCCCCAAATAATATTTCGCTTACTGATTTAAAATTAACGTTTGACAGGTTCAAAAGTATTTTCCCCGATCTTTTTATTTTTGTTCTTGATACCACACTTTCAATAAAGAGAAACATAATTGACAACATTTTGAAACTATTTGAAGTTAATCCTAAAAGAATTCGAGAAGGTGTTTACCAGGTATTTGAAAATGCATTTATAGTAACAGCCAAGAGAGATTTAGTTTCAAATGTTTTATTTGTGATTGAGAAAATCATTCTATAAAATTTTTTATTTTTTGCAGTTTAAAACATCTTGACTAAAATTAAATTTTTGGTAAATTATTAGCAGATGGACGATGTAATTGCTAATTAGGAGGTAAACAGTGGCTAATAATGAGGAAGAAAAGAAAACTACACCAGAAGTTAAAGAAGACCTAAATGAAGAAAAGAGGTCTTCTTTGGACGAATCTAGTAAAAATCAGGAAAAAACATTAGAGGAGAAACTTAAAGAAATGGAAGAAGAATTGAAGAAAAAGGAATCCGAAATTTTTGATTTAAAGGTTGAAAATATTAAACTGAAAGAGAGTTTGAGACAGGCTTCCGACATTTACGAAAAGGAATTAAAAAGAAAACTCCTCAAGGAAAGAATAGAAATTTTTAAGGAATTCCTTGAGGTATTAGATAATTTCGAAAGAGCCTTTGAAAGTATTAATGATGATTCGGTTCACTCAAAAGGAATAATGTTAATAAAAGAGCAGCTTATGAAGTTCCTTTCCTCATACGGCATAAAGGAAATGGACTTATTAAATAAGCCTTACGATCCAAATATCGCAGAGATTGGCGAAGTGGTGGCAACAAAGGACCACGAGCCTAATATGGTGGTTAAGATTCTTCGAAAAGGTTATTATATTGGAGATGATGTTTTAAGGACGGCAGTTGTTGCCGTTTCAAAAGAATCAACCGAAAATACTTCAAATCAAAATAACAATTAGGAGGTGAAACTATGGGAAGAATTATTGGAATTGACCTTGGAACAAGTAACTCTGCTGCGGCAGTTATGATTGGTGGTAAGCCTACTATTATCCCTGCGGCAGAGGGACCAAGCGTTGCAGGTAAAACTGTTCCATCTGTTGTTGCTTTTACAAAAGATGGACAAATTCTTGTTGGAGAACCAGCAAGAAGACAAGCGACAATTAACCCTGAAGGTACCATTACAGGTATCAAAAGAAAAATGGGAACGAAAGAAAAAGTAAAAGTTTTTGATAAAGAATATACACCAGAGCAGATAGCAGCGTTTATCTTACAAAAAATCAAGAAAGACGCAGAAGCATTTTTAGGTGAAAAGGTTGAAAAGGCAGTTATTACAGTTCCTGCATACTTTAACGATGACCAGAGACAAGCAACGAAAAATGCAGGAGAAATTGCAGGTCTTGAAGTTGTCCGTCTTGTAAATGAGCCGACTGCTGCTGCATTTGCTTACGGGCTTGATAGATCCGATAAAGAATTAAAGATCCTCGTATTCGACTTTGGTGGTGGCACACTTGATGTTACAATAATGGACTTTGGTGGTGGTGTCTTCCAAGTCAAAGCAACTGCTGGCGATACACAACTTGGTGGCCGTGATATGGATGAAGCATTGGTAAACTATATTCTTGAAGAATTCAAGAGAGATACAGGCATTGATCTTAGAAACGACAAAATGGCAATGGTCCGTATTCGTGAAGCGGCAGAAAAGGCGAAGATAGAACTTTCGTCTGTCCTTGAAACACAAATTAACCTACCTTTTATCACTGCTGATGCAACAGGGCCAAAGCATCTTGTAATGAATATTACACGTGCAAAACTTGAGTCTCTTGTTGAACCAATTGTTAAAAGATGTGCGGGACCTCTTGAACAAGCAATTAAGGATGCTGGGCTTACTCCCCAACAGATTGATAAGATAATTCTTGTTGGTGGCCCAACCAAAATGCCGATTGTCCAAAAATTTGTTGCAGACTACATTGGTAAACAGCCTGAAAGAGGTATTGACCCGATGGAATGTGTTGCTATGGGTGCAGCAATTCAAGCAGGTATCATCGAGGGTGAAGTAAAAAATGTTGTTCTTGTTGATGTTGTGCCAATATCTTTGGGTATTGAAACGCTTGGTGGCATATTTACCAAGATGATCGAAAGGAATACCCCAATTCCAACATCCAAAACACAAATATTTACAACTGCAGCAGACAACCAAACAAGTGTTGAGATACACATTTTACAAGGTGAACGACCTCTTGCAAAGGACAATCTCTCATTAGGAAGATTTATCCTTGACGGCATTCCACCTGCGCCACGTGGAGTTCCTCAAATTGAAGTTACCTACGCTGTTGATGAAAACGGTATTTTACATGTTACTGCAAAAGACCTTGCAACAGGTAAAGAACAAAAAGTAACTGTGACCAACTCTAATAAACTTTCCAAAGAAGAAATTGAAAGGATGAAAAAAGAGGCTGAAATGTACGCTGAAGCAGACAGAAAACGTGCAGAAGAAATTCAAATTAAGAACGACGGAGATGCTCTTGTTTATTCTGGAAGGAAATTCTTAAGAGAGTATGGTGATAAGATTAATCCGACCGATAAGAGTGCGCTCGAAAATGAACTTAATGAACTTGAAAAATATGTCAAAGAAGGAAATGTTGAGATGATTAAGACAAAAATAGAATCCGTTAACCAGTTAATGTCTAAGATTGGACAGGATATGTATAAACAAGGTGGAGGAACAACAGGCGGTCAAAATCCAAGTTAATGTGGTATAATTAGGCTATGGCAAATAAAGACTATTACGAAATCCTCGGGGTTTCGAGAAACGCAAGTCAAGAGGAGATTAAGAAGAAGTATAGAGAACTTGTAATGAAGTATCATCCTGACTTGCATAAGGATGACCCAGAGGCTGCCAAAAAAATGGCAGAGATAAATGAAGCATACGAAGTTTTAAGCGATCCAGAGAAAAGAGCACAGTACGATAAATTTGGGACCGTAGGTCCAAATGTTGGAGGATTTGAGAGGGGCTACGGTCCCTCATACGATTTTTCAGGTGATATCTTTTCAGATATTGGCGAAATCCTGAGGGATTTTGGATTTGGAGGATTTGGTTTTGGAACAGGGGCACGTGAGAGAGTCGAACGTGGTGAAGATATAGAGGTTGAAGTTACGATACCATTTAAGGATGCTGTCCTTGGTACTGAAAAAGAGATACCTATAAGAAAGAAGGAAACATGTCCTGTTTGTAAAGGAACTGGCGCTGAACCTGGGACAGGATATACAATATGCCCTACATGTAATGGCACAGGATTTGCAACAAAGAGGCAAAGAACCCCGTTTGGTGAATTTGTTGTGCAGACTACGTGCCCTACGTGCCATGGAACAGGAAAAATCATCAAAGAAAAGTGTCATAATTGTGGTGGAACAGGTGTTGTTGAAAAACTTTCAAAGGTTACAGTAACTATTCCTGCAGGCATTGAAGATGGTACAGTTATAAGAATTAGAGGAGAGGGTAATGCAGCACCCCATGGCGGTATTGTAGGTGATTTGTATGTAAGAGTTAAAGTGGAAAAGGACCCTCGGTTTATAAAAGAAGGCAATAAGATTTATTATGTAGCTCATATTTCTGTTCCCGAAGCTGTTTTAGGAACTGAAATAAAAGTTCCTCTTATTGAAGGTGGCGAGGAGGTTGTTAAAATTCCTCCAGGAACGCAACATGGGACTGAAATTAAGTTAAGAAGAAAATTTGGCGTAAGAAGGCCATACGATTATGTTATTAAAATAGTTATTGATATTCCCACAACTCTTACAAGCGAGGAAGCATTCTATTACGAGAAGTTAAAGGAGATTTATGAAACAAAGAATAGAAAAAGGTAAAACAAAAGTTGTTGTAACAATAGGGCCTTCAAGCGAAAGTCCCGAAATAGTAAGGGAATTTTTTAATTTAGGTGTTGATATTTTTAGGCTAAATTTTTCACATGGAACGCATGAGGATCATTTAAGAAGGATTAAAATAATAAGAGAAATTGAGTCTGAATTTGGATATTCTGCTTCTATACTTCAAGATCTTCAAGGACCAAAAATCCGCCTTGGAACCTTTAAGAGTGGAGAAGTTATCTTAAAAGAAGGAGACTCTTTTATTATAACTAAGAAAGAAGTTTTAGGTGACGAGCGAATCTCCACCATTACTTATAAAGAAGTAATTGACGAAGTAAATATTGGTGATTTTATATACATAAACGATGGGCTAATCAAATTAAAGGTTACAGGAAAAGCAAATGACGAAATTGAAACTCAGGTTATTCAGGGAGGTCCAGTTTCTGATCACAAGGGTGTTAATTTCCCTACAACCAAACTAACTATTGATCCTCTCACCGAAAAAGACATCGATGACCTTCGGTTTGGTCTTCAAAATGGAGTTGATATGGTTGCGCTATCTTTTGTAAAAACGAAAGAGGATGTTCTTAAACTCAAATCATACATGGGTAAATTTGGTAGAGTTGTTCCAATAATTTCAAAAATTGAAAAATGGGAAGCGGTGGAAAATCTTCAATCAATTGTAGAAGAATCGCAAGCAGTAATGGTCGCAAGGGGAGATCTTGGTGTTGAACTACCTATCGAGAAAATCCCCCTAATACAAAAAGAAATTATAAGAATTACAAACAATCTGGGAAAGCCTGTAATTACTGCAACTCAAATGCTCGGTTCAATGGTGGAAGAGCAGTTCCCAACAAGGGCGGAAGTAACAGATGTTGCAAATGCGATTTTTGATGGAAGTGATGCCCTCATGCTTTCGAACGAAACGGCGGCAGGTAAAAATCCTACGTTATCTTTAAAAATGATGAGAAGCATCATAAAAGAAATAGAAGAAAGTGTTCTTTTCAAAGATAACTTAAGGAAATTAAATTCTCAAATTCTTGAAATTAATGTGCCCGAAGTTCTTTCAAAATCAATAAAAGATATCTCGGAACTTTTGGATATAAAACTTATAATTGTTGCAACTGAGAGCGGAAAAACCGCAACGCTTGTGTCAAAATATAAACCACAAGTGCCTATCCTTGCTTTAACTCCGAAAGATGAAACACTAAGATTTTTGAATTTGAAGTGGGGTGTGTTTGCATACAAAGTAAGAAATTATTCAAGCGTTGATGAGATATTAAATGAAGCGCCAACAATTGCGACAACTCTTGGACTCCTTTCTAAGGGTGATAGATATATCATTGTTTGCGGGACACATACAGGAGTTTCAGGGACAACAAATCTCATAAAAGTTGATGTAGTATAATTTTTTTCTATCAAACAAGTTTCCAGGCTACCGACAGGTAGCCTTTATATATTTTTTTTAAATAATTGTTTAATATTATTTAAGTGCAACTTGACAAAATTAAAAAATACATTAAAATTAATTAGAGGTGATTTTAGATGAGAAAGAAAATTGTAAGTATCTGTCCAGTTTGCGGTGGTCCTCTAACAATAACTGAATTAAAATGCAATAACTGTGGAACTGTGATTCAAGGAAATTTTGAATTTGACAGATTTATGCTCCTTGATGACGAAGATAGAGAATTTCTCATTGAATTTTTAAGATCTCGTGGAAATATTAAGGAAGTCCAGGCAAGACTTGATATTTCATATCCTACTGCAAAAGCAAGGCTTGATAAACTTCTCAAAAACCTGGATTTGTTTGAGGATGAAACCAAGGAAAGATTTACAAAAAGTGAGGTGCTTTCAAAATTGGAAAGAGGTGAGATAACTGTTGATGAAGCAATAGAGCTTCTTAGGGAGGCAAAGGATGAGTGAAAACCTCTATAAAAAGATTGAAGAACTGTATTTATCGGGAAGAATTACTGAGGAAGAAAAAAACGCACTTTTAAAGGCCTTAGAGGATAAGGAAAAAAACGTTGAACAAATTTCTCAAATTAATATAAACATAAGAGCAACTGATCTTGAAATCGTTGGAAAAGAAGATATACATTATCCTCAATTTGGACAAGGGTCACTTAAAATGGTCAAAAACGGCAATACTTTATATCTTGAAGATAGCCTTGTTTCAAAAGATTTTGCGAAGATTTTAGTTCCATACAAAAGCAACATTCTCATAAAATCTGTTAGTTCTAATATATCTGTTTCCTCAATATTAGGGTTTCTACAAATTCAATCTGTAAGTTCCGATGTTTTAATACAAAACGTTTCAGATAGAGTTATAGTCTCTTTAATTTCAGGTGACGTTGAAATTACAAATGCTTATGGCAGATTAGACATTACAACAAAGTCGGGGGATATAAGAATTAATGAAAGTAAGATAGAAGGAATTCTAAAAACCTACTCTGGGGATATAATTGCATCGATTGTTGAATTTAAAAATTCACGCTTTAATACATTTAACGGCGACATAACCTTAAGAAAAAGCCGTTTCTTAAATAAGTGTGCGATTAACACGTATTTTGGGGATGTTTCAGTCGGGGTTGCAGGTGATGTTTTGATAAACGCCTTTTCATCCATGGGTAGTGTATCAAGCAACTACCGTTTAAATTCTCGTAATGTTGATAATGAACTTAAAGTAGAGACAAAATTTGGAGATATAGATATAGAGGATGAGTCTTATAAAAAGGCCTAAAGGCTTTAAGGGTTTTACATTTTTAACAATCGGACAAATTCTCAGTTTTGCGGGTTCTGGTATGACACAGTTTGGACTCGGGATATGGATCTGGAAAACAACTCACAATGCAACACCTTTTAGTATTATTACATTTGCATTTTTTGTGCCTAATATGATATTTTCCACTGTTGCAGGTGCCCTTGTCGATAGATTACCAAGAAAGATATCCTTAGTCTTGCCCGATTTATCAGCAGGTATTGTTACAATTATTACTCTTATTCTATTTTTACTAAACAAGTTGAACTTGCCTTTTCTTTATATTGCATCCTTCGTTTCTGGTGCATTTAATACATTTCAATGGCCTGCCTACTCTGTTACCATAAGTTCAATGCTATCGAAGGAAGAATATGGGCGTGCAAATGGTCTATTTTCTCTTACGGAAAGCGCACCTGCACTTATATCTCCAATTGCTTCAGGATTCTTATATTCAATCATTGGTCTTCATGGAATAATGCTTATAGATATAATTACCTTTATTATTGCAATTAGTATGGTTTTTCTCGTTGAAATCCCACAAGTACACATCGAAGAGAAACGTGAAAGCATTTTAAGAGATGCTGTGTTTGGGTTTAGGTACATATTTTATAAAAGATCACTTCTTTATCTTCTTATGGTGTTTCTTCTTACAAATTTCTTTGGTGGATTTTGGAATACTCTTTTCACTCCAATGATCTTAGGTAAATTTAATGGAAGTAGCGTTATCTTGGGAACAGTCGAAACGATTTTTGGCGTTGGTGGAATCTTAGGTGGGATTATTATGAGTGTTTGGGGAGGAGCAAAGAAAAAGATTAAAACTTTGCTTCTTGGGATTTTTGTTGGAGGCATATCTGAAATTTTTATTGGTCTATCATATTCAGTCACAGTACTTTCGTTATTTGGACTCCTTATGGGTATCGCTAACATCTTTGCAAATGCATCCTCTCAGTCGATTTGGCAGAGTATAGTTCCATTGAATCTTCAAGGAAGAGTTTTTTCAGCAAGAAAATTTATTGCACAATTTGCATCTGCAATTCCAATGCTTGTTTCCGGTCCTCTCGTTGATAATGTTTTGTCAAAGTATTTTAATAGTAATAACTTACTCTCAAAGACTTTTGGAATTGGTAAAGGTGCGTCAATTGGCTTTCTTGCATTTTTATCAGGAATATTGTCTGTATTTGTTGTAATTTGGGCAGTTAGAAATACTTATGTTATGAGCGTAGAAGATTTAGCACAAAATTATGAAGTAAAGGAGGCGCTTACATGAAAGAATTAGAAAAAATTCTTAATTTGTTCCAAGAAGGTCGAATCGGAAAGGATGAGGCGATGCGTTTGATTGAAGCGCTTTATGAATCGAAAGATGAGAGTAATCAATCCAAAACCCGAAAAATTAGAATTGAGGTGGTAGAAAACGGAGAGAAAAAAGTTTCTGTTAATATGCCATTAAGTATTTTACGGTTTCTTACAAAGACGGCTAAGTTGCTAAAT
Source organism: Caldisericum exile AZM16c01 (assembly GCF_000284335.1). Taxonomy (NCBI): domain Bacteria; kingdom Pseudomonadati; phylum Caldisericota; class Caldisericia; order Caldisericales; family Caldisericaceae; genus Caldisericum; species Caldisericum exile. Next base: position 671,064 of record NC_017096.1, read on the forward strand.
AGAAATTACATTGAAATAGAGAACGAAAGAATTCCGATTGACATAGAAGAGTTAGAAAGCATTCTAAACGATTCTAATTTTAGAGGTCCTATTATGAGTGTAGATGCTAATGGTGAACCGGATGGTAAAAATACGAAGGTAATAATCGAGGTATTGTAGATTACGAGGTGCACAATGCGAAAAGTTTCAAGAGAAGAGATACTTAGCGGAAATCCTGTGAAAATTATGTTTCAACTTGGTTTGCCAATTATGATTTCTCAAATACTTTTTACCTTTTACAACATGGCGGACACTTTTTGGCTTGGACATTTACCTTCGGCAGAATCTGGAAGCGCAGTTGCAGGATTGCAAGTTGCATTTCCCATTGTTTGGTTTCTTATATCATTTACGCTGGGCTTTGGTTTTGCTGGAGTTGCTTTGGTTTCACAGTATACTGGTGCAAACGATCACAAAAATGCGAATCATGCCGCCTCTCAGGTGCTCTCATTCTTGACAATTGCAGGAATTCTTGTTGCTATTTTTGGTTATTTTGTTATGCCCATTATTGCACATCTAATAACGAATGTAGCAAATGTATCAGCTACTGCAATAAAATATATGAAAGTTTACGTTATAGGGATTCCTTTTCTATTTGTAAGTGCAGCCTTCCAAAATATTCTATCAGCAAAGGGTGATAATGTAACTCCGATGCAGATATCGTTAGTAACCAATGTAATGAATATAATACTTGATCCTTTTCTCATTTTCGGTTGGTGGATATTTCCAAGGCTTACAGTAGTTGGAGCAGCAGTTGCGACCGTTATAACTGAGGGAGTTGCAGCAATAATTGCTGTTTATTTTCTTTTCAAAGGAACAAAAGGTATTAAAGTTTCTTTAAGTGATTTAAAGATTGAGTTATCTTGGTTTTTACGGATTTTTAAGATCGGTTTTCCTGCAGCGGTTGGAAATTCTGGAACATCACTTGGGTTTGTTGTTCTCACGGCTCTCATTGGACGTCTTCCAAATGCAGAAATTGCACTTTCTGCCTATGGTATTGGAGATAGAGCGATTCATATAATTTTTGTTGTCGTTGAAGGAATTGGTGCTGCAATTGTTACGATGATTGGACAGAATCTTGGAGCAGGGCTTATTGAACGGGCAGAAAAAATCTCAAAAGAAGGAATTAAACTTGAATTTGTAATAACGCTTATTGAAAGTGCATTCATATTTGTAATACGAAACGCAATATACAAAGTTTTTATTCCAGGTAATATGGCAGTCATTCAAGAAGGAAGTAAATTTCTAACCATATTTATTTTAGGGCTTCCTTTCTTTGGTCTTTTCTCGGCAGTTTCAGGGGTCTTTAGAGGGTCTGGACACAATGTCGAACCCATGATCGGCGATCTTTTAAGACTTTGGGGGTTAAGGCTTCCGTTATCCTATTTACTCAGTAGATTTTGGGGCTCGTCAGGGATTTGGTGGGGAATGACTTTAAGCAATATCATCGCAGCGGTGGTTCTTTACGTTTTCTATACCTTTGGCAAGTGGAAAGTCCCGATTATCAAGAAAGAGGAAATTTTTATTGAGGAGAGTGCAATTATCACAGGGAGTGAGTAAAAACTTTATCCTCCTTCTTTTGGTTTATGGGGAAGGCAAAACGCTTTCCCCATTTTTAATTTCGGTTGTATAATATTTAGATGAAAACTTTAATTGAGATTGTAAAGAAGGAACTGAACTCTTCTTCACATGATTTTGACCATACATTGAGAGTATTAAATCTTGCTTTAAAAATTGTAGAGCATTATCCTGAAGTAGATTTAGAAGTTTTAAAGGTAAGTTGTATTCTTCATGATATCGCAAGAGTAAGAGAAGACGCTGATCCAACGCATACCATTGATCATGCAGAACTTGGCGCAGAAATGAGTAAGGAAATTTTGAAAAGTCTTGGATATAAGGATGATTTTATTTCAAAGGTTTCTCACGCAATAAGAGCGCATCGCTTTAGAGGTAAAATTTTACCAGAAACCATCGAAGCAAAAATACTTTCTGATGCAGATAAACTCGATGCAATCGGTGCAATTGGGGTTGCTCGTGCGTTTATAATCGCAGGTGAATATGGAGAAAGGCTTTATGTTGAAGTTAATGAAGATAATTTCAAAGAGGCTAAAAGAATTAATAACTTTAAAGAACACTCTCCAAATATTGAGTATCTTGTAAAATTGCGTTATATAAAAGATAGGCTTTATACGGATTATGCAAAAGAAATTGCTGAAGATAGATTGAGATACATGGAAGAATTCTTTGAAAGGCTCAAAAGAGAGGTAAGGGGGGAATTATGAGAAACAAGGAGGTTGCAGAAAAATTTTATGAGCTTGCGGAAGTTGCAGAACTTGCAGGTGAAAACCCATTTAAAGTGAAGGCATATCTTGAGGCGGCGCGTGTCATTGAAAACCTCACAATTCCCATTGAAGACCTTGCAAAAGAGGACAAACTTGATGGAATAAAAGGCGTAGGTAAAAGCATTGCTGAAAAAATCAAGGAGTACCTTGAAACAGGTAAAATTACGAAACTTGAAGAGTTAAAAAAGGTTGTGCCCGAAGGTCTTCTTGAACTCGAGAAGGTGAAAGGATTAGGAGCAAAAAGAGTGAAGATTCTATATGAAAAACTCGGAATCAAGAATCTTGAAGACCTTGAAAAAGCTGCAAAAGAACATAAAATAAGGGATCTTGAAGGCTTTGGCGAAAAGACTGAGCAAAAAATACTTGAAGGAATCAAATCATTGAGAGACAAAAGAACAGATAGATTTTTGATAGGTATAGCGCTTCCAATTGCTGAATCTATTGTAAATCTTCTTAGCAAGAATACGCCAATTGAAAAACATATGATTTGTGGAAGTTTAAGGAGAATGAAAGATACGATTGGCGACATTGATATTCTTGTTACTTCTAAAAATCCATCATTTGTGATGGACTATTTTGTTCAGATACCATTTGTAAAAGAAGTCCTTGCAAAAGGTGATACAAAATCTTCAATTATAACGCAGGAAGGAATTCAAGTTGATTTACGAGTTGTTGAGAATGACTCTTTTGGCGCAGCGATTCAATATTTTACGGGATCAAAAAATCATAACGTGCGTCTTAGAGAAATTGCTATTAAAAAGAATTTGAAATTGAACGAATACGGAGTTTTTAGGCTTGATGATAATGCAATAATTGCAGGTGTTAAGGAAACTGATGTGTATGAGGCACTTGATCTTGATTGGATTCCTCCCGAAATGCGAGAAGATACAGGTGAAATTGAACTTGCGATGCAACACAAACTTCCTACTATTGTTGACTACAAGGATATAAAAGGCGATTTGCATATGCACACGAAGTATTCAGATGGTGCTAATACAATAGAAGAGATGGCACGTAAGGCTATCTCACTTGGTTATGAATACATAGTCGTAACTGAGCACGCAAAAGCGCTTGGTGTTGCTCACGGTCTTTCAATAGAGGAATTTAAAAAAGAAAAAGAAGAAATTAATAGATTAAATAGAAAATTTTATCCTTTTAAGATATTTCTCGGTGTTGAATTGAATATCCTTTCAGATGGCTCTATTGATTTTGATGAAAAGGATCTTGACATTTTTGATTTATGTCTTGCAGGAATTCATACCGGAATGAATCAGAGTGAAAGCGCAATAACTGAAAGAATTAAGAAGGTTTTACAAATCCCAAAGGTTAAAATTATAGTTCATCCTACCGGAAGAATTATAAATGGGCGTTCAGAATATAGTGTAAACATTGATGAAATTTTTAGGGAGGCAAAAAAGTACAACAAAATTTTTGAGATAAATGCTTCGTTTGAACGGCTTGACCTAAGCGACGTCAATGCAAGAAAAGCAGTTTATGAATATGGGCTTAAAATTGCTATAGGAACTGATGCTCACTCAACCGAATCAATGAATAATATGCGCTTTGGCGTTGGTGTAGCAAGAAGGGCTTGGTTACGGAAAGAGGATATTATAAACACAAAATCTTTGAAAGAATTTGAGGAATTTTTGAGGGAAGTATGAGAAGAGTTCTTGTTTTAGGAGAAAATGCTGTTGATGTTAAAATAAGGCTTGACGACCTTATACTTTCCGATGACGAAAATCATATTCCAGAAGAGACTTCAATAAATTTTGGAGGGACTGGAATAAATTTTTCGTTTGCGTTAAAGGTTCTCTCCGAAACACCAGTCTATTTTACTCCTATATCTTTGGATGCCTTTGGAAAAAGCATTCGACAATTTTTGGAGCAAAACAACATATACTATTTTGATTATAGTTCAGAAAAGCCAACTCCTGTTGTTGTGAGTATTATTTCGAAAGATAAAAGGATAACGATTGCAAATATTAAAGGAACTGCATATGTTGACATCACTTTCAATGTCTTTCTAAATGCAAATCTTCATTATGACTATGTTTATGTTTCAGGAGGTCTATTAACTGAAAGAAATCCTCAAATTGAAAGTTTCAAAATAATAAAGCATATTAAAGAAATGGGGCGTGCTATATTCTTTGACCCACAAGTACGCATTGGCAAAGATCTTCCAGGTTTTATTGAAACTTGCGAGGAAATTATTCCTCTTTCAGATATTGTGCTTGCAAATGAAAAGGAGATTTCTGTTTTTGGGAAAGATCTTTTAGAAAACTTCCTTGAAAGAGGAGGCGTTTTAGTTGTAAAAAGAGGGAAGGAAGGCGCGAAACTTATCACAAATGTCAGGGAACATGAGGTTAAAGGAGTAAGTTTGAAGAGTGTAAATGTAGTTGGTGCTGGCGATGTATTTAATGCAGCATTTATTAAGTCTTTTATCAATACGAATCGTTTAAATGAATCTCTTGAATTTGCAAATGAATTTGCAACAAGATATGTAGAAAAAGGGTTTTCATAGTATGGAAGAATTTAAACTCGTATCGGATTTTAAACCTACAGGTGACCAGCCAGAGGCAATAGATAAACTTGTTTGGGGGATTAAGAAAGGATTTAGGTTTCAAACCCTTCTTGGTGTAACAGGATCTGGAAAGACTTTCACAATGGCAAATGTTATCGCAAGAGTTCAAAAACCTACACTTGTTATCTCCCATAATAAAACACTTGCTGCACAACTTTATTCTGAATTTCGGAGATTCTTCCCCGAAAATGCAGTTCACTATTTCGTGAGTTACTATGATTTTTATCAACCGGAGGCTTATGTGCCACAAATTGACCTTTATATTGCAAAAAATGCTGACGTAAACGAGGATATAGCTCGCTTGAGGCATGCAACAGTAAGGGCTCTTCTTGAGAGACGAGATGTTATAGTAGTTGCATCTGTTTCCTGCATCTATGGTTGGGACTCACCAGAGGAGTATAAGGAACAACTCTTTACAATAAAAATTGGGGAGAAAATTAACAGGCTCAACATTGCAATGAACCTTGCAAGACTTCAATACGAGAGGAACGATATAAACTTCAAAAGTGGCACCTTTAGAATGCGTGGAGACATTATTGATGTTTTTCCTAAGGAATCTGAAACAGCGATAAGAATCGAACTGTTTGGTGATGAAGTTGATTCAATAGTAGAATTTGATCCCCTCACAAACGAACTTATAAGAAGATATTCTTCTTTTACATTCTTCCCTGCTCAACAATTTATAACAACACAAGAGCGTATACGAAAGTATGTTGATGAAATATTGAAAGAACTTGAAATGCGAGTAGAGTTTTTCAAATCACGTGGCAAGTTTGTTGAAGCAGAGCGCCTTGAAGAACGAACAAAATACGATATTGAGATGCTCCTCAATACAGGGTATTGTACAGGGATTGAAAACTACTCAAGGTATTTCTCTGGAAGAAAACCTGGCGAAGAACCGTACACACTTTTAAATTTCTTCCCAGAGGATTATCTACTTTTTATTGATGAATCCCATATAACAGTACCACAATTGCGAGGTATGTATCGTGGGGATCATGATAGAAAACTAACTCTTGTGAAATATGGGTTTAGATTGCCTTCGGCATTGGATAATAGACCTTTGAGATTTGAAGAATTTTTAGGACATATAAATCAGTGTATTTTTGTTTCAGCAACACCATCAGAATACGAACTTTCAGTAAGTGAACAAGTTGTTGAACAGTTAATTAGACCAACTGGTCTTGTTGACCCGGAAGTTGAGGTAAGACCTCAAAAGAATCAAATTGAAGACCTTATTAATGAGGTAAAATTAAGGGCGGAAATAGGAGAGCGAGTAATTGTTAACACTCTTACTAAAAAGTTTGCAGAAGATTTGACTAATTATCTTGTTGAAAAAGGCATAAAGGCAAAATATCTTCACTCGGATATAAAGACACTGGAGAGAGTTGAGTTACTGAAAGGGTTTAGATCCGGAGAATTTGATTGTATTGTTGGAGTAAATCTTCTTCGCGAAGGCCTTGATTTACCTGAAGTTTCACTTGTTGCAATTCTTGATGCAGATAAGGAAGGTTTTTTAAGAAGCGAAACCTCTCTTATTCAACTCATGGGAAGAGCTGCGCGAAATGTTTCTGGTAAGGTTATCATGTATGCAGATGTGGTATCAGATGCAATGAAAAAAGCAATACAAGAGACGAATAGGAGGCGAGAGAAACAACTTAAATACAACGAAGAGCATGGTATTACTCCTCAAACAATAAGAAAGGCAATAACTGATCTTATAGATCTACCTTGGAAAAAGGAAAGTGAACTTGAAGAAGTTATTAAAGTTGAGTCTCTTACTTATGAAGAGTTTATTGCGCTTATTACTGAACTTGAAGAGGAGATGCATCTTAAAGCAGAGGTTCTTGACTTCGAGGAGGCAATAAAGATTAGAGACAAGATAAACAAATTACTTGAGGAGTACAAGAAAATATATCCAAATCTAAGGAGAAAAAAATGAGAATAGGTCTTGCTTTGGGGAGTGGTGGCCCAAAAGGTCTTGCGCATATTGGTATCATAAAAGTTTTATTGAATGAAGGAATTTTGCCTTCAATAATAACGGGCTCAAGCATTGGTGCACTTATCGGTGGGGCATATGCAAAACTTGGAGATATTGAGGAAGTTGAAAAAATTGCAAAGTCTTATGATATGAAAACTGTTTTAACAGTTCTTTTCGATCCTACATTAAAGATGGGTTTGGTAAGAGGAAAGAAAGTGGTTGATTTTATTGAAAAAAACATAGGAGATGCAGAAATTTCAACGCTTGTACCGAAGTTTTTTCCTGTTGCAACCAATTTTAATAATGGAGAGCCATACGTATTTGAAAGAGGAAGCCTTGTTACGGGAATTCGTGCAAGCATTTCAGTCCCAATTTTCTTTGAACCAGTAAGGCATAATGGCTTGTTGCTCATGGATGGTGGTTTGTCTCAACAGGTACCAGTACGCACAGCGAAGGAAAAAGGTGCAGACTTTGTAATTGCGGTAAACTTATACGGAAAACTTTCCGAAACTCCATACAGAAAAATTAGCAGAGTTAATTTTTATAGAATCTTTTCAAATTCAATAGATATCCTTCAATATAATCTTGCAAGAGAGAACTGTAGAGACGCAGATATTGTAATTGCACCTGACGTTCAAGATATAGGTTGGGATTATTTTTGGAAACCTTCGGAAGTGATTGAAAGAGGAGAAAAAATTGCTTTAGAAAAACTTCCTGAAATTAAGAAGAAGTTAAATGCTTTAAAATAATTTAGGGGGGTATTACCCCCCTAAATTATCTAATTTTACTTTGTAGAAGTTCCCCTAAACGTTTAATACCTTCATCAATTTGCTCAAGAGTTGAAAGTGTGAAATTAAGTCTCATGTGCCTTTTGTCTTCGCCGTATGGATAGAAAGCGCTTCCTATTACATAAGCGACTTTCTTTTCCTTTACTGCTTCAATGAAAAGGGCGTCAGTATCAATATATTCTGGTGTTTCTACCCAAACAAACATACCGCCGTGAGGCTTAGTCCACGTAACTTCCTTAGGGAAATACTTTTCCATTGCATTCAACATGGTGTCTTTTTTCTCTTTGTAGACTTTGCGTACCTTATCAAGGTAATCATTCATATACCCATCTCTTATAAATTTGTCTGCAATATACTGTGTGGATGATGGAGAGCAAAGATCCGCTGCTTGCTTTGCAAGTGCAAGCTTAGAGATTGCAGTAGCATTTGCAATAATCCATCCTAATCTAAATCCAGGTGCTAAAATTTTACTAAATGTTCTTAAGCCGATTACATTTCCAATTTGGTCAAGTTCAAGAAGCGATGGAAATTTTTCTCCTTCAAATCTTATTTCTCCGTATGGGTCATCTTCAATTATTGGGATTTCGTAGGTATGAGAGATTCTCAAAAGTTCTTTTCTTCTTTCAAGGCTCAGCGTTACCCCAGCAGGGTTTTGGAAATTTGGAATAACATAAATAAGTTTGATGTTTACGCCTTTTCCTTGAAGTTCTTTAATTTTTTCTTCTAAGATGTCAGTTTTTATCCCTTCCTCATCAAGAGGCACTGTGACAAAATTTGCTTGGAATGCTTGCAAGGCTTGAAGGCCGCCAACGTATGATGGTGCTTCGACAATTACTGTGTCTCCTGGATCTACAAAAACTTTGGCTATTAAATCAAGTGCCTGTTGTGACGCAGTGGTAACAAGGACATTTTCAAGTCCAACGTTTTTGATTCCCTCTTCTTGCATCATTTTTACAATCGTTTCACGAAGAGGTTTTACGCCTTCTGTTGGGCCATACTGAAGCGCCTTACCTCCGTGATTCACAAAAACCTCTTTTGCAATTTCTCCTAAGATCTCTTTTGGGAAAAGGTTTGGATCCGGCATACCCCCCGCAAAAGAAATAATGTCTGGTGATTCAACAAGTTTGAGAAGTTCTCTAATTGCGGAAGCCTTCATTGTTTTACTTCTTGAAGAAAATTTTTCTTCCCACATTTTAAGGTTTTGACCTCCTTTCTTATTCATGCCATTATATTATATAAACTTCCATTTATTTACAAAACTTAATAAATCTCTGTAATTTAAGGATGTTCAATATCGGCCTCATTTGAAAAACCTCGTGATTCCCAGTAGCCTTTATAATTCGTATCTTCTGAAACTTCAATGCCTACAACCCACTTTGCCCATTTGTAGCCGTACTTTGCTTCTGCAACTACCCTAAAGGGAAATCCGTAGTCTTTTGGTAGCACAATTCCATTTACTTTGTACGCCAATAAAATTTTTTCATCTCTAATATATGTCAGGGGAAGTGAGGTGGTATAACCATCAACACAGTGGAAGATAATTGTATTTGCTTCATCTTTTATCTTTGCATCTTTTAAAATATCGTCAATTAAAACTCCTTCAAAAAGTAATTTTGAACTCCACCCCTCAACACAATTTAATTTCACAACTTTCTCATAGCGTTTGTATTTTGACAAAACCTCTTTATATGTTAGATTCAGAGGATTTTCAACGAGACCGTAAACACTGAGTTTGTAATTTGTAATATCGACACTTGGTTTTCCCTTAATGCCAAGTGCGGGAGTCTCAGACAAAGGTGTAAGTTTTTCTCCTTTATACTCTGTTACTTCAACTTCATTTAGGGTTTCAACTTTGTGAACTTTTGGGAGAGTAGAAATATATGATAGCGAAAGTATGCTTGCAATTATAAAGAGTAACAAGACAATTTTGTTTTTCATTGTGGAATCTTCTCTAATTCTTGTTTAAAGTTTTCAATGAGATTATTTTTTGCAAGTTCATATGCAGCCTTGATAGCGTTTTTTATTGCAAATCTTTTTGACCTTCCATGTGCCTTTACAGAAATTCCATCAACTCCCAGAAGGGGCGATCCACCAAAATTTTCATAGTTCAATTTGTTAAAGGCGTTTTTAAGAGCAGGTTTTAAAAGGAGTGCACCTATTTTATATACTATTGACTTAGTTATTTCTTCCTTAAGCATATCTACTGTAAACTCAAGTGCACCTTCATAGGATTTTTCAAGAATATTACCTGTAAAACCATCAGTTACGATAACGTCTGCCTTATGATACAGGATCTCGTGAGGCTCAATATTACCCTTAAACTCTTTTAGATTTTCTTTTAAGACTTTATAGGCTTCTTTTACAAGTTTTGTTCCCTTTTCTTCCTCTTCCCCAATGTTTAGAAGTCCTACAGTTAGATTTTCATTTTTGGTAAGTGTATATAGAAATGTCTTTCCGAGAATTGCAAGAATAAGATAATCCCGAGGCATAATGTCTACACTTGCACCTACATCAATAATAACACCAAAATCCCCATCTTTAAAGGGTATTACAACTCCAATACCAGGACGATTCACATCTTTTAATCTTCCAAGAGTAAACAACGATATTGCCATGTAGGCACCTGTATTGCCTGCCGTAACAAAACCATCTGCAATCCTTTCTCTTACAAGTTCAACCGCTTTATGCATTGATGAACCTTTCTTTTTAAGAAGCGCTTCTCTTGGCTTATCGTTCATTGTGATTACTTCATCTGCGTGCACTATTTCGATATTTTTTGTGAAGCCCTGAAGTTCCTTTTTTAACTCGTCACTTCTTCCGACGAGTAAAATTGATAAGTCAGAGAAATCGTTTATTGCAAGTCTTACACCTTCTACAATTTCTTTTGGTGCAAAATCGCCACCCATTCCATCAACTGCAATCTTTACCATGATTACTCCTTTGTAATGAATGCAATCCCAAGGGATTCAAGTCCAAGGTGTGTACCAAGAACAGGACCAATTCTGTATTTTTTTGTCGGTAATTTAAATTCTTCTTCTACTCTTTTTCTAAATTCTTCACCTTCTTCGTCATTTGCGCTAAATATTGTGTCGATGCGCTCTATTCCTCCACGCTTCTGAGTGATATCTTTAACGATTTTTATCAATTCTTCTTTTGAGCCATTTCTTGTTCGGCCAAACTTGTAGAGTTCAATACGTCCTTCATTAAGATATAAAATAAAATAAAGTCTTAGAGCGGTTGTTATTGTTCCTTGAAGGTGCGATATGCGACCACCTTTTATCAGAAGATCTATGTTCATTGGAAGGAAAAAACCATGAACTTTTGGATGCATTTTTTCAATTTCATCTTTAATTTGTTCTCGCGTTGCCCCATTTTTAATGAGTTCGTGAGCCTTCATTACCTTATAGAGTAAATCTACCGAAGAAGATTTAGAGTCAATAACAGTTATCTTGTCTGTACCTAAGATTTCTTTTGCTGCATTTGCCGCATTTACAGTTCCTGATAAAATTGAAGATATGTGAATCGAAACAATTTCATGCCCTTGTTCAATAAGTGGTTTGTATGCCTCGACAAAGTCATTTGTTGATGGTTGTGAGCGAGAAAACTCCTCGCCATCTTTTAACCTTTTATAGAATTCTTCATCAGAGATATTAACCCTTTCTTTGTAGATGCCTTTGTTTGATGTTACATAAAGAGGAACAATTGTTAAATCCATTTCTCTAATTTCTTGTTCTGTGGGGTATGCTGTTGAATCGGTTACAATTTTAATCATTTTTTCCTCCGTTAAAATTTTTATCCAATCTATTATAACTGTTATAACTTTTTTCACAAAATAAAAAATGCCTTCCAATGTTCAAAGGAAAAATTTGTTTGTATGTTATATCCCTTTCATATCAAAAATTTTACAATTCTACATTTTAATTTCGATATCTTTCATTTATGCTATAAATAAACTATTGTAAAAATCAAGTTTTTGTATTGCTTTAAATTTCGTAATCTTTATTATGTTTGGTTAAAGGAATTGTAAAAAAGGCTTATAATTATATTAGGGGTGAAAAAATGGAATTTAAAAGAGTAAGCCCTTACAAGTTTGTTGTTGAAAAGCACGGAAACATGAGGGTTGATGCGCTTCTCATTTCTTCGGATAAGTTAATTCAGTATGTGGAAAAGGATAAGGCGCTTGAACAACTTCTCTGGGTTGCAACTTTACCTGGTATTGTTAAATATTCAATTGGTATGCCTGATATTCATCAAGGATATGCTTTTCCTATTGGAGGCGTTGGTGCGTTTTTTTATGATGGAGGAGTTGTTTCGCCTGGTGGGGTTGGTTTCGATATTAATTGTGGAGTGAGAGTCATAAAAACGAACTTAAAATACGATTACATTAAGGATTCACTAGAAGAACTTGGAAAAACATTATTTAAGATGATTCCTGCAGGTTTAGGCTCAACTTCTGACTATACATTTAGCATAGAAGAATCAAAAAGAGCGATGAAATTAGGGCTTGAATGGGCTGTTGAAAAGGGTTTTGCAAAAGAAGAAGACATTGAGAACATTGAAGATAATGGAAGGCTCGAGGCGGATCCCGATTGTGTAAGCAGGCATGCAATAGAGCGTGGACGTGAAGAGTTTGGGACGCTTGGTGCAGGAAATCATTTCCTTGAAGTGGACAAGGTGGTGGAAATATACGATAAAGATCTTGCAAATGCGTGGGGCTTGTATGAGGGTCAAATTGTTGTTTGGATGCATACGGGTTCACGTGGTCTTGGACATCAAATTGCAACCGACTACCTTGATTTGATGCGGCCAAAGATGGAGAAGTTTGGATTTAAGTTGGTCGATAGAGATTCAGTGTATTTTCCAATTCAAGAAGACTTATCTCAAAGGTATCTTCTTGCAATGGGTAGTGCGGCAAATTTTGCTTGGGTAAATAGACAGGTTCTTACATATTTTGTTAGGAAGGCTTTCAGTAAAGTTTTTGGAATGGACTATGAGAAACTTGGCATGGAGATACTTTATGATGTTGCGCATAATATTGCAAAACAGGAGCAATATGAAGTAAACGGAAAGTTGGAAACATTACTTGTACATCGAAAAGGAGCAACTCGATCATTTCCCAAAGGGCATCCAAAATTAAAAGGCAAATTTAAAGAAACAGGGCAACCGGTCCTTCTCCCTGGCGACATGAAAAGAGGCTCTTACATTCTAGTTGGGAGTGAAAAATCCATAAAAGAGACATTCGGGAGCGTTGCACATGGTGCAGGAAGGGTTTTAAGCAGACACCAAGCGGTAAAACAAATTACTTTTGAAGACGTCCAAAAAGAACTTCAAAGAGAAGGAATTTTACTTTATACAAATGATAAAGTTGTTGCAAGAGAAGAAGCGCCTCTTGCATACAAAAGTATTGATCTTGTCGTTGAGCCAATTGTAAATGAAGGACTTGCAAATCTTGTTGCACGTTCCAAACCACTTATCGTGATAAAAGGATGAAATTAGGTGCACACGTTTCAATAAGCGGTGGAATAGATAAGGCCCCACTCTACGGAGAGGAAGCAACTTGCGATGTCATTCAAATATTTTCAAAGAACCAGATGCAATGGGTTATACCGCCTATTAGTGAATTTGTTGCCGAAAAATTTATTAAAAATTCAAAATCTAAAAAAATTGAGGCAATATCGATTCATGCTTCGTATCTTCTTAACCTTGCAAGCCCAGATAATAACATAAGGAAAAAGTCGATAAAAGATCTTGCTCATGAATTAGAAAGAGCAGATTTACTTCATATAAAGTATGTTGTCTTTCATCCTGGCGCTCACCTTGGAAGCGGTGAAGAGAAAGGACTTAAAACAATTGCAGAATCAATTAAAGAAGTTTTCGAAACCTCTAATTCCAAAGAGAGCACTCTTCTTATTGAGACAACTGCAGGCGAAGGAACTCACCTTTGTTATAGATTCGAACATATTAGAGATATTTTTGATGTTACTCAAAACTTTATAGATAGACTTGGTGTTTGCTTTGATACGTGCCATGTGTTTCAGGCAGGATACGACATAAGGACAGAAGAAAGTTTTAGAAAAGTGCTTCATACATTTGATGAAGTTATTGGGCTTAAATATCTTAAGCTATTTCATCTAAATGATTCAAAGAAAGATTTAGGTGCAAGAGTTGACCGTCATGAAGAAATTGGGCTTGGGAAAATTGGACTTGAAGCATTTAGATTTCTTGTTAATAATCCTCTTTTTAAAGATTTAGGGGGTATTCTTGAAATCCCAGGAAATATAGAGGGGTATAAAAGAAATTTAATTACTTTACGGAGGTTAATAAGTGGGCACAATTTACACGAACGTTAAATCATTACTTCAGGAACTTGAGGGCAAGGCTAAATTATTGCTAGCAACAAAAGAAAGAACAGTTCAGGAAATTCAGCAAGCTATTGAAGCAGGTGCAAGAATCTTTGGAGAAAACTACTTGCAAGAGGCGGAGGAAAAAATAAAGCAAATAGGTCATTCTGTGGAATGGCATTTTATAGGTTCGATTCAAAAAAGAAAAATAAAGAAGATCGTAGAACTTTTTGATGTGATTGAAAGCGTTGACTCAATTGAGGTTGCGAAAATTATAGACAAGTTTTCTAAAGAATACGGTAAGATAATGCCCGTTCTTATAGAAGTGAATTCTGGAAAAGAGCCTCAAAAGAGTGGTGTTATGCCTGACGATGTATTAAATGTTTCAAAGGCGATAAAAGAATTAAAAAATATAAGACTTGTAGGCCTTATGACAATGGGCCCAAATCTTCCGAATCCAGAAGATCTTAGGCCTTATTTTCGTTTAACTTACGAACTTTTTGAGGAACTGAAAAGTTTAGGCCTTTTTGATGTAGATGAACCAATTCTTTCGATGGGTATGTCAAGTTCGTATAAAGTTGCAATTGAAGAAGGTGCAAATCTTGTAAGAATTGGGACTCTTGTATTTGGTGAGCGAAAAAAGAAAGTTATTTAAATCTTAAACTGAAGACTTTCTTTTGAGTTTGTTGCAAGTTGACCGCAAGCGGCGGAAACATCCGTTCCTTTTGAAAGCCTCAAAGTTGTTCGTAACCCATTTGATAAAAGGAATTTTTGAAACTCAATTTCTTTTTTTGAAGGCTTGAAGGAAATAGAAGGGATTTCGTTATAGTGAATGAGATTTACTTTAACAAATTTTAGATCCCTTGAAAATTTTAAGAGTGCTTCTGCATCAGACTTTGTGTCATTTACATTATCTATTAGAAGATATTCCAAGGTTACAGTATTTCCGGTCCTTTCGTTATAGTAAATTAGCGCTTCCTTTAATTTATTCAGGGGATAATTTTTAAGTCCGGGCATTAGAGAATCTCTTTTTCTTTGAATCGCTGCATGTAATGATATTGCAAGTTTTACTGATGGAATTTCGTCTGCAAGTTTATAAATCATTGGTGTGATACCTGAAGTTGAAATTGTTATTCGTCTTTTTCCCAGTTCTCTTCCGTTTTCATCGGTTAAAATTTCGATTGCCTTTTTTACGTTCTCGTAATTGAGGAGTGGCTCTCCCATTCCCATAAAAACGATATTTGAAACCGGACTTATTTTCTCAAGCTGTAAAAACTGCTCAACAATTTCTCCTGCTTCAAGATTCCTGATAAGTCCCATTTTTCCTGTTGCGCAGAATTGACAAGCCATAGAACAGCCAACTTGTGTTGATAAACATGCAGTAAACCATGTGCGACCAATGTTATTCGTATTTTTAATTAAAACGCTTTCTATGAGTCTTTTGTCACTTAACTCGAAAACAAACTTTGTTGCATCATCTTTCGAAGTTTTCCTTGATACTTCTTTGAACGTCGTAATATAAAAAATATTATCAAGAGTTTTACGAAGTTCCTTGCTTAGTGTTGTGATCTCTGAAAAATTTTCTCTTTTTTCCTTATAGATTGCATTAAATACCTCTTTTGCTCTATATTTTTTTTCATTTAAAGATGAAAAGAATCCCTCCAGTTCTTTGAGTGTTAAGTTTTTTATATCTTTTTTCATGTTTCCATTTTAATCTCTATTTAAAAATTTGCAATAATATTTTGCATATTTTGGAAAATTTAATAAAAGTTATTATGTTAGTTACTTTTTTAACTTTGATAATAGGCATAAATTTTAGAAAAATGTTTTTCTCCCTCTTGACAAAGAAAATTGTTTTTGTTAAAATTTAATATCTTTTTTAAAAATCTTTGAATAAAGGGAGGTAGTGAGATGAAAAAAGAGGTACCAGAGAAGGTATCGCAGAATGAGGTAATTTTTAAGGTAGAAGAGATTGAGCCACTGTTAAGTGGTCCTGCAATGGATCTTCCACGTTGGGAGCCGATGTATATCACCCTTCCTAATGGAAGAACAATGGTTATTAGAGAAATGAGGAAGGATGAAGCACCGCTTCTTTTCCCTCTTTTGAAGAAATTGATCGACACAGATCACGATTTCTACGACATCGTTGGTGTAAGAGTTTATGCTGAACTACTTGGATGGCTTAGAAATAGATTAAAAGATCCTTATCAAATGGTCGGTATTGTCGATGGAAAGCTTGCAGCGTTTTGTAATGGAAGATTAATGAACAGGGATATCAACATAAGTTTACATACAATGGCTTTCATGCGTGGAATGAAGGCTGGTGCTGTAATGTACTATGCGAAGGCCTATTATACCTTTGAAATTCTTGGACAAAGAGAGTTTTGGGCAACTTATGAAAGTTACAACGGATGGAAGAGATGGGGCGTTGGAATGGCCCAGCCATCTTACCCTTGGCCAGATGTACAGCATGAATTAGGTGGAGCAAGGGTTTACTACATTACAAAAGAATATTGGCAAACAACAGTAAAAAGGTATCTTGAAGATATGATTGGTGCAAAATTGCAGGCACCAGTTCCCGAAGATCTTTTAAAAGCAGCTGAAAAATTTGAAGTTCCAGAAACCTTAGAGGAATAAAGGGAATATTGTGGCTCCCCCAAGAGGATTCTTGGGGGAAAATATTACTTTTTACAAAAAGGTAGGAATGAAGGTAATCTCAGTGGGCGACAAAATAGATTTAGAATTTAAGATTTTAGGTATCCATTCCTCATTTGCGCATGCTATCAATCTTTATACTGATAGTGGATTGGTTTTTTTGGTTTCAGAAGATATCGGTGCTGGTCCTAATTCAGTTGTTGTTCAAAGCGACACAATTGAAGAGATTTTTATTAACGAATTGAAGGAAGCACTATTGCATCATAGCCCCGTTATATATGATTCAACTTTTTCATTACCGCATAAAGATATTGATTTTATACTGAAAAACATCGTTAAAGTCAAAAACATTTTAAAACAATATTCTCAGCCTTTAAGTTCAGCTTTTCTTATCGATCCGTCAAGAAAGATTTATTTTAAGGGATCATTTAATTTGAATTTAGTAGATAAATTAGAGAATTATTTCAACCGTTTAATAAACTTTGATTTTAGTTCGATTCATATTCTAAAAGGGTTAGGCTATGGTTTTACACCGCAAGGAGATGACCTAATCGAGGGATTTTTGTCTGCGATGTATTTGTATGAAAGGTTGTTTGAAATAGATCTTTCTGAAATTCGCAACACTATATTTATTCTTGCACAAACGCAGAATGAGGTTTCTAACACCTTTCTTTATTTCACATCACTCGGATTTTTCTATGAGAGATTCAAAAATGTTCTATTATCTCTTTTTACTGGGCAAAATTTAGAGCAGAGTGTTTTGAAGATGTTATCCTTTGGCGAAACCTCTGGTGCGGATATTCTCACAGGTTTTGTTAAAGGGTTTGAAAAACTTTTAGAAGGAGGCAAAAAATTATGGCAGTAAAAGGCATGTTGAAAAAAGGCGAATACTATGATTCAGTAACATTGATGCTTGTTCAAAAAGACGCTTTAAATATCCCTGGAGTTGAAGATGCCGCCATTGTGATGGGAACGTTACAAAATAAATCAATTCTTGAGAATTCAGGAATGTTACTTGAAGAATTTAAAAGCGCAACCGATTCTGACCTTTTGATAGTCATTAAGGGCAAAGATGAAGAAACTGTAAATAAGGCACTCTCTGAAGTGGAAAAAATACTTAAGAAAAGTAGATCGAAGTCTGAAGAGACTCAGGATTATGTGCCAAGGAGTTTGGATGGTGCTTTAAAGGTAATGGGAGATGCGAATTTAGTGCTTATATCTGTTGCAGGCAAATACGCTGGAGATGAGGCAATTAAGGCACTTTCAAAAGACTTGCATGTAATGATATTTTCCGACAATGTGCCAAAAGAAAAAGCACTTCTTGCAAAGAAAATTGGTTACGAAAAAGGTCTTCTCGTTATGGGACCAGACTGTGGAACCGCAATTATAAATGGTGCACCTCTTGGATTTGCAAACGTAGTTGAGAGAGGCGATATAGGGATTGTATCTGCAGCGGGAACTGGTCTTCAGGAAGTTTCTTCAATCATTTCAAATGTTGGTGGAGGCATATCCCAAGCAATCGGAACAGGCGGAATAGACATGAAGGAATATTATGGTGGATTGTCGTTCCTTACCGGTCTTAAAGCCTTAATTGAAGATATAGATACAAAGGTAATTGTTCTTATCTCAAAACCGCCACATGAAAGTGTCCTCCAGAAACTCAAAGAAGTTCTAAAGAATAACAAGAAACCTGTTGTTGGATGTTTTCTTGGTGCACCAAATGAATTAGTTGAAAATCTTGGTGCGTATCCTGTCTCAACTCTTGAAGAAGCGGCACTTCTTGCAGTAAGCCTTTCAAAAGGAACTTCCTTTGACTCTTTCAAGAAGGAAATTGAAGAAAGAGAAGAGGTAATTAAGAAAGAAGCACATGAACTTGCAAAACAACTCAAACATGGTCAGAAGTATTTTAGAGGGCTTTTTCAGGGCGGAACACTGGCTTATGAAACGGAACTAATACTAACCGATATGATAGGAGAGGTGTATTCTAATGTTCCACTTAGACCTGAATTTAAACTTAAGGATTCTTGGAAGAGCGAAAAACACACAATCGTTGACCTTGGAGAAGATGAGTTTACGGTAGGCAGACCTCACCCCCAAATTGATTTCCAGCTGAGAAATAAAAGAATTCTTGAAGAAGCAAAGGATAAAGAGGTAGCTGTGATTTATCTTGATGTGGTAATTGGTTATGGAACTAATATGCATCCCATTGAAGACCTCGTGCCTGTGATTGAGGAAGTTAAGAAGACAAGTGATGCAATTGTAATTGTTAATGTTACCGGGACAGATAAGGATCCTCAGAACAAAAGAGCACTTATTACTGCATTAAAAAATGCGTCTGCACATGTCTATGAAAGAAATGCCTATGCATCTAAAGTAGCAGGTTACGTAATAAAGGAAATTGGAGGTTAATTATGAGCAAGGTGAACGAACTATTTAAAAGTGAACTTAAGGTTATAAATATTGGACTAACTGCATTTGCTGACAGCCTAAGAGCAACGGGCTATAAAGTTGTCCACGTTGACTGGTCTCCACCAGCTTTTGGTGAGGATGTAAGAGAGGCACTCGACAAATTTAACGAAATAGTAATATCTAAAAAAGTGGATATAGAAAAAGCAAATGAAGAGGCTTTTAAAAGGCTTGTTTCTGCAAGACCAAAACTTGTAAGGATGGGCAAGGCTCTTGATCTTATACCTGGCATGAAGAGTAATATGTTATTACATGCTGGTCCCCCTGTTACATGGGATAGAATGTGCGGTCCAATGAAAGGAGCAGTCCTTGGTGCGATTTTATACGAAGGATGGGCAGAAAACCTTGAAGACGCTGAAAAGCTTGCTCAATCTGGAAAAATTGAATTTTCACCATGTCATCATCATCAGGCTGTTGGTCCAATGGCGGGTGTTGTTTCCCCCTCAATGCCGGTTTTTGAAATTGTTAATGAGACCTACGGCAATAAAGCCTATACAAACATGAATGAAGGACTTGGAAAAGTTCTTAGAATGGGCGCTTATTCAAAAGAAGTAATTGAAAGATTAAAGTGGATGGAATCGGTCCTATATCCAACCTTATCAAGGGCAATCGAGTACCTTGGCGGAATTGACCTTAAAAATATTCTTGCCCAAGCCCTTCATATGGGTGACGAAGGACATAATAGAAACAGGGCAGCAACGTCTATTTTATTTAGGCAACTTGCACCTGCAATTGTGAAAACAACGTCCGATACAGATGTTGTAGAACGTGTTCTTAAATTCATTGACGGAAATGATCATTTCTTCCTCAATTTATCTATGGCAACAGCGAAGGCAAGTCTTGACGCTGCAAGGAATATTGAAGGTTCCACAATGGTTGTCGTAATGGCAAGGAATGGAACAGATTTTGGTATTCAGGTTTCTGGCTTAGGGGACGAATGGTTTACTGCACCTGCAGAAGTTCCACCTAATGCACTATACTTCCCTGGATTTACCAAGGAAGATGCAAATCCAGATATTGGTGATAGTTCTATAACAGAAACAGCAGGGTGGGGTGGCTTTGCAATTGCTGCAGCACCTGCAATTGTTCAATTCACTGGCGGTACACCTCAAGAAGCAATTAACAAGACAAAGATGATGTATGAAATAACAATTGGTGAAAACACTACATATCAAGTTCCTTATCTTAATTTTAGAGGCACACCTACGGGCATTGATGTGAAGGCCGTGGTTGAGAAAGGAATCCCTCCTTTTATTGACACGGGTATTGCTCACAAGATGCCTGGAATTGGACAGGTTGGTGCAGGACTCGTTGATGCACCAATGGAAGTATTTAAGAAGGCATTAATTGCTTTTGTAAAAAAATATTCATAAAAAGGGAGGCAAAACATCATGACAACAGAAGAATTTATTAATTTAATGACTAAAGAAATTAAAATGTACGACTTAACTCAACCGCTTAGCGTTCACACACCACCTTGGCCGAGTTATATGCCACTTGGCATTCAATATTTCAAAAGAATTGCAGGCGCAGATAGAGGTCAAGGCGCTAATGGACAGATTATTACTTCAAGCAACCATGTAGGTACTCACATGGATGGTGAGATCCATTTCTACGGAGCAGGAAGAGCAATTGGTGCTGTTCCACTCGAAGAGTGGGTCGGTCCTGGAGTTGTTGTTGATATTTCTGATGAAGTTGGTGATTACGACCTTTATACCCCAGAGATGCTTATGAAAAAAGCAGACATAAGACCTGGGGATATTCTCATTATAAATACTGGCTATCATAGGTATGCATGGTATGAAAAGGAAGCAGATGAAGTGCGTTACATGGTAAAGCATCCTGGGCCAAGTCCAGATTTTCCTGATTGGGCTCTGAAGATGCAATTTAAGTGGATTGGTGTAGATTGTGGCAGTGCCGACCATCCAATGAATACAATTCTTAGGAATTGGCACCCGAAACTATTCCTTGAGGCTGAAAAGAAGTTAAAAGAAAAATATGGTAAATCTTGGGATGAGATGTTCCCACCTGAAGAGTTCTATCAAATTATGCATCTAAAACTTTTCCCAAAGGGATTAGTTCACGCAGAGAACCTTGGTGGAGATATTGATAAACTCAGTAATAAGAGAGTTTATGTTGGAGCGTTTAACGTTAAAGGAATAGAAATGGAGTCGGCCTGGACGCGTATAGTTGCCTGGGCTCCATAAAGGGGAGGTTTTTATGAAGACCTTTGAGTACTTTAAACCATCGACAGTAGACGAAACTCTTCAATTGCTAAAACAATTTGGCGACAAAGCAAAATTGCTTGCAGGCGGAACAGATGTTGCAGTAATGGTTGATGACGGAATGCTTGCGCCAGATTATGTTATTGATCTTAAAGGACTTGATTTCTTAAAAGGAATTGAGATTAGGGAAAACAACTATCTTTGGATTGGTGCGCTTACAACTTTCTCTGAAATAATTCATTCAGATTTGGTGAAAAAGCACTTTCCTGTGCTTTTTGAAGCATCAAAAACTGTCGCCTCAGTTGGTGTAAGGAATCGGGCAACTCTTGTTGGTAATATTTGTTCTGCAGTACCCTCCGCTGATTCAGCACCAACACTTCTTATACTTGACGCTCTCGTTGAGATAAAAGGAGACAGCGATAAACTTGTTCCTATTAGAGAATTTTTTACAGGTCCAAGAAAGACTGTTCTTCAAGTTTCGGAGATTGTCACGGGAATTAGAATTCCCCTTGAAGTGAGGAAATATGGTGCAAACTATATAAAATTGGGTCGTTACGATGGTGAAGATCTTGCACAAGTTGGTGTTGCAACATTTATCTCTGAGGACCTTGAATATCGTATTGCATTTGGTGCAGTTGCTCCTACGCCAGTTAGAGCTTTTGAAGTAGAAGAGTTCCTAAAAGGTAAAGAGTTGAGTGATTCCCTTATTCAGGAGGCTATTCCAATTGCACTTAAATCTATATCTCCAATTTCAGATGTGAGGGCAAGCAAAGAATACAGAATGCATGTAAGTGGAGTTCTTTTCAAGAGGTCCTTAAAAGCATCGTATGAAAGACTCCACGGAAGTGGTCCTGTTTATGGAACTAATTTGGTTTAGGAGGGTAACATGCAGAAAAAAGAGATAACCTTTATATTAAACGGCAAAAAGGTCTGGGTTGAAGTAAAACCTTATGAAAAATTACTTGATGTGTTAAGAGATAAACTTGGAGTAAAGAGTCCTAAATATGGCTGTGGAAGGGGAGAGTGTGGTGCTTGTTCCGTATTATTAGATGGTAAGGCAATCAGGTCTTGCATAGTTTATGCTATTGAGGTAGACGGGCATGAAGTTACAACAGTTGAAGGGCTCCAAGCTAATGGTCTTACACCGCTTCAGAAATCTTTTCTTGCACATAACTCATTCCAATGCGGATTTTGTGCACCAGGCATGATAATTCAAGCAACAGAACTTTTAAATGAAAACCCTCACCCAGATGAAGAAGAAATTAGAGAGTATATTGCAGGAAACCTCTGCAGATGTACAGGTTATAATCCAATAGTCGAAGCAATTTTGGATGTTGCAAAAAAGGGATAGGAGGGGCTTATGAAAGAATTAGAACTTAAATATGTTGGTCATGAAGCGACGAGACTTGATGGCCTCGAAAAAATTACAGGAACTGCGAAATACGTAGACGACATTGACCTTGGACCTGCAACTCTGTATGTATCAATTTTAAGAAGCCCTTATGCGCATGCAACAATCAAGAAAATTGATACTTCTAAGGCCGAGGCCCTTGATGGTGTCTATGCAGTAGTTACGGGAAAAGATTTTCCTTATCGATACGGTCTTTATCTTAAGGATAATTATGTTTTCCCTCTTGACAGAGTTCGATACGTTGGACAACACGTTGCGGCAGTAATCGCGGCGACCCAGGAAATTGCTGATGAAGCAGTAAAACTCATTGAAATTGAGTATGAACCACTTCCTGTTATCCAAGATCCTCTTGTTGCAATTAAAGAAGATGCACCATTAATTCATCCTGAACTTGGAAACTATGAAGTTGTCCCATGGCTTTATCCTCAACCTGGCACAAATATTGCTCATGTAAGGAAAATTCGAAAGGGAAATGTCGAGGAAGCCTTTAAAGAAGCAGATTACATATTAGAAGATTGGTATATAGTTCCGCATGTAGTACATGCCCCTATTGAAACACATGTTTCAGCTGCTCTTTATACACCGGATGGAAGATTAACAATGTGGAATTCGTCTCAATCTCCACATACTCAGCGTAACATTATCGCCCGTTCCTTTAAATTGAAACATAAGGATATAAGAGTTATTGCTCCTTATGTTGGTGGTGGATTTGGCGGAAAAGCAGGCGTGAACATGGAAGTTGTTGCTGCGGCATGTGCATTAAAGGTTCCTGGTCACCCTGTGAAAATTAGGTATACGAGAAAAGAAGAATTCTATGATACCTCAATGCGTCAGGAACTTCATGCGTATATTAAGATGGGTGTAAAGAAGGATGGAACAATTGTGGCATTAAAGCATCAACTCTATTGGGACGTTGGTGCTTCTGCTGAATACGGTTCAAACGTTGTTAACGCAACAGGATTTTCAGCCATTGGACCGTATAGAATTCCAAATGTGTGGATTGATTCCTTTGCGATTTATACAAATAGACCTCCTTGTGGAGCATATAGAGGCTTTGGCTACTCAGAATTTCACTTTGGACTTGAAAGCCACATGGATAGGGTTGCAAAGGCACTTGGTATAGACCCAGTTGAATTTAGAAAGAAAAATGCAATTCAAGAAGGTGATACGGTTGCTTATGGTGTTGAGATGGGTCCAACAGGAATACTTCAATGCATTGATGAAGTTGCAAAGGCAATAGAATGGGGAAAACCATCAGAGCAGCCAAAGGAGTCTCACAAAGTTAGAGCAAAAGGGTTTGCTGCTGTTTGGAAAGCACCAGCAATGCCTGCAAACGAATCTTCTGCCGCTTTCATTAAGTTCTCCGAAGATGGAAGTATAAACGTCCTCGTATCAGGAATGGAACTTGGGCAGGGATTCTTAACTGCAATGGCGAAAATTGCAGCAGAAGAACTTTCGCTTCCTCTTGAAAAAATTAGAGTTGAACTTCCTGACACTGACAGGAACCCTTATGAGTGGCAAACTGTTGCATCTCATGTCACTTGGTCATGTGGAAATGCAGTGAGACGTGCAGCAATCGATGCAAAAGAACAGATTCTTGATGTTATCTCAAGAGCGTACTATATCGAAAAAGCAAATCTCTATCTTGAAAATGGAAAAGTTAAATGCTACACTAAACCTGACTTCGAGGTTCCATTTGAAAGTTTTGTCATTGATGGAGTACAAATGCCTGACGGAACATATCGAGGAGGGCCTATTCTTGGACGTGGATCATTCATGCCAGAATTTACTTCGGCAAAGGTGAATCCAGAAACCGGTCAAGGAGGACATCCCAATGTGCACTATACTACTGGTGCAGGTGCTGTGGAAATTGAAATTGATACCGAAACAGGAAGAATACGAGTTATAAGAATGGCAGAAGCTTTCGATGCAGGTAAGGCTATAAATCCTGATATTGTAAAGCAACAAATCGAAGGTGGTTTTGTTCAAGGATTAGGAACAGCACTTTGGGAAGAGGTAAAATTCGCAGAAGATGGAAGAATTCTCAATCCTAATTTTACAGATTATAAAATCCCAACTGCACTTGATGTGCCAAGAGAGATGCACCCAATTATCGTTGAAGTTCCTCAACCAGATGGTCCATTTGGAGCAAGAGGTATTGCGGAACATACTATGATTCCCGTAATGCCTGCTGTTGCAAATGCTGTTGAAAATGCACTTGGAATAAGGATTAAGAATCCACCTATTACTGCAGAAAAAATTATAAAGGCTCTTAATGAAAAAAACAGTTAATTTGTGTATAATGTTAAAAATGTGGGTGCTATGTTAGGCACCCACATAAGCAAGGAGGAGGTGGTAAGAGTTTAAAAAATGTTTGAAAAGTTCTTAAATCTTACAGTAAGCGAAAAGACTGTTTATTAAAAAAAATTTAAAAAGGAGGTTTAAGATGGCAGAAGAACAATTTAAAGCAACAAGAGTGGTACCATGGCCAGTGGATTCTTATCCATCGTGGGGATTCTCTTTTGTTGCAGGTTTGCAGCATGTACTTACACTTTTTGGTGCAACAACTCTTGTACCAATTCTCTTCTCACAAGCGATGGGAATGAGCCCACAACAAACCGGAATCCTTATTGCTACAGTTTACATGGTAATGGGTATAGCAACACTTTTACAGTGTGATTCAAGAATTGGGTCAGGACTTCCAATTGTCCAAGGCTCGTCGTTCTCATTCATACCCGCTGCAACGGCAATCTTTGAGAATGTGAAAAAGGGCGGCGGTGGAATAAATGAGATGATGACAGCACTTGGAAGTGCTCTTTTCTATGGTGGTATCTATGAATTAGTTGTAGGTTATTCAGGTTTAATAGGGCTTCTTAAGAAAGTCATTACTCCTGTTGTAATTGGCCCTACAATTATGCTTATTGGATTTAGCCTTGCGTCTGTTGCAGTCAATACTGCTTCAAGTTATTGGCCAGTTTCTATTGTAGGCGTTATCCTTATCTTTATATTTGCGCTTGTTGTAAAGAATAGTAAAATTAACTCTTTCCCAGTTTTCCTTGCAGTTGCAATTCTGTATCTTTTTGCTGTTCTTGGAACTGCGATAAAACTATTCCCTGAAGGACACCCAATGTTTATTAACTTTAAGGCAATAGCAGATGCACCTTGGATTGTTTGGCCAAAGCCATTAAGGTATGGAAATATCTTCAAATTTGACTCATTTGGATTTGCTGCAATTCTTGCTGCATATACATCCTCAATGATTGAGTCATTTGGAGATTATCACAGTGTTTCTTATGCATCAGGTCTTCCTGATCCAACATCCCAAATGATATCAAAAGGAATTGGAGCAGAAGGACTTGGCTGTATCATTTCAGGTATCCTTGGCGGTGTTGGAACAACATCATACACAGAAAACATTGGTGTCGTTGCCCTTACGGGAATTGCTTCACGAAGAGTTATTAGGACTGGCGCTGTCATCCTTATTGTTCTTGGCTTCCTTTGGAAGCTTGGGACAATCATTGGAACCATGCCTTCACCGATAATTGGCGCAGCATACCTCTCGCTTTTTGGTCTCATTGGTGCTCTTGGTGTTCAGGTATTTGCACGTGCAGATGTAACATCAACAAGGAATCTTATGATTCTTGGGTTTGCATTCCTTTTTGGTCTTGGGTTGCCATCTGTCATTTCTGCACATCCTATTACAATACCTGGTGCAACGTGGCTTGCAAACATTCTCAATGGTATTTTCCACACCAGTATGGCAGTTGGTGGTGTTACGGCAGGTATTCTTGACAACATAATTCCTGGAACAGACAAAGAAAGAGGAATTGGCGTAAGGTAATTATTGCAAGTAAATTATCATTTAATTTTAAAGGGGAAGCATAAGCTTCCCCTTTTTGCATTTTTTAGGCTTAATAAGTGATTTTACCTCTTGATTTTTTTTGCAAACTCAATACAATATATTGCCTGATCGGGGCGTGGCTCAGCTTGGGTAGAGCGTTTGGTTTGGGACCAAAAGGTCGAAGGTTCAAATCCTTCCGCCCCGACCATTAGGTGCGCCCATAGCTCAGCAGGATAGAGCAACGGATTTCTAATCCGTCGGTCGCTGGTTCAAATCCGGCTGGGCGCGCCATTTATGGTGGGTGTAGCTCAACTGGTTAGAGTACCGGACTGTGGATCCGGCCGTTGGGAGTTCGAGTCTCCTCACCCACCCCAAGGCGCCCATAGCTCAGAAGGATAGAGCGGTGGATTCCTAATCCGCAGGCCACAGGTTCGAATCCTGTTGGGCGCACCACGTGCGCCTATAGCTCAACTGGATAGAGCAACGGACTTCGGATCCGTTGGTTGCGGGTTCGACTCCTGCTAGGCGCGCCATTTATATATATGTGGGTTCTTAGCTCAACTGGTAGAGCAACGGACTCTTAATCCGTAGGTTGCGGGTTCGAGCCCCGCAGAACCCACCATTTTTATTTTGGACGATAAAAGTGCGAGGGTGGCGGAACTGGCAGACGCGCTGGACTTAGGATCCAGTGAGGAAACTCATGCGGGTTCAACTCCCGCCCTTCGCACCATTTTTTATTTTTAAAGTTTTCATTAAAATATGTTGGATTATTTTAAAGAGAGGTGAAAAATGGATTATACAGTAAAAGAGAGAACTCAATCAAAGATTTTAGCAGAAATTGCTCACACTAAAGACGAAATTGAGCACGCTAAAAAAGAGGCTTATTCTAATCTTTCTAAAAAAATTAAAATCCCTGGATTTAGATTAGGAAAAGCGCCTTACGAGATAGGTTCTGCGTATATTGGCTCTGAGCGTTTGCTTGAAGAAGCCTTTGAGTTGCTTCTTGATAAATCATTAGTTGAATTCTTTGAAAAAGAAAATATAGAACCTTTTACGAAGCCTTCGGTTGATGTAAAAGAGTTTTCTCACGATAAGATTGTTTACGAAGTTACTGTAGAGTTTCTCCCGCAAATTGAATTTGACCCTGAAAAAAAGTTGGAAATAAAAAGGACGATTGAAGTGAAAGAAAGCGAAATAGAAGAAAAACTAAAGGAACTTCAGGAAACTTTTACCGAACTTGAACCCAAAAATTCTCCTGTTGAAAATGGCGACATAATTGAGGTTGCATATAGAATTGGGGATAAAGATGAACAGACTATCACTGTTGAAGTTGGGAAGGACAAGGTTGTTGGTAATTTTAATGAATTGGTCTTGGGAAAGAATATAGGTGAAGAGTTTGAAGTTGAAACTCAAAATACTGTTGTTAAATTTAGAGTAATTTCTATTAAAACAAAAAAGGTCCCAGAAATTAATGATGACTTTGCAAAGGAAATTGGATCGGAGTCTCTTGAAGCGCTTAGGGAAAAAATAAAGTCTGAAATTTACGAAAATAAAAAACTTCAATTGGAAGAGAATAGAGGAAGAGAAGCGTTGTATGAAGTTGCTAAAGATTTAAATGTTGAACTCCCTAAGAAATATATTGAAGGTGAAGTAGAGTCTCGTTACAAGGAGTATGAAACTGAATATCTAAAGCACGGGCTAAAACTTGAATCTTTACTTGAAAAAGAAGGAAAAACTGTTGATCAATTTAAAGAGGAAATTAAAAAAGATGTAATTCAAGAATTAAAAGAAACGCTTATATTAAGAGAAATTATAAAGAAGAAGGGCTTAATGGCTTCTAAAGATGAAATTGAAAAAGAATTTGAAAGAATTCTTCAAGATGAGCATATAGAAAAGGGCAGTGTTAAAATGAACGAGGAAATTGAAAGATATATAAGAAACGAAATATTGAAAAACAAGGCTATTTCAATATTGAAAGAAAATACTATAATAATGTTTGGAGGTGAGTAAGTTGCCAATTATTCCAAGCGTTGTTGAAACAACAGGAAGAGGAGAAGTAAGTTTTGACATTTATTCAAGACTTTTAAAAGACAGAATAATATTTTTAACTGGTGAGATTGAAACCGTACATGCTGATTTGATTGTTGCAGAACTTCTCTATCTTGAATCTCTGGACTCAACTCAGGATATATATCTATACATAAATAGCCCTGGTGGTGAGGTAATTCCCGGAATGGCTATTTATGATACAATGCAATACATTAAAGCACCTGTTGCAACGATATGTTTAGGGCAGGCTGCATCTCTTGCTGCAGTAATTCTTGCTGCAGGAAGAAAGGGAAAGCGGTATGCACTTCCTCATTCGAGGATTTTAATTCACCAACCTTGGGGTGGTGCACAGGGACAGGCAACTGATATTGAAATACAAGCAAAAGAACTTATAAGAATAAAAAGGATGATAAACGAAATACTTTCAAAACACACTGGACAACCTGTTGAAAAAATACAAAGGGATACCGAAAGAGACTACTTTATGTCTCCAGAAGAGGCAAAAGAATACGGTTTAATCGATCAAATTATCTCCATAAGGGAGCCTTAGGAACTATATGGAAGAACCAAGATGTTCTTTTTGTGGAAAATCTTATAGTGAAGTTGACAAATTAATAACAGGCCCAGATGGTGTGTATATTTGTAATGAGTGCGTTTTAAAAGCATATAATCTCTTAATGCATGAGGGAAAGAAAAAACAGTCGAGGAAAAACATACCTCTTCCAAGCGAAATAAAAGCGTTTCTTGATGAGTATATAATTGGTCAAGAGGAAGCAAAACTTGTAATTTCAGTTGCGGCTTATAATCACTATAAAAGGATTTTTCAACAAAATGAAGAAGTTGAAATAGAAAAAAGCAATATTCTACTAATTGGACCAACCGGATCTGGTAAAACTTTTATTGCAAAAGTACTATCTAAAGTTCTTGATGTCCCACTTGCAATATCTGATGCAACAAGCATCACAGAGGCAGGTTACGTTGGAGAGGATGTAGAAAGCATTATCCAGAGGCTTCTTATTGCTTCTGATTTTGATGTATCTAAAGCGGAAAAAGGAATTGCTTACATAGACGAGATTGATAAGATTGCAAGAAAAGGCGAGAATCCATCAATAACAAGAGATGTATCAGGTGAAGGTGTTCAACAAGGACTGCTTAAAATACTTGAAGGCACCGTTGCGAATGTACCACCACAGGGTGGAAGAAAACATCCTTTGCAGGAATTTATTAAAGTGAATACAAAGGATATACTATTTATTGGTGGAGGTACCTTTGAAGGCATCGAAAAAATTATTGAGGAGAGAAATAAGAAGAGGAAAATTGGCTTTGCACAAGAGATTACAAACGATGATAATTTGAGAATCCTTCCACAAGACTTAATTAAGTTCGGCATGATTCCAGAGTTTGTTGGGAGATTTCCAGTAATTGCAAGGCTCAATAGGCTTTCCAAGGAAGAACTCGTTAGAATTTTGGTCGAGCCAAAGAATGCACTCGTGAAGCAGTATCAAAAAATGTTCGAAATTGATGGAGTCTCACTTGAATTCGAAAAGGACGCTCTTGAATATATTGCAGATAAAGCATTAGAATTGAATATTGGTGCTCGTGGCTTGCGTGCTGTAATTGAGCAATCTATGATTGAGCTCATGTATAAGATACCTCAGAATAAATCCATAAAAAGATGTATTATTACCAAGGCTTTCCTTGAAGATGCTGTTGAACCAATCCTTTTAAATACAAAGAATGAACGAATTAATCTTAAAGAGGCAGCGTAAAGCGGAGGTAAACTAATGAACGAAAGGAACTTTCAAAAAAGTTATGCACCATACTTTCCCCTAAGAGGGATAGTAATATTTCCACATATGGTTGTGCCATTAATAGTTGGTCGACCAAAATCGATAAACGCAATAGAAGAAGCCCTTTCTACAGATAAGTTAATAGTAGTTTCAACGCAAAAAAACGGCCTCATTGAGGAGCCGGAACCAAAGGATGTATATGATGTTGGTGTTGGATGCGAAATTATTCAAGTATTGAGACTTCCTGATGGCACATATAGAATAATTGTTGAAGGTATCGAAAGAGTTAAAATAAAACAATTTGATTTATCGCCTACGATATGGCATGCACATGTTGAGCCTTTGAAAAGCGTATACGAGCCATCAACTGAAACAGAAGCCCTGATGAGGCTTGTATCGGATAAATTTGCACTCTATTCGGAACTTAACAAAAAAGTTCCTCAGGATGCGATTCTCAGTTTAACAAATATTGACTCACCAGATCGACTTATTATGGTTGTTATATCAAATCTTTTTGTATCGGTAGAAGAAAAACAAAAAATTCTTGAGACGACCGATGTAAAGGAACAGTTAAAATATCTTCATGAAATTCTTGAAAGGGAAAACACGATTCTTGAAATATCAAGAAAGATAGACGAGGAAGTAAGAAACAGGATTGAGAAAAGCCAAAAAGAGTACTTTTTAAGAGAAAAATTAAAAGAGATCGAAAGAGAACTTGGTGAAGAAGGAGAAGGCGCAGGAACAATCTCAGAAATAAAAAATAAGATGAAGGGAAGAAAACTTCCCAAATATGTAATTGATAAGATTAACGAGGAGCTTGAAAAACTTAAGAAAATTCCGCCAATGAGTCCTGAAAGTGGGGTGATTCAAAATTATATTGATTGGCTTCTTGCGTTACCTTGGGATAAATCTACTGTTGATACAATTGACGTTAAAAAAGCACAGGAAATTCTCGATAAGAACCATTATGACTTAAAAGATGTTAAAGAAAGAATTCTTGAACTCATTGCAGTTAAAAAACTTAAAAGTGATGTTAAAGGGCCAATTCTCTGCTTTGTTGGTCCTCCGGGGGTTGGTAAAACTTCCTTAGGAAAATCCATTGCTGAAGCGCTTGGAAGAAAATTTGTAAGAGTTTCTTTAGGCGGAATTAGGGATGAAGCAGAAATAAGGGGACATAGAAGAACCTATGTCGGTGCACTACCTGGGAGAATTATTCAGGGAATAAAGCAAGCAGGAGTTAAAAACCCAGTATTCCTTCTTGATGAAATAGACAAGGTTGGAGCAGATTTTAGAGGTGATCCAACAGCAGCACTTCTTGAAGCACTTGATCCAGAGCAAAATAATGCGTTTTCGGATCATTATATTGAACTTCCTTTTGATCTCTCCGAAGTGCTTTTCATAACTACCGCAAATGTTGTCGATACAATTCCACCTGCACTACTTGATAGAATGGAAGTTCTTACACTGCCAGGTTACATTGATGAAGAAAAGCTACAAATTGCAAAGAAATTTATAATTCCAAAGCAACTTGTAGCCCATGGACTTGAGTCTCAAGATTTGGTGATTTCCGACAAAGCTATTCTTAAAATTATTAATGAATATACAAGAGAAGCAGGCCTAAGAAATCTCGAGAGATCGATTACCAAAATAATAAGAAAGGTTGCAAAAGAAAAGGCTGAACGAGGGAAAATTCGAAGAAGAATTACAGAAGAAAACCTTCGCAAATATCTTGGAAAGCCAGAATTTGAAAGGGAGTCCCAAGAAAAGAAGAGCCTTGTTGGTGTTGCTTGCGGAATGGTTGTGACTCTTGCAGGCGGAGACATTGTTTATATAGAGGCAACCAAAATGCCAGGTAAAGGTAGCCTTATTCTTACAGGACAGTTAGGTGAGGTGATGAAGGAATCTGCCCAGGCTGCATTGAGTTATATAAGAGCTAATGCTGAAAAACTTGGAGTTCAACCAGATTTTTACGATAAGTACGATATACACATTCATGTGCCTGAAGGTGCGGTGCCTAAAGAGGGGCCGTCTGCTGGAATTACAATGTTTGTAGCTCTTGTTTCTGTGTTGAAAGGCGTTCCTGTTAACAAGGATGTCGCTATGACCGGGGAAATTACTCTAAGAGGTAGAGTGCTTCCAGTTGGCGGAATTAAAGAGAAAGTACTTGGTGCATATAGAGCGAACATCAGGACAATAATTCTTCCAAAGGCAAACGAGATTGATATTGAAGATATACCAGAAGGAGTTCGCAATAACATAAGGTTTTACTTTATAGAAAATGTAGAAGAGGCGCTGAATATTGCACTTGAAAATGAGCATAGGGAAAGTACTTAAGGAAGAACGTGAAAAAAGAAATTTAACCCTCGAGGATGTCTCGAAAGGGACCCTTATAAGAGAATATTATCTTGAAAAAATTGAAGCTGATGATTTTGGTAATGAGTTTGATGGTTTTGTGCTTTCCTATATTAAGAAGTATGCAGAGTTTTTAGAAATTGATGCACAGCCACTTTTAACCGAGTATAAGGAACTGTTCAAGGAAACAAAGGTTATTAAGCGGAGTACAAATAAAAAACTTAAATTTATAGCTTTAATTTTTATTTTGCTTTTTATTGTTGGATTTGTTTTTTCTCTTGGAAAATTCAAAAGTGGAACTCAAGTTACAATAAATGAGAGTATTAGCCAGACAGAAACTTCCCCGAAGGAGTCCGAAATTCCCATCCAAACACCTCAAGAACAAACCCCATCACAACCTCAGAACAACTTACAAGAACAGTCTCCTAACTACCCTGTTATACTCGTTTTGAAAAGTAATGGGAGATGCTGGCTCGGAATGACAATTGATGGTAATTATTCACAAAGATTTATTAACCAAAATGAGACACTTGAATTACATGCAAAAAACTATATTCAAATTCGTTTTGGAAACGCAAAGGTTGTTACGGTAATCTATAACGGCAAGGATCTTGGACCAGTAAGTAGTAGTGAAACCGTTGTTGAACTCAGGTATACCACGAGCGGGGTAGAAAAGGTTAATTTCCCATGAAAAAAGTTTCAATAATTAGTTTAGGTTGTCCTAAAAACCTCGTTGATTCTGAGCGTGTTCTTGGTGAACTTGCAACGAAGTATTCGATAACTTTTGATACTGATAATGCCGATATTGTCTTAATTAATACATGTGCTTTTCTTAAAGAATCAAGAGCTGAATCTGAAGAAGTAATAAGTGAATTTGTTGAAAAGAAGCAAAAGGGTAAAATTGACAAATTACTTGTCCTTGGATGTTATCCGTCTTTAGATGTAGAGGGACTTAAAAGGAAATTTCCATCTGTTGATGGTTTTGTTGGAACAAACAATCTTAGAAGTGTTTTAAAGGCAATAGAAAATGGCGGTGTTTTTGTCGATAAAACACCTGAGTATGCAGATTTGCCACGACTCCAAGTTACCTTACCTCACTACAGTTATTTAAAAATTGCAGATGGTTGCTCGCATAGATGTGCCTTTTGCCTTATACCAAAGATAAAAGGCAACACCCACAGTTACGATATAGATTTTCTTGTTAGAGAAGCGAAGGCACTTTCGGAAAATGGTGTTAAAGAACTCGTTTTAATTGCGCAAGATACCACCCAGTATGGCATAGATTTGTATAAGGAAATTAAACTTATCGAACTTTTAAAAGAATTGGAAAAAATAGATAATCTTGAATGGATAAGAATTCTTTATACATATCCTCATCCTTATATGCAATTGCTTATTGAATATATTCAAAAGTCTAAAAAAATTGTGCCATATATCGACATGCCAATACAACACGCTTCGGATAAAATACTCAAAGCAATGCTTCGTGCATATTCCAAAAAAGAACTTGAAAGCATAGTTTCTAAAATTAAGGAATCAGACATTGCCTTTAGGACTTCTGTTATCGTGGGATTTCCAACCGAAGGTGAGGATGATTTTAAGGAACTTGAAGAATTCATAGAGAAGTATGGAGTCGACCATATTGGTATTTTTAAGTATTCAAATGAATTTGGAACAGAAAGTTACACATTGGAACAAGTCGATGAAGATACAAAAGAAGAAAGGTTTAAAAGATTAAATGAATTAAAGGAAAGACTTGCAATAAAGAGAAGCAAGTCATTCCTTGGAAAGGAAATTTCTTTTATAGTTGATTTTTATGATTCAAGATTAAAGAAATCATTTGGGCGATCCATTTACGATGCTCCGGATATTGATAATGTAGTTATTGCACAGGGAAAACTAAAACAAGGTGAAATTTATAGAGGAATTGTAAAAGAGGCGAACCCTTATGAGTGGGTGGTTGAAATAAAAAAATGAGAATTTTCATATCTTTAAAAACAACTCCTTATGAAGACGAACTTTTCAAAATTCTATGTGATCTCAAGAAGAAGATTAGAGGAGATATAAAGTGGGTTTCTAAAGATAACCTTCATGTTACAACAAAGTTCCTTGGGGAAGTAGAGGAGTCATTTCTTCAAGAAATTTTTAGAATTGTTAAAGAAACTGTAAAAATTAGCAAACCTTTTTCATTTGAAATTAAAGGGATCTCTGGCTTCCCGAAGAAGGATTTTGCAAGAGTTCTATTCTTTTCAATAGTCGACTTCGACAAAAACATAGAAAACATAATGAAAATACTTGATAAAGATTTCGAAAAGTATCATTTTAAAAGAGAAGAATCCTATGTGCCTCACATTACTTTTGGAAGATGCAGGAGAAACTATATAAATCTTAACGAATATAAGTTTGAGGATTTTGATTTTGTTGTAAACGCCTTAGGGCTTACAGTATATGAAAGTATATTGATGAGCAATGGCCCTATTTACAAAGAAATTGAGACTTTTAATTTTAAAGATTAATCAGTATAATAAATAAAAAAGAGAGGTTGATGCGTATGGCAAATACTGAAAACGACAAGGAACAAGCCCTTAAACTTGCAATGATGCAAGTTGAGAAGGAGTATGGAAAAGGTTCAGTAATGAGACTTGGCGATAAAAAAGCCAGTTTAAGTATAGAGGTAATTCCAACCGGTATTTATTCTCTTGACCTTGCCTTAGGTGTAGGAGGCTTCCCGAGGGGCCGTATCATTGAAATTTTTGGACCAGAGGGAAGTGGAAAAACCACTCTTGCTCTCGAGGCGATTGCAAATGCCCAGAGAATGGGCGGAAAGGCGTTATTTGTGGATGTAGAACATGCGTTTTCTCCTGAATATGCGAAAAGTCTTGGCGTAAATATAGACGATCTTATCGTTTCGCAACCTGATTATGCAGAACAGGCACTTGATATTATAGACATTTTTGTAAGGTCTGGTGCTGTTGACATTGTAGTACTTGATTCTGTTGCTGCCTTAGTACCCAAAGCGGAGTTAGAGGGAGACATGGGAGACTCCTTTATGGGAGTACAAGCAAGACTTATGTCTCAAGCATTGAGAAAACTTGCAGGCACAATAAACAAATCGAAAACTTGCATGATTTTTATTAACCAGTTGCGTGAGAAAATCGGAGTTGTGTTTGGTAATCCTGAAGTAACCCCAGGTGGACGTGCGCTTAAATTCTATGCTTCAGTTAGACTTGATGTAAGACGTGTTGAATCAATTTCTGGCGATGGTGCCGACAAAGGTAATAGAATTAGAATTAAGGTTGTAAAAAATAAAGTTGCGCCGCCTTATAAAGAAGCAATTGTTGATCTTATATTCGGTGAAGGTATTTCGCGACTTGGAGATTTATTTGATGTTGCAGTAGAAAATGCTATTGTCAAAAAAAGTGGATCTTTCTTCTCATATGGTGACATCAAACTTGGACAAGGAAGAGATAATGCGATAAAATTGTTGCAGTCGAATGAAGAACTACTCAATAAGATAAAGAAAGAATTAGATGAAAAACTCTTTGCAAAGAAAGAAGAAGCCCAGTAGTATTTTAAACTATGCGTTGAATTTACTCTCTCGAAAAGATTATTCTGAGTATGAATTAAGAGGAAAACTAAGTACTTATTTTGATAGTGGTATTGAAGAAGTTATATTTAAATTAAAGGAAAGAGGACTTCTTTCAGATGAACGATATGCTTTGAGGCTAATAGATAGATATATTAAGAAAAAATATGGTTTTTTAAAAATAAAAGTGGAACTTGAAAAGCGCGGGTTGAGGGAATTTAACGATATTTTATCTAATTTATATACGGATGATTTAGAAAAAGAAAATATAAAATACTTTTTACACAAAAAACCAAAAGAAAAACTCTATGCCTATTTAATTCAGAAAGGTTTCAGGCCTCATATCGTTCAGGAAGTCCTCGCCGAAAAAAATAATTTAGGGAGGTGAGGATAATGTCGGTACCGTACATTTTGTATGTCCTTGTTACTATTTTTATGTTTGCTATTGGTGCAATAATAGGATGGGTAGTTCAAGGTTATATCTATAAGTCTAAGATAGGTTCATTCGACGAGTATGTTAAGAAGAAGCAGGAAGAGTTGGAAAGGAAATTAGAAGTTCAGGAACGTGAATTAAAGATTCATTCGAAGGAAGAATTAGAGAGAAAGATACAGGAGTTAGAAAGCAAATACAAGGAAAGACAGAGAGAACTTCAGGAAATTGAGAATAGACTTTTAAAAAAGGAAGAAATTGTTGATAGACGTGCACAATTTCTTGATAAAAAGGAAAAAGACCTCCTAAAAAAAGAGGAAGATATTTTAACTTTAAATAAACAAATCGAGGAAAAAGCGAAAAGTATCGAAGCAGAGCTCTTTAAAATTGCATCCTTAACAAGAGAGGAAGCAAGGCAGATCATTCTGAAGGAGGTTGAGGAGAGTTTAAAGAAAGATATAGCAAGAAAGGTTTCTGAGGCTGAGGAGGAGATAAGATCAATTGCAAAAGAGAAAGCAAAAGTAATATTATCCGAAGCAATGGAAAGTTGTGCAATTGATTATGTTGCAGAAACCACAGTATCGGTAGTGCCGCTTCCTTCTGATGAGTTAAAGGGAAGGATTATTGGTCGTGAAGGAAGAAACATTAGAACCTTTGAAACTCTAACAGGTGTTGACCTCTTAATTGATGATACACCTGAAGCAGTAACATTGTCTTGTTTTGACCCAATAAGAAGGGAAATTGCACGACGAGCACTTGAAAAATTGATCATTGATGGAAGAATACATCCTGCAAGAATTGAAGAATTTGTAAGCGAAGCAGAGGCACAATTCGAAGAAAGTCTAATAAAGGATGCAGAGGATGCCCTAATGAGTATTTCGTTGTATGGCTTCCCAATTGAATTAAAGAAGATAATTGGTGAAATGAAATATAGGACAAGTTACGGTCAAAACCTTCTAAAACATTCTCTTGAAGTTGCAACAATTGCTGGAATCATTGCTCAAGAAATTGGTGAAAACGTTGTACTTGCAAAAAGGGCGGGATTTTTGCATGACATAGGGAAAGTTATTTCTCAGGAGTATGAAGGCCCTCATGCGCTTACTGGAGGGGAACTTTTGAGAAAATTTGGTGAAAACGAATTAGTTATTCATGCTGTTCAGTCACACCATGGTGATATAAAACAAGAAACTGCTCTGGACGTTATAGTCCAGGTGGCTGATACGTTATCTGCAACAAGGCCTGGTGCAAGAAGAGAAGACCTTGAAAACTACATAAAGAGAATGGAGGAACTCGAGCGAATTGCAAGCTCTGTAACTGGTGTTAAAAAGGCGTTTGTAGTCCAAGCGGGACGTGAAGTTAGAATTCTTGTAAATCCTGAGGAAGTTGACGAAGAAACTTCGCAGAAGATTGCAAGAGATGTTGCAAGGACGATTGAAGAGTCTTTGGTATATCCAGGCATTATTAAGGTTACTGTCGTAAGAGAAACTCGATATGTAGAGTATGCAAAATAGTCTTAAATTTCCGGAGGAGTTGGAGTTTTTACCTGACTCTTCCGGTGTGTATATTTTAAAAGATAAAGAAAATAAAGTCATTTATGTAGGAAAGGCAAAATCACTTAAAAAGAGAGTAAGTTCATACAAAAATCCTAAAGATACAAAAGGTAAAGCGCTTTTTTCAAGAATAAGAACTATTGAATTTATCATAACAGAAAACCCAGATGAAGCCCTTCTTCTTGAAAACAATCTTATTAAAAAATTCAAGCCGCCTTTCAATGTAAGACTTGTAGATGACGAGAACTATCCATATATAAAGATAACTGATGAAGAGTATCCAAAAATTCAAAAAGTCTACAGGATTAGAGGCGAAAAGGGAAATTATTTTGGCCCATTCCCTCATGGAAAGGCAGTAGATACAACAATTAAGACTCTTCGTAAGATATTTCCAATTCGTTCGTGTAATCTAAAAATAAGTGAAGAAAAAAAGTATCAGCCCTGCATGCTTTATCAAATTGGACTTTGCTCTGCACCATGTGCACATCTTATAAGCAAAGTAGATTATATAAAAACAGTTGAAAATTTGAAGACTTTTTTAAGAAGCGAAGACAAATCAATTATTAACACTCTTGCAAATGAAATGGAAAAAGCAAAAAGAGAATTACAATTTGAGAGAGCAATCATATATCGTGATGCAATTAATGGGCTTAATGCGATTTTCTCCTCGCAACGTGTTATTACCGAAGAAAATGTGAATTTCGACCTAATTACAGGCGAGATAAAAGGTGATAAGAGTTGTGTTGTGAAAGTAACTATAAGAAACGGGAGGGTTGTAAGCCTTTATCCATTTATTTTGGAATCT
This sequence comes from Caldisericum exile AZM16c01, assembly GCF_000284335.1. Lineage (NCBI taxonomy): Bacteria > Pseudomonadati > Caldisericota > Caldisericia > Caldisericales > Caldisericaceae > Caldisericum > Caldisericum exile. Next base: position 710,293 of record NC_017096.1, read on the forward strand.
TTAGAAGATAAACCAACGCTTATCGAGCAATTTTTGATTTCGTATTCACAACATGCGACATCTGAAAAGATATATGTTGATTGTTCTTTGGAGAACAAAGAAGCACTTGAAAAATTTCTGAAAGAAAAAACAGGACATAAAGTGCAAATTGTAAAAGCTAAAGGGAAAGCTTCCAAAAAAGTTTTAGAATTTGCAAAAGAAAATGCAAAATTACACCTTGAGAATTATCTAAAAAGAAAAGAAAATGAAACACCAAAAGTCCTTGTCCAAATGAAAGAGATACTTTCCTTAAAGCATATTCCTATAAGAATTGAAGGCTATGATATTTCAAATATACAAGGGAAATTCGCAGTGGGATCAATGGTTGTGTTTACTCGTGGGAAAAAAGATAAAGATGAATATCGTAGATTTAGAATAAAATTTGTGGAAGGTCCAAATGATTATGCAATGCTTTATGAGGTACTTTTAAGGAGATTTATGCATAATGAAGAAGGCTTTTCAAAAGAACTTCCTAATCTTGTCCTTATTGACGGAGGTTTAGGTCAACTTGAAGTTGGGAAAAAAGTAAAAGAGATATTGAACCTTGATGTTGATTTTATTTCACTTGCAAAAAAAGAAGAACTTGTTTTTACTGAGAAGAGTAACGAACCGATAAGACTTGAAAGAGACTCACCTGTTCTTAAGTTATTACAACAGGTAAGGGATGAATCACATAGATTTGCAAAGGCATACTTTAAGGAGTTGCATTCTAAGATAATTACGGAGGACGGAAATGAAGAATAAAATTTTGGTGAGTTTCATTGTTAACGCAATTGCCCTTTACTTAGTAAGTTTAATTGTTCCCGGGATATCTTTTGATAACACATTAAGTATTCTTGTTGCAAGCCTAATTTTTGGTATTGTGAACTCAGTCATAAGACCTTTCTTTATGTTCTTATCGCTTCCACTAATATTTCTTACCTTAGGTCTATTTATGTTTATAATTAACGGATTAATGCTTAAAATCGTTTCGCTTCTTGTTCCCGGCTTTCATGTCTACTCTTTCTGGGATGCGGTATTTGCATCTCTTCTTTTGTCAGTAATTTCGGTGGTTTTGAAGGGGGTTTTATTTGGAAAAAATCGATAGAAAGGCAATCCTTGTACATATCATAAGTAAGGAAAATAAAGAGCTAAGAGAAGAGTATCTTGAAGAATTTAGACTTCTTGTAGAAACTCTTTCCTATGAAATTGTTGCAGAAACAACATATTCACTGAGAGAACCGCGTTATTCAACTTTTCTTGGAACAGGAAAAATCGAGGAATTAAAAAAACTTGCACAACTTACAGATGCTAAAATTGTTTTTATTGATACTACTTTAACATTCCTCCAGTTAAGAAATCTTTCTAAGGAACTTGGCGTTCCCGTTGTTGATAGACCACATCTTATTCTTATGATATTTTCTATGCGAGCACGGACAACTGAAGCAAAACTTCAGGTAGAATTATCACAACTCAAGATGCGTCTTCCTGAAATTGTTCATGAAGACGTAGATTTAGATCAACAGACAGGTTCTGAAATGGGATTAAAAGGACCAGGTGAAAGAAAAACTGAGTTAAAGAGGCGATATATTGCAAAAAGGATTCAAATACTTGAGAAAAAACTGGAAGAAATTAAAAAACACAGAGTTGAAATTAGAAAACGAAGGACAAAAAGTAGTATTCCTATAATTTCAATAGTAGGATATACTAATGCAGGCAAGTCAACTCTTTTAAATACATTGACTCAAAGTGAAGCTTATGTGGAGGATAAACTTTTTGCAACGCTTGACAGTCTTTCGAGGGTGGGTGAGATAAAACAAAATATCTCTGCTATTTTTGTTGATACAATAGGTTTTATAAGAGATTTACCGCCACAACTTATCTATGCATTTCACTCAACTCTTGAAGAAATTCTTGATTCGTGGATAATTATACATCTTGTTGATGCATCAGACCCTCTTTTTAGGGATAAAATGGAGGTTGTTCTTTGTACACTTAAAGATTTAGGAGCATCTAATATTCCAATTATTACAGTATTTAATAAGATTGACAAAATCGGTGAAGAGCCTCTCAAATATCTACAATCAATTTACAAAGATGCCATTTTTATCTCAGCCAAGGAGAGTATTGGTATCGACCAGTTAAAAGAACGTCTTGCAAACATGCTTAGCGAATTGATAGTAAGAGTAAAAATAGTTTTGCCTTATAAAGACGCTCATCTTCTTGATGAGATTTACACTGTAGCGAATGTCATTTCAAGAAAAGATACAGAAGAAAATATCATATTGTACGTCGAAGGCTACTACTCAAATTTAGGTAAATTCAAAAATTATTTTTCTTCCCAAAGGACTGCTTGAAAAATACTTGAAAAATTGGTAAAATCATTAGTATGAATACGAACTACGTTGATATTTTTGTATTTGCTTTATTGTTGACTGAGTTTTTCGTTGGGATAAATAGAGGTGCAATTCTTTTTATATTTGATATTATTGGGATAGTCTTAGGAGTTTTTTTGTCAAACTTGCTTGCGCCTAAGTTATCGCTTTTTCTAAATCATAGTTTTCATCTTGATAAAAGTATTGCTGAAAAAATTCAAAATCTTGTAAATATTCCTGGAGGTTTTTCAAGTCTTGGAGCAACTTTTGAAAATGTTTCTAAGACTATAACGAATATGCATCTTCCTAAAACGCTTGAAAATTTTATCCTCGCAAATGGAACAGAGCCTTATTTGAGCGTGAAAGATTTTATAACTCTGCGTTTATCTCAATTTCTTGTAAATGCGATTTCTTACGTACTTGTTTTTGTTATCGTAATTTTGATAGTTAGAATTGTTGCGTTAATAATTAGGCAAACCTTGAGAGTAAGTCCTTTCTTAAGGTGGATTGATATAATCCTTGGCGGCGTTTTGCGTGTTGCATTATCACTTACCATAATTGCAGTTGTGATACATATGCTGGGGTTCGTTTTCTCATATCTTGATCTATCGCAAAGCGAGTTTTTCAAGATGCTCATAAGTTCGAGAACATATTACATTTCGGAAACTTATTTTCAATTGATCTCAAATTACCTAACTTCCATTATTGCGAATTTTAAATGATATGGCAAATTTAGATTTTCTTGACTACAACCTTGACAAAGAACTTATTGCGCAACATCCGATCTATCCAAGAGATCATGCACGTCTTATGGTTGTTCACAGAGATACAGGCGAAATTGAGCATAGGAAATTTTACAACATTGTGGAATATTTGAAGAAAGGTGATTGTCTTGTCTTAAATAATAGCAAGGTTTTGAAGGCTCGATTTTTGGGAACAAATATTAGAACAGGTGGCAAAAGAGAGATTTTTCTTTTAAAATACCTATCTTATAAAAAATGGCTTGCTTTAACATCGCCAAATGATAGAGTTCATGTTGGAGATGAGATACTTGTTAGTAAAGATCCAGAAGTCAAAGTTAGGGTATTATTAAAAGGCGAATTTGGAGAGAATACAGTTGAATTTGAAAGTGCTCTTGAGATGGAAGAGGTTTTAAAATATGGAGAAGTTCCTCTTCCACCTTATATAAAGGCAAAGGTGAATTTGGAGGAATATCAAACAGTCTATGCGAATCTTTTAGGATCCGTTGCATCGCCTACTGCAGGGCTTCATTTTACGAAAGAACTTTTAAAGCAAATTGAAGAAATGGGTGTTTGTGTTAAATATATTACACTACATGTTGGCCTTGGGACATTTAAACCAATCAAGGAAGATGATTTAAATAAACACAAAATGCATGAAGAGGAATTCTTTATTTCAAAAGACACCGCAAAAACTGTGAATGAAGTAAAAGCAAATGGTGGAAGAATAATTGCTGTTGGAACAACAGTTGTAAGGGCTCTTGAAACAGCATCGACAAGAAACCACATTTTGAAACCATATTCAGGCTCGACACGCCTATTTATTAAACCTGGATATCCATTTAAGATGGTTGATGCACTTATTACAAACTTTCATTTTCCAAAAACTACACTCCTTGCTTTGGTTTGTGCCTTTGCTTCAACTGAATTAACTTTGAAGGCGTATAATATTGCCGTAAAAGAAAGATATAGATTTTATAGTTTTGGCGATGCAATGCTTATCCTATGAGGTGATACATGTTTGATATAAAGTTCAAAGTTTTAGCAGAAGATAGTTGGTCAAGGGCTCGAATTACACAGTTCGAAACGCCACATGGCACCATTGAGACACCTGTTTTTATGCCTGTTGGAACACAGGCAACCGTTAAGACGCTTACATCTGATGAAATTAGAGAAATTGGCTTTAAGATTATACTTTCAAACACATACCATCTATATTTACAACCAGGTGCTTCAATCATTGAAAAAGCGGGTGGCATCCACAAATTTATGGATTGGGATGGAGCAGTGCTTACAGATAGCGGTGGCTTCCAGGTGTTATCTTTGAAAGATTTGAGGAAGATTAACTCAGATGGCGTGGAATTTAAGTCATTTATTGATGGGTCAAAACACTTTTTCACTCCTGAACTTGTAATTGAGACACAAGAAAAAATTGGATCTGACATTGCAATTCCACTCGATATATGTGGAACATACCCAAGTCCGCACTCTGAAACGAAAAGGGAACTTGATATAACAGTTGAATGGGCAAAAAGAAGTTTAAAAGCACACAAAAGAGAAGATCAAATTCTTTTTGGTGTAATTCAAGGAGGATTTTATAAAGACCTCCGAAAAGAGGCTGTTGAAAGAATTTTAGAATTGGATTTTCCTGGCGTTACACTTGGTGGATTAAGTATTGGAGAAGAAAAAGAACTTACAGCCGAGATGGTTGACTACACGGTGTCTCTCTTGCCAAAATATAAACCAAGATACTTTATGGGAGTTGGAGATCCGATAAGCATACTTGAATATGTACGGCTTGGAGTTGATATGTTTGATTGTGTCCTTCCAACAAGAATTGCAAGAAATAGAACTCTTTTTACAAAAACTGGTACAATAAAAATAACAAAAGCAATATATAAAGAGGATTTTACTCCTATAGAAAATGATTGTGGATGTTATACCTGTAAACATTATACAAAGGCATATTTAAATCATCTTTTTAAAGCAAAGGAGCATCTTGCAGGTCGTCTTGCAACCATTCATAATCTCTATTTCATGAACTGGTTAATACAAGAAATAAGAAAATCAATTAAGGAAGGGTATTTTAAGGACTTTTACCAAGAATTTAAAAGTAAGTATAAAGAGGGGAATAATTCAGAATAATTTAATCCGAATTTGAGATAACGAAATTTTCTGTATAATTTATTACGTATTGTAAATAATAAAGGAGGTAGGTATGAAGAAAGTATTGGCGGTGTTAGTGCTAATTTTGATTCTTACGCCATTTTTTGCAGGATGTGCTCCAAAGGCAAAACCACTTAACGTCATTGTAATGTTTCACAATCATCAGCCTTTTTATAAAGATCCCGAGTCTAATACATATATTCTACCTTGGGTAAGGCTTCACGGGGCTAAAGATTACTATAGGATGCCTTATCTTTCATCTCAATTCAAGGATATACACATAACGTATGATCTTTCCGGGAGCCTTATTGATCAAATAAAAGACTATCTAAGCGGAGTAGAAGATAAATATCATATTGTTTCCAGAGTTGACCCAGATAAACTTACAATTGACCAAAAGTTTTTCATGCTATCTATCCCTGGTGGGTTCTTTGATATCAATTGGGATCACATTATAAAGAAAGTTCCTCTATACACAGATTTATTAAATAAAAGACAAGACATTTTCAAACAGTATTCAATAGAGGATAAAGATAAATTGGTTAATGCTTATTCAAGTCAAGATTATTTAAATTTACAAACACTCTTTAACCTCTTTTGGCTTGATGTAAATTACATAAAAAGCGATCCTGAATTGGCACCTCTTTTAGATAAGGCATATAAGAAAGAAAATTTCACTATAGAGGAAAGAAATCTTGTCTTAAGAAAACAGATGGAAATAATGTCAATGATTCTGCCTGAATACAAGAAGTTAATGGATGAGAAACTCATCGAAATTGTTTCAACGCCATTTGCGCATCCAATTTCTCCACTTCTTGTAGATTTTGGTTTATCAACTGAATTAAAAGAACAATTGGATGCTTCTAACAAGCTTTTTAATGAAACGTTTGGCTCAACACCAGCAGGAATTTGGGCTTCGGAATGTGCTCTTAACGACGATGTTTTGAAAATATTTAGCGAATTTAATTTAAAGTGGACCATCTCCGATATCGATAACCTTCCTCAACTCGGGATAGACAAAAATGATCCTATAAAAGCGCATCTTCCATATACTATTAACGGGGTTACAGTATTTTTTAGAGACAAATATTTATCTGATGGAATTAGTTTTAGATACTCAGGAAAATCTGTTAATGAGGCAATAACTGATGTTGAAACAACGCTTACGAATTTACAAAAACTCAATACGGCAGGTGATCTTGTTTATACAATTGCTCTTGATGGAGAGAATGCGTGGGAATACTATGAAAATGACGGAAACGATTTCTTAAACGCGTTTTATGGTAAACTTTCGGAACTTCAAAAGAAGGGAATTATAAAAGTAGTAACACCGTCTGAATATCTTTCGAAGTTTAAAGGCCATGAGGTGACTTTACATAAAGTATCAGCACTTTATCTTGAGAATAAAGATATATCTAATATTAACTCTTATTCAAATCTTCCAAAGAGAGAGTATGATGGGTATTTTGGAGAATCAAGTTGGGTGAATCCAACGCTTGATACATGGATTGGTGAACCTCAAGAAAATATTGCGTGGATGTGGTTAATTGACGCATATAAAAAATACAAAGAAAAAGAAAATTCTCTCAGTTTGAGTATTCAAACTGAAGTTAGGCGAGATTTGATGATTGCAGAGGGATCTGATTGGTTTTGGTGGTATGGAAGTGATCAAAGTTCAGGAAATGACCCTGCATTTGATAGATTATATAAAATACATTTGGGAGAAATTTACAAAAAAATTGGAAGTGATATTCCAGATTATCTTTATGGAAATTATTTCCCAGATGGGGAACCTTATGTATCAACTGAAATATCCTTAAAGGATGATGAGGTTGTTTCTGTTAGTAATCTTTCGAATATGAAAATAGGGGAAATGGTTTATAGCAAAAAGAAAAATTTGCTAACTTTAAAACTCAATTCTCAAGATTTCATTGTTGCAGTATATAACGGAAAATCTTTAAATTCATTTTTAAGCGAACAGACAAAACCCAGAAACTTTAATATGAGCAATTTCCCATATACAAACGAAAGTATTGGAATGCCCGTTGATTTTGAGATTTACGGGAAAGATAGTGTATATTCTTTGGATCTAAATGGTCTCAACTTGAACAAGTTATATATCGTAATAGTAGGTGTTAAAAACGGGAATATAAAGGTAGAAACACAACCTATTAAATTAAAATTCCCGCTAAACATTGGAGGAACCCTTATAGGTGAACTTTACGATCAAGCAAATGATGATAGCGGGCCTGGAACTTATACCTATCCTCTTAACGATGTGTTTAAAAATAAGGGTCATCTTTTTGATTTAATTTCCTTTAAGATGTATGATGCAGGAGAGAATTATATACTTCAGTATGAAATGGGTTCCATAGGTGGAAATCCTTGGAATGGACCTAATGGTTTTTCTTTTCAAATTATTGAAACATACTTTGATGTTATTGATGGTGGAATGACCGAGCCTATTGATGTTAATGGTCCAAATGCTTTGCTTGATGATAAGCATCCTTGGGATGTTGCAATTCGTATTGCAGGGTGGTCATATGGCAACTATATACAAAATTCAAAAGGTGAAGTTGCACAAGGAGAACTTGGAATTTCAGTTGACAATGAAAAGAATACAATAAACGTTGTAGTACCTAAAAAGTATCTTTCAATTAATTCCAATTATACTCCTTATGTGTGCATCATTTCGGGAAGTCAAGACGGATACGGAGCCGGGTATTTCAGGGCAATCACGCAAACTGCAAGCGAATGGACCTGTGGAGGGGGAGATCCTGAGGCACTTAATGCAGGAGTACTCCCGAAAGTAATGGATATCTTTACACCTAAGGATAAGACTCAAAAAGAAATCCTAACCTCTTACGATGTGAACAGTAAAAAACTTGCAATTATTCCTATGCTTCCCCTTGAAAAAGCAAAAGAAGTACCTAATCTTATCTCTTCTTACAAATTAAACATTGGAGAAATTACTCCTCCTAATTCGGAATTTTCTCTTGATATTCAGATTAAAAATATTGGTAAAGGTGATCAAGATGATCTTGAAGGTAATGAGCTAACATTGTATATCCCTGATTTTGTCAAAGTTAGGAAAATAGAAACAAGTTCGTTTAAAAGCGTTATCAATGGTAAAGTAATTGCCTTCAATGGAAGTGTTAAAAAAGGAGAAGTTGAAAAGGTTAAGATTACTTTTGGTTTGGCAAGCAACGTTCCTAATGCATATAAAGAGAACTTTAAAGGTATTCTGAGTTTTAATGGAGATGGATTAGGGAAAAATTCTACATCCTCAGCTTTTGAATTTTACTTTTACACGAGTTATAAATTGGAAATTTGTCTACCTTTTGATAAAAATTATCTTGTAAGAAATGGTTCAAATATTCAATTCAAAAATGCGAATATTAAAACTGAATTTTCAGAGAGATTTAATGATGCAACAACTTCTCTTGAAGACCTTTGCAATGCTTTGGGTATAAGTTATTCTTTTGATGGTAACAAGCTTACTCTTGTATTTATGGATAATAAATATGAACACTGGGTAGGGCAAAACAAAGCACTTCTTAATGGTAGTGCAATACCATTAGTTCAAGGAGAACAGAATATAAGGAGTTACGTAGAGAACGGTATCTTGAAATTCCCTATAAAAGCACTTGCATATGCGTTCAAATTTAAGTATAATATAGACAGTGTAAATAAAACTGCAAATCTCTACTACCTCCCATAGATTTAGAGTGAAGGAGAATCTCCTTCACTCTTGAACATTTAAAGGAGGCAAAAATTGAAAGGCAAAAATCAAAGAGATCTAAAAGAAGAAAATACCTCAACGGTACTTAAATTAGTAAAAGATAATCCAGGTATTTCAAGAATATCTGTTGTGAGAAAAACTGACCTAACACCTCCAACTGTTTCAAGAATTATAGGTTTTCTTCTGGAACAAGGCGTTGTCTCTGAAACCCCCGGAGAGTCAAGTAAAGTTGGAAGAAAACCATATTATCTTAAATTTAACGGAAACAATTTTCGAGTTTTTGCAGTTGAGATGTCATACACACAAGTAAAGTTTGCTCTCATTGATTTCGATGGAAAAATTTACCATGTTGAAACTATTGAAACATCTACTGATATCTCAAATAAAGAACTTCTTGAATTGATCGTTAAACATTATAAGAAGTTTGCTGATAAGTTTGGTAGAATTTTTGCAGTAGGAATCTCTGCACCAGGACGAGTTGATCCTAAGGAAGGGAAAATAATTAGTATTCCAAATCTTAAAAATCTTTCGAACTTCTCAGTCTATGAAGTAGCAAAAGTAGTTGATAAGCCAGTTTTTGTTATGAATGATGCAAATGCTGAAGCCCTTGCTGAAATGTTTTTTGGATATGGTCGTGATGTGAATGATTTCTTACTTGTGCACATTGGCTTTGGTATTGGTGGTGGGATTGTTTTAAATAGGAAACTTTATAACGGAAATTTTGGTGTATCTGGAGAAATTGGCCATATTTCAGTTGATATGGACTTTGGAATTGAATGCGATTGTGGCAATAAAGGCTGTATTGAACTGTATTCGAGTGCAAATGCAATGCTAAAAGCAGTTCAAAAACAGTTGAAAGCAGAAAATCTTACGTTAGATAAACTTTACGAACTGCTTAAAAAGAAAGATAAGATAGCACTTAGCATAATTCAAGAAAGAAGCAGAATGGTAGGAAATGTGCTTGTAAGTGTTGCAGATATACTTGCTCCTCAAAGAATTATCATTGCAGGTCCTGTGGTAAAGATTTCAGATTTTATTATTCCACAAATTAAAGAGACTTTGAAAAAACGTTCCTTCTATGGGTTTGGAGAGAATATCGAAGTTGTTTCTTCTGCTTTGAAAGAAAACACAGGACTAATTGGTGCAATGTCAGTTGTACTGAATGAGTTTTTAGAGCATCCCTATGAGTTTATAGCCCAAAAATAATACTTACTATTGTGATTGTTATAAAAAGAAGGATAATTACACCTAACGTGTAGCGCTGATTATTTACAAGTGGATATTCTTTTTTCTTTAAGTATTCTTTGGTTTCTCTGTGTAGTAAAAGATAGATGAGATATACAAGCCATGGAATTTGAATTAGAAGGATGGCAATAATTTTTTCTGGTGTGAGTCTTGCAATGCCGAGGACAAGATAAGGCGTAAAAGCGTTAACTTTGTATTTATTCATTAGGAAGGCGGCAAAAGATTTGAAATTAAGCATTAAAAAAGTTATTATGATGTTGACCAATATATTGAGAGTTATAATTGCTGTCAAAAATTTTCTTGAAATTTCTTTTCTTAAAAGTAAAAGGATTGAAGGAATTAAATAAACTAAGAACACAATAGCACACAACATAAGGATAGGTTTACTAAGCGTACTTTCAACAACTTTGAATCTAAAGAAAAGAGTTGCAGAAAACAGCACAAAATAGGAAAGGCTTATGAAGAGTATATAAACTGCGATTTTATACTCTTTTGGCATCCTATCCATTTTTAATATCTATACCTAACTCATCGAGTTGTTTTTTATCTACTTCACTTGGGGCATCTGTTAATGGACAAGTGCCAGAAGTAGTTTTTGGGAATGCAATTACATCACGAAGACTATTCGCCTTGCTCAAAATCCATACAAGCCTATCAAGGCCAAAGGCAATTCCTCCATGAGGTGGTGCGCCAAATCTAAATGCTTTTACAAGAAATCCAAACCTTGATTCTATTTCTTCATCACTTAAACCGATTGCCCTAAAAACTCTTTTTTGTAATTCAGAGTCATGTATTCTTATACTCCCTCCTCCGAGTTCGTTTCCATTGAGAACAAGGTCGTATGCAATTGCTCGAACGTTTTCTTTGTCAGTTTCAAGCTTGTCAAGATCCTCCGGATTAGGCATTGTAAACGGATGATGCTCTGCAACAAATCTCCCTTCCTCTTCGCTATATGAGAAGAATGGGAAGTTTACAACCCAAAGGAAATTAAATTTTTCTTTGTCAATTTTATTAAATCTTTCACCAAAAAACAATCTAATTCTTCCGATTTTTTCAAATCCGCCCTTTTTATCAACTACAAAGATAGTAACTAATGAATCGTCTTTAGTGTATTTCAAAATATCTTTTCTCTCTTTTTCGGTTAAAAATTTGCTAAATTGAGAAGAAATTTCTTCTCCGTTAATTTTAAAATCAATAAAACCGTTTACACCAAATTGCTTAACTTGTTCTTTTAACTTGTCTACCTCACTTCTTGAAGTGTTATTTACTCCATCTATTGCTAAGCCTAAGATTAATTTAGAGCCATCGTTTTGAAAAACTTTTATTTGAGTATCTTTAAATGTATCTGTAAAGTCAATAATCTTCATATCAAATCTTGTATCTGGTTTATCGGAGCCATAGAACCTTATTGCATCTTTATAATCAATTCTTGGGAAGGGAGTTTGAATTTCAATTTCCATAACTTCCTTAAAAAGTGTTTTATACATATCTTCAACAAGAGCTATTATATCGTCCTGTTCAACGAATGACATCTCCATATCAATTTGAGTAAATTCTGGTTGTCTATCAAGCCTTAAATCTTCGTCTCTAAAACATCTTGCAATTTGAAAATACTTTTCAAAACCGCTTATCATAAGAATTTGTTTAAAAAGTTGTGGTGATTGAGGCAATGCGTAGAATTTTCCCCTATTAAGTCTTGAAGGAACCAAAAAGTCTCTTGCGCCTTCCGGGGTACTTTTTGTTAAATATGGAGTTTCAACTTCAATAAAGCCCTTTGATGAAAGATAATTTCTTATGCATTGCGTAATTTGTGCTCTAAATTCAAAGATATTTCGCATTTCCTCACGTCTAAGGTCAAGGTATCTATATTTAAGGCGGACAATCTCATCTACATCTTGCGGTACAAAAGGATTAAAAGGAAGATCTTCAGCTTTTGAAAATATTTCAAAATCTGAAAGTTGTATTTCAATAAAACCTGTTTTTAATTTCGGGTTTGGCGTTTCACGTCTTTTTACTGTTCCTTTAACAGCCAAAACTGACTCAACCTTGAGATTTTCAATAGTTTCGAATTTTTCCTTTGGAATATCGTTTGGGTTAACTACTACCTGGACGATGCCAGAGCGGTCTCTTACATCTAAAAATAAAATTCCACCAAGATTTCTTTTTCTATGAAGCCACCCGTTTACTATAACAACATTACCTATTAGATTTTCATCTATTTCACCTGCACCAACTGTTCTTTTAAGCATTATTTATCAACTCCTTTATCGATTCTTTAAGTTCATCAATTTTCACTTTTATTTGATTTCCTTTTTCCATATCCTTAATGCTTACACTATTTTCGGAAAATTCATCTTCTCCAAGAATACATACAAAGTTTATCTCTCTTCTACTTGCTCTTTCTATCTGTTTTTTAATAGAATCTCCTTTTGGATCAATTTCCACAATAAAATCCGGAATTAGTGAATCTCTTATTTTAAATGCAGTACTGCTAAACTTTTTATCATATGCAATATAGATTTTTTTATTGTCAGGAATTTTATAATTTCTTGCTTTAAGGATTTCAATAAACCGCTCAACACCCAATGCGAAACCAACACCTGGAGTTTTCCTTCCGCCGAGGTCCTCTATAAGATAGTCATATCTTCCCCCACCAAGTAAGGCATTTTGTGCTCCAAGGTCTTCCGAAACTACCTCAAAGACAGTCTTTGTGTAATAGTCAAGGCCTCTCACAAGAGTGTTATCAACCTCAAAGGGAATTTTTAACTCTGTGAGTAATTTTTTTACTTCTTCAAAATGCTCCATACATTCATCGCAAAGATAATCAGTTATCTTTGGAAGACTTTCTTTCAAAGAGTCTTTTTCTTTTTTGCAGTCAAGAACCCTTAGAGGATTTGTATAAAGTCTTCTTTGGCAGTCAGAACAAAGTTCATTATAATGTGGCTTAAGTGCTTCCGTAAGCGTTTCTTTATACTTAGGTCTACAGACTCTACATCCGATACTGTTAATTTTAACTTTTAGATTTTTAATGTTGAAGTGTTCTATTATCTTAAGTGCAATTTGTATTACTTCAACATCAAGTATTGGTGAAATATCACCCAGTGCTTCAATACCTAGTTGATAAAATTCTCTGTATCGACCTTTCTGCGGATTTTCGTATCTAAAACATTGACCAAAATAGAAAAACTTAAGGGGCATTGGGTTTGTTTCCATGTGATGCTCGATGAAAGATCGAGCAACGGAAGCAGTCATCTCTGGTCTAAGTGAAAGAGTTCTTCCACCTTTGTCGTCAAATGTGAACATTTCTTTTTCTACTATATCTGTTGTATTTCCCACAGACCTATCAAAGAGTTCGGCATACTCTACTGTTGGAAGAACTATCAGTTTATATCCAAAGGCGTTTGCAATGTTATAGCTTAGTTTTTGAATTTCATTAAAAAGGATTGCGTCTATTCCTAAAATATCTTTGAAGCCTTTTACTGTTTTAATTTCCATTCTGCTCTCCTATATAGTGAATTTTACATAATTTTATCTAAAAATCAAGTTTTTGGGATTTGTGTTGGTTTTAAATATAATTGAGATATGAACCACAAATTTATAGAGGCCCAAGTAAGTGAAATAACAGGTGCAAAAATATACGGATTTTTATCAGAGAAACTAAAAGGAAAAAACAGAGAGTTAATCAAAGAAATTTCAAAAGATGAATTTAATCATTATCTGCTACTTAAGAAGATCACTAAAGTAGATGTTAAAGAGGACTTTCTACAATTAATACTTTATAAAATTCTATATTATGTATTTGGGGTGGTATTTGTAGTTAAATTGATGGAGAGAAGCGAAAGCGACGCAGTAAGGCTATATAAGGAACTATCAAATAAGGATAGTGAGTTTTTGTCTGTTCTTGAAGATGAGGAACGACACGAAGAGGAATTGATTGGGTTAATCGAAGAGGAAAGAGTATATTACGTAAGTTCTGTTGTTCTTGGGTTGAATGATGCGCTTGTTGAAATTACGGGAACAATATCTGGTTTATCCTCTGCCCTTCAAAATGCAAGAACTATTGGAGTTGCTGCACTTATTACAGGTGTTGCTGCCTCCTTATCGATGGCTGCGTCAGAATATATTTCAAAAAAAACCGATTTATTGTCACAAAGAAATCCACTTAAAGCTGCAGTTTATACTTTTGTTGCGTATTTCCTTGTTGTCCTTGGACTTGTTTTACCATTTTTCTTTGTAAATAATTTTGTAATTGGTTTTATTTTTTCAATAATATTTGGCTTCTTAATAGTAGTAGTGTTTTCTTTCTACGTTTCTATTATTCATGATACAGAGTTTAAGAGAACTTTTTCTGAAATGTTTTTTGTAGTTATTGGTGTTGTTGTAATCACATTCTTTTTGGGTTATATTGCAAGAAAATTATTCAATGTAAATATTTAGACGAGGTGAATAGGAATATGATTAAGAGAGTTCCAAAAATTTTTATTTCGTTAATTATTCTTGGCTATATTTTTGCCTTCTTTTCACTATTTGATCCGACAAAAAGAATTGTTGGGTTGTTGTCGTTTGTTGTTGCAGCAATTCTACACATTATACTTTTGATGTCTAATGAGTATAAATCTTCAAGACATCTTTCGCTTGCTTCGAAATATATTGAAAAAAATATGCCAAATAACGCATATGATGAGATTCTTAAGGCAGCAAGACTTTACGAAAACGAAGAAGAGCTTTACAAGTTGTTCTACAATAAAACAAAATTCAAGGAAACAGTTAGGAAAGTTGCGAACCTCATTTACGATAACATAAAGGATCATGATACACCTTATTTGCGATTTATTGGTTCAATGCTTGAATATATTTCAGGAGATCTTGAGAAAGCAAAGAGATTGCTTGTCAGTATTGATACTGATAAATTGACAATAAAGATGGTAAGATTGCTGGGTTCGGTGTTTTATGATCTTAAAGACTTTGATAATGCTATCAAATATTTGTCTTTGTATGATCCGCCATACACCCCAATGAATGAAGATGAGCTTGCAGTTGTATATGGCTTAGGCATATCCTACTTACAAAAAGGAGATCGACAAAAGGCAAAAGAGTATCTCGAACGAGTTGAATTAAGAAACTCAACATTTGGAAACGTATCACAAATTTTAAAGTTATTAGAAAATGACTCTAAAGAATCATAATTTTTGCATTTTTCTTCGTGAGAAAAGAAAAAGATAAAATCCCGAGGGTATAGAATAAGAAAAAGGTAACAATTGCCGATTTGTAATCCCCACCCATAAACGCAAAAAGCAAAGAACCAATAAACCATGCAAGATTCCATGATATTTCTTTCACACTCGAAGCGATTGCTTTTATTTCATCTTCCATTAAATCCATGTAGTATGAAGTATAGACTGGAATCGATGCGTTTATAAAAATACCTCTTAAAAGATAGGAAATTATAGACAACGTTTTGTTTTTTGAGAGAAGTAATATGATGAATGGAAGGGAAAGGCTTTCAAGAGTAATTACGGAATAGAATTTTTTAAATTTTTTAACTACATATGGTATAAAAAATGATGCAAGTGCTATTAAAATGCTTTGTGCACCAAATATAATTCCAAGTTTTTCGTATCCAATACCTTGATACTCGATGAAGTAAAGGTTAAAGAAAGGAACCATAACACCTGCTCCTATACCCATTAGAAACTCACTTATTGCGAAAATTCCGATAATTTTAAAATTTTTCTTATAGTTGAATAGTTTAATTAGCGGATCTTTTATTTTAGAAATTATACTTTCACTTTCCTCTATAACCCATTCCTCATCAATCCTGATAATAAATAGAAGTCCTAATATTGTTAAGGTTGCTGCAATAATAATAGCGCTTCTCAATGCGAAGGCTTGATCGCCGTTTAATATCTTTGGTAAAAAACTACCCAAAATTTCTCCAATAAAATTTCCAAGAACAACACTACCAAAACTTAAACCAAATAAATGAGTTTGCTCATAGGAAGTACTGTTTCTTGAAAGGAATGGTGCTTCGTTGACAAGGAAAAGCGAGGAACCAAAACCTATTAAAAATATAAAAATAATCAATGCAAATCCATTTTTAGATAAAACCATACCAATTTCACCTAAAAACTGAAGCATAGTCCCTATTGCAAAACTTCTTTTATGACCTGCAATGTTTGAAATTAATCCAGAAAGTAAAGCAAGCACTGCAATACCTAAGTAATAAATACCATTGATAAATCCTATAAATTCATTTTTTACTCCTAAGCTTTTCAAATATAGATTCAAAGTGAGAAAAAATATTCCAGTCCCTATAGAGATTATAAAACTTGCTAAAATATAACATCTTGCATTTTTATTTTCAAGTAAAACTTTTCTTATCATAAACGCACCTCCAACTTTTCGAAATGAATTATATAACAAAATATTATAATAAAATTTTATTTAAATTGCAATCAAAACTAATCCCGAATAAAATAGTTTAAGATTTAGTTTTCAGTTATGTTCGTTCTTGTTTGTTCTGTTGTATTGTTTTCTTTAGTAATTTTGCTTATCTTTGACTCGCAATCAGACAATTTCCGCTTTAATTCCGAAATTTCTCGGTAATGCACTATCAAGGAAATTAACCACATTATGACAACTCCCGCAAACAGCATTATGATTCCAAATAGCCCAACTGTTGTGTTGAACTTAAATGTAAAAAAGTTAATAACTGTTGGATTGTAGTTTTGTGCAATTAAAAGCACAGTTGCAAGAGAAACTAAAAGAATAAAAACAAGAAATACGTTTAACTTCTTCATAATCTTCCCTCCTATTTTTCAAGTAATTCCCTTAATACTTCCTCTTTTTTATTAAGATCAAAAGTGTAAAAAATTACTCCATTTATATCGTAACCTTTAACTTGCAAAGTAACAACGCTATTAAAAGTTGCAACTACGAATTTCTCTTTTTCCATCAACACAATAAAACCACTTTTTCCTAAATTTTTCAACTTATGAGCCATTGCCTCGAAACCTTTTCTTGAGATGTTTTCGAATACTTCCTTTATTATCTTTTCACTACTTAACCTTTTTATAACCTCATCCAAGAGTTTCTCCTCAAGACTTCGATTAATATTTGAAAGCATTTTATTAACGTTAATTGTTTTGTTAATTTTTGATATGAGTTCTGATTCGCCTGTCGTAAGCATCTGTGATATTTGTTCAATTATTTTTGTTTTTTCTTGGAACATTTTAAGCGCTCTTATTCCCGATGCAAAGTAGATCCGTGTTAACTCTTTTTTTGTCTTTTCGGCCTTGATAACCTTAATTATTCCTATTTCACCAGTTCTTTCAACATGTGTTCCACTGCACATTGAAATATCAAAACCATTAACCTCAACTATCCTTATTGATCCTTCAACATCAATCTTTTTTCGCAAATTCAACTTCTCAAGATCTTGACTACTTACGTAATATTTTTTTACTTCCCGATTTTCCAAAACTATCTTGTTTGCAAGAAGCTCAGCCTCATAAATTTTTTTATCATCTATTTCAATTGAGTTCAAATCAATTGTTGAATAATATTCGCCCATATGGAAACTCACTGTTTCTATGTTATATAATTTTAAAAACGCTTGTGAAAGAATATGCTGAGCCGTGTGTTCTCTTGAAATTTCGAGTCTTCTTTCTCTGTCGATAATGCAGATAGGGTTTTCTTCAACGTCTAAGGTATCAACCTCATGAATTATTCGCGAGTCCCCTTCTTTTACAGAAAGTATTTTAGCTTTTCCAATGTAGCTTCTATCTCCGAGCTGTCCACCTTTTCCATCAGGATAAAAATTGGTTTGTTCAAGTTCAACAAAAAATTTTCCATTATTTTCAAATTTGTCTTTTACTTTTCCTTTAAATTCAAATATATCGTAGTCTATCATAATTCAATTTCTCCTTTGAATACAAATCGTGCATCTCCTTCTAAAAGGTTTTCTGACTCTTTGATAATTACTGTAAGATCGCCTCCCAGGGCTTTTACGGATATTACATTATTTCCACCGAAGAACTCATGCAATACGTATGCAGAAGCAACTGCACCTGTTCCACAAGCAAGCGTTTCTTCGTAAACACCGCGCTCAATTGTCCTAATTTTTATTGTGTTTTTATTAACAATTTCAATAAAGTCAACATTAATTCCATAAGGGAAAAGTTTGAAGTTTTTTGCAATCTTGACGCCTTTTGCTTTTGGAATTTTATTAATATTCATCATTGGGATTACTGCGTGAGGTTCTGATGAATTTACAATATATAGTTTTAAAGAAAATAAGTCTAGTGTTGTTTGGTAATCTTCTTTAAAACCTATAACAAAATTTCCAAGTTTTTGGACTGGTCCCATAGATACCACAAATCTACCATCGGCTACTTTTTTAACTTCTTTTAAACCGGATAGTGTTTCAATCTTTATACTTCTTTTACCAAAAAATTTGTCGAAATACAATCCAACACAACGAGCCCCATTTCCACACATTTGAGATTCGCTACCATCTTTTTCAAGAACTCTCATTTTGATATCTGCAACGTTGCTTTCTTCAAGATATAAAAGAGAATCACCACCAATTGATGCGTGTCTATCAAGTAGCATCCTCGCTACTTCTAACGGATATTCTAACTTATTGGAACGTCCGTCAATAATAACAAAATCGTTAAGCGCTCCTTCGAATTTGTAGAATTCAAGAATTTTTCCTTTCGACATCTCCACCAAGCCTTTGTATTTTCTCTATGTAATTTTCATAACCTCTATCAATATGTATAGGGTCTAAAACTTTACTTATTCCTTTTGCAGATAAAGTTGCAAGTAGAAGCGACATTCCTCCTCTTAGGTCTTTTGCTACCACAACTGAAGGTTTCAGTTCTTTTACTCCGGTAATGAAAGCAGAGATACCTTCAACTTTAATATTTGCACCCATTTTTATGAGGTCGTCAACAATTCTAAACCTATTTTCAAAAACAGTTTCCGTTACGACACTTGCTCCATCAGCAAGTGTAAGTAGGGTCAAAATTTGAGATTGTGCGTCTGTTGGAAAGCCTGGGTAAGGTAGAGTTTTAACCGTTGTTGGTGACATTTTTCCTGTATATTTTGCTACAATTTCGTTTTCTTTAACAGAAATGTCAAGACCAATTTCTTTTAATTTCATTATTACTGCCTCAAGATGCTCTGGGATAGTTTTTTTTACTTTTATTTTTCCTTTTGTTAAACCCGAGAGTATTAAGTAAGTTGCAGATTCAATTCGGTCTGGGATTATTGAGTATTCTATAGGTCTTAATTTTTTTACCCCATGGACTATAATTGTACTTCCAGTTCCATTTACCTCTATATTTGCTCCTGCAAGTTTGAGAAAATTAATTAGGTCTCTTATTTCAGGTTCTCTTGCCGCATTTTCAATAATTGTATCTCCTTCAGCAAACACTGATGCCAGAATAATGTTTTCGGTTGCGCCTACGCTTGGCATGTCTAAAAATATCTTGTTACCTTTAAGTCCTTTTGGCGAGTTTGCCTTTAAGATACCCTTGTCCCAATTAAATTCAACTCCAAGACTCTCAAGTCCTTTTATGTGTTGGTCTATAGGACGTTTACCAATATTACATCCACCTAAGCCAGCAATTGAAGCTTTTCTGTGCTTTGCGATAAAAGCGCCTAAAAGAGTTTGAGTGCCTCGTATATTTTCTGTTTCTTCAGGTGGAATTTCTGGTTTATAGGAAGAGGTTGCATCTATTTCAACTTCATGATCTCCTTCTAAGACATTTACTCCAATCTTTTTAAGTTGAAAGAGAAATTTTTTGACATCCAAGATATTCGGAATATTGTTTATATGGCACTTTCCCTCAATAAGTAAACAAGCTGATAAAACTGGAAAGGCAGCGTTTTTTGATCCAGAAATCTCAACTTCACCTTTAAGAACCTTACCACCATTTACTTCAAGATATTCCATCGTTTCCTCCGTTCAAAAGATAATCAAAAACAATTTTTGCTATTCTAATTCCTGCCTTACCATCTCCAAATGGATTTTTGTTTGAAATCATTTTCTCATATTCTTCTTTATTTTTTAGAATTTTCTCTACTTCGGAAATAATTCTTTCTTTGTTAGTTCCAACAAGTCTTACTACTCCACTTTCTATTGCCTCTGGTCTTTCTGTTGTGTCTCTCATTAGAAGTACTGGTTTCCGTAATGTCGGTGCCTCTTCTTGGATTCCACCTGAGTCAGTAAGGATTAGATCTGCTCTTGATAGAAGTTTTACAAAAGAAAGATAGTCCATAGGTTCAACGAGAATTATGTTCTGTGTATCGCTTAAAATTCTTTTTACGGTTTCTCTCACTATTGGGTTTTTATGGACTGAAAACACAATTTTAAACTCATTTCCAAATTCTTCTGCTATAGATTTTATTGCATTGCAGATCTCTTCCATAGGCTTTCCCCAATTTTCTCTTCTATGAGCAGTTACTACTATGTATTTCTCGTTTGAGTTTACTGGCAAATCAATTTTTATGTTCTTTTGAATAATTTCCATTAGTGCATCTACAACAGTATTGCCCGTTACATAAATTGAACTTTCATTCACGCCTTCTCTTAGAAGGTTTTCTTTCGCCTTTTCGGTAGGCGCGAAGTACAGATCAGTTAGTGCATCGGTTAATTTTCTGTTCATTTCTTCTGGGAAAGGAGAATATTTATTATAGGTTCTTAGTCCTGATTCAACATGACCTACAGGAATCTTTTCGTAGAACGCTGCAAGCGCTGATGCAAACGTAGTAGTAGTGTCTCCGTGAACAAGAAGAATATCAGGGTGATCACTATCAAATATGTCTTTCAGCCCGGTTAAAACTTTATTTGTAATCTTCGTTAGTGTTTGCTTTTCTTCCATTACTTTAAGGTCATAATCAACATTAATATTGAAAAGTTCAATTACTTGTCGTAGCATTTCTTGGTGCTGACTTGTTATAATAACCTTTGTTTCAATTTCTTTAAATTCTTTCAAAGCCTTATAAACGGGATACATTTTTATTGCTTCTGGTCTTGTTCCAAAAATGAGAAAAACTTTCTTTTTCATCATTTTACTCCAAATGTAAGTATAACTCCGGTTACTGAGAGAACTAATGTTATTATATAGTAGATTAAAGCTATTTTTCTTTGCGAAAGCCCCTTCTTGAGTAGCCTGTAGTGTATATGCTCAGTGTCATATTTGAAAGGGGAACCGCCGTGCATAATTCTTCTTATTATGGATGTAAAAACCTCCGCTATTGGAATGCCAAGGACAAATATTGGAAGAGCAACTGAAAGAAGCGTTGTTGTCTTATAGGCGCCTACTATTGAAATGATAGATAGCATATATCCTAAAAGTCCTGCTCCAGAATCGCCCAAGAATACTCGGGCAGGATGAAAATTATAAATGAGGAACGCAACAAGACTTCCGCAGAGTCCTATAAGAATTAGAGCAAGATTTAAATGTCCTTTATACATAGCAGTTATAGCAAGAAAGAATGAAGCAATAGCAGAGACACCTGAAGCTAGTCCATCAAGTCCATCTATAATATTTATTGCGTTTATAAGCCCAACAATCCAAAGCGCAGTTAAAATGCTTCCCAGAAATCCAATTTTAATGACGGTATCAGTAAATGGGATTGATAATTGAGTAAACTGAGTTCCAGTAAAAATTGCTATGAATGCAGAAAGAAATTGCACGGAGAATTTTTGTCTAACAGTTAATCCATATTTATCATCCATTAAAAGGCCAAAGAATAAAATTGTAGCGCCTAAAATAATACCGAGAAACTGCTTATTAAATTTTTGAATGATAAGAAATAATATAACAATCGAGATGTAAATCGATATACCACCTGACCTGGGGACTGGCTCTTTGTGTATCTTTTTTCTATCACTTGCTTTTGGTAAGTCTATTATCTTAAATTTATTTCCCAAAAAAATTGCAAGCGGTGTAGAAAACGAGGATACAAAAAATCCGATTAGGAAATAGTAAGAAATGTTAAAAAAGTTTTTATTTATAAAACCAATTATTTCTTTCATTTTGTTCCAAAAAGTCTGTCTCCTGCATCTCCCAAACCGGGCACAATATAACCGTGGGAATTCAATTTTTCGTCGATTGCTATTGTGTAGATCTTAACATCGGGATGGTCGAGCTCTATCTTTTTAATTCCTTCTGGTGCAGAAATAAGACAAACAAAGAAAATCTTTTTTGCATGTGCTTCTTTCACAACTGTTATTGCCTTTGAGGCAGAGCCTCCCGTTGCAAGCATTGGATCCACCACAAAAACTGAAGAATTTTCAATGTTTGTAGGTAATTTACTGTAGTATTCAACAGGTTCAAGTGTCTGAGGATCTCTGTAAATTCCAATGTAACCAACACGTGCTTGTGGAATTAAATCAAGAATACCTTCTGCCATTACAATTCCTGCACGGAGTATTGGAACAATTGCAATATCCTCGTCAATGACATAACTTTTTGTTTTTTCAATTGGAGTTTCTATTTCAACTTCTTTAAGTTTTGTGTCTCTAAAAATTTCATACACCATCAAAGCCGAAAGTTCCTTTACTAACTCTCGAAACTCTTTTGGATTTGTTTCTTTTTTTCTAAGATAAGTAAGTTTGTGCTGTATAAGTGGGTGTCTTATCAAATTTACATTCTCCATTTCTCCTCCTTTATATATACGATATGTTGGGATAAATAGGAAACTTTTTTGTTAGTTCTAACACTTCGTTTCTAATTAATTCTAATTTCTTTTCGTCGTTTCTTGATTCGATTGCTCTGTCTATGAGTTCTGCTATGTATTCCATTTCGGTTTCTTTCATTCCTCGAGTTGTAAGAGCAGGGGTACCTAATCTTAAACCACTTGTTTCTGTTGGTGGAAGAGGATCAAATGGAATAGACTCTTTATTAGTTGTTATATAAACGGAATCCAAAAGCCTTTCTGCTTCCTTGCCAGTAATGTTTTTAGACCTTAAATCTATTGAAAGCAAATGATTGTCAGTTCCGTTTGTTATGAGTCTGAAACCACGTTTCATTAATGCATTTGCAAGTGCCTTTGCGTTGACTACGACTTGTTTTTGGTATTCTTTAAATTCATCAGTCATTGCTAATTTTAGTGCAACAGCCTTTGCCGCAATTACATGCTCGAGTGGGCCACCTTGAATTCCAGGAAAGACAGCTTTGTTGAGTATTTTTTCATGTTCCTTTTTAAACAGGATCATGCCACCTCTTGGACCTCGAAGAGTTTTATGGGTCGTTGTGGTTACAAAGTCGGCATAAGGAATAGGAGAGGGATGAACTCCTGCCGCAACCAAGCCTGCAATATGAGCCATGTCAACCATAAGATACGCCCCAACACTTTTTGCAATCGTTGCAAATTTTTCAAAGTCGATAAACCTTGGATATGCACTTGCTCCAGCAACTATAACTTTTGGTTTGTATTGTTTTGCAAGGTCCTCAACCTGATTGTAATCGATAAGCTCTGTCTCTTTATCTACTCCGTAGTGCACAGCATTGAAGTACTTACCAGTAACACTTACTGGACTCCCGTGGCTTAGATGTCCGCCTGCCGAAAGATCCATGCCAAGTAATGTATCACCTGGGTTCATTGTAGCAAAATAGACTGCAAAATTTGCTTGAGTTCCAGAGTGCGGTTGCACGTTTGCTCCTTCTGCTTTGAAGAGTTCTTTTGCTCTTTCTATAGCAAGAGTTTCTACAACATCAATATACTCACAGCCACCATAATACCTTCTCTTTGGATATCCTTCAGCGTATTTGTTTGTTAAGACGGATCCTTGAGCTTCAAGAACAGGCTCCATAACATAATTTTCAGATGCAATAAGTTCGAGTTTCGTTCTTTGTCTTTCAAGTTCATTTTGCATCGCTTGTGCTAATTCCATGTCTACATCTCTAATCTTCACTTTTTTACCTCCTTAATTAAAAGTTTGAGATAGTGCAACAAAATAAATATTTCCGTTTTTTATACTTTTTTTAAAAGCCTTTGTAACTTCTTTTGCAGTACTTCCTGTTGTGTAAACATCGTCAAATATTAAAATGTTTCCAGAGTATTCTCCTTCTACAATAAAGGCATTTTTTAAGTTTTCAATTCGTTCCTTCTTGGAGAGATTTGTTTGCTTTTTTGTTTCCCTAATCTTATAAAGATTTTCAATAATAGGTTTTTTGGTTTTGAGCGAAATATCTTTTGCAAGAAGATATGTCTGGTTATAGCCTCGTGCTCTAAATTCTTTTTTTGACATTGGTACAAAACTTACGAAGTCAAATTTTATATTGTTTAATTCAATAAAGTTGAGAATTAGAGGTGAAAAAAATTTTGATAAAACCTTATAACCTTCAAATTTAAACTTTTTTATCAGTTCTTCCATTACTCCTTCATAACGAGTCATTCCATAATAGTATACCATTTCTTCGTGTAAAATCAGAGGATATTCATTAAATTTAATATTTTTTACACAATCATCGCATACAAATTTACTTTCATACAATTTTTTTCCGCACACAGTACAATGCGCTGGTGCGAACAATTCAAGGAAAAACTCTTTAATGTATGAGTTGTAAAAGGAGTTCAAAATTTCTTTTTGCATCTTCTTTTGCTTTGATTACCTTATCCTTAATTTTCGATTCAAAATTATCTTTTTCTTTTAGGAATTTTGTAAAAATCCTTGAAAAATTTGACAATTTTAGATCTCTCAAATCTATTCCTTCAATCTCAAAATAATTTGAGATATTTTGCACCTTCTCGTCGTAAAAGATTGGAAGGACAGGTTTTTTAAGTAAGAGAGAAAATACTACTGAGTGGTATCGCATCCCCACAATGGATTGAGCACCGCTAAAAATTGAAAATACATCGTCGATATTTTCAGGAATTACTACTTTAAATTTTGTTTTTTCTTCTACTTTTTTTGCTATATCAAGGTCAACGTCTTTATAAAAAGGAACTAAAATTGTTTCACACTCTGTTTTGTAGTGCATGAAACGTACGATATCTGCAAGTTCTTCGACATCAAAGCGCTCATTTCCTTTTATCTGAAACACATTGTAAGGTTCATCGAATGTAAATTTTTTGTAAATTTGCGGTTCATATAGAAATGCAAGATCCTGTGTTACATGTATTTCTTTTTTTACTCCTATGCTTTTAAGAAGGTCCTTAGACTCGTTGTCTCTAACTGTAATGAGGTCTACTTTTTCGAGAACACTTTTTAGCAATTTTTTATCGATATTTTTTGTGATTGGACCAATGCCTTGAGCAAAGACAATGCTATATTTCTTAAAGAATTTTGGAATTGTCAAAAGCGAAAGGTAATAATAAAGGCTTCTTGAACTTGTTTTATCTTGAAGTAATCCACCTCCACCAGAGATAAAAATTTCTGACACTTTAATTTCATTCAATATTTCAAATAAATTTGTTCTTATAATCTCGTTTTCTTTATTTTTAGATTTTGTTAAAAAAATAGGTTCAATATTTAGTCTCGTAAGTTCTTTTTCAATGACGTTTTTTATTGCTTCATCGCCTAAATTACCAAACCCAAAGTATCCTGAAATGATTGCTCTCAATCTTCGATCCTCCCTGTGATTAATTTAAAAGAAAGGACGATTAGATTTTTAAGTCTAAATATCCGCTCAGGTTGAGTAACTGTTCGATAGAGCCACTCAATTCCAAGTTTCCTTACCCAAGAAGGGGCTCTCTTTACTTTCCCGCTCCATACATCAAACGATCCACCTATTCCAATATTTACTGGGACGTCCAAATCTTTATTTTGAACAATCCATTTCTCTTGTTTTATTCCACCCATTCCTACAAAAAGTATATCTGGTTTAGAATTTCTAATTATGTCTCTTATCTCTCTATCATTTGTAAAATACCCATTATGACTGCCAACGATTTGTAAATTAGGAAAATTTTCTTTTATCGTTTTTATGGCAGATTGCAGTATATCTTCTTTTGCTCCTAAGAAAAATACCTTATATTGCCTTTTTTCTGCAAGATTTAATAACTCCCATGCAAATTCAATTCCTGGAATTCTCTGTGTGATTCTTTCTCCAAATCTTTTTGCACCAAGCACAACTCCAATTCCATCAGGTATTACAAGATCTGCTCCTTTAAGTATGTTTAGAAAATCCTTTTCGCTTATTGCTCTTGAAAGCATTTCGCCATTTATCGTTACAATAAGGTGAAATTTCTTTTCTTTGATGAATTGTTCTACAATCTCGAGATTCTCTTCAATAGTTCTATTTGAAACCTTTATTCCCAAAAATTCGATGACTTTCTTTGGAGTAAATCTTCTTTTAAATGCTTCTTTAAGGAAAGTAGGTAGACTTAAAATGCGAGGTAGTCTTTTTGGGTCAAGTACAAATCTATAAAGCCATTCGAATCCAAGTTTTTGAATGATATGTGGCGCTCTTCTAAACTCATTTGCATATACGTTAAATGTACCGCCTACTCCCATTGCAAACTTAACATTCAGTTTGCCAAGGTTCTTGTATATAAATTTTTCTTGTTTTGGAGATCCCATTCCAACAAAAAGAATGTCAGCGTCACTTTTTGCAATAGTTTCGACAATTTTTTCTTCATCTTCAAAGTATCCGTTATGAAAACCTGCAATTTTCAAATTCGGAAAACTATTTTTAATATTTTCAATTGCCTTTTTTATGCTTTCCTCTTTTGTGCCAAGAAAGTAGACTTTGTAACCTTTCTCTTCAGAAACTTTTAATAATTCTGTAAAAAGATCTATACCAGTTAACCTTTCCTTTATTTTTATGCCTTTAAATAATTTTGCGGCAAATATAATTCCCACACCATCAATAAAATTTAAGTGAGAATTTTTTAAAATATCATGCAGTTCATTATCATTGTAGGCCTTCATAGCTTTCTCAGGATTAATTGCAACGGCAAAGTGAGGCTTATCCTCTTCGAGAAGATTTTCTATATATTTAATTGCTTCTTCTTTTGTGAGGTTGTCTACTGGTATGTCAAAAATTTCAATTCTCATATCGTATAGTAATGAAATCCTAAGTTAGTTACTTTTTCCTTGTTGAATACACCTTTTGCATCAAAAATTATTGCATCTTTCATTAGAAGGCTCTTCCATGTATCAATGTCGTATGAAATCTCATTGTGAATAATTGGTATTACTATAACATCTTTTGCACTTAGTAACGCCTCAAAATGTCTTTCATCATCATCGAAATTGCCTTTAACTTTAGGGTCAAAGAAGGAGACTTGCGCGCCTTTTGCCTTTAGTATTTCCTTGAGCATTATTGCAGGACTTTCAGAAATATCAGATGAATTATCCTTCATTGCAATTCCAAGGAAACCAATTTTTGAATTATTAATATTTTTCCCAACCTTTTGAAGCGCATTCTCAATAATTTCTGCAATGTCTTTTGGTCTTCTATCGTTTACGGATCTTGCTGCATGTAGCAATGGCATCTCAAGTCCAATCTTATCGCTTAGATAAAAAATATATTTTGAAGCAAAAGGAATGCAATGACCGCCTACACCAATTCCGGGTGTCAGGAGCTTAACCCTTTTGTGTGTATTTGC
The DNA here is from genome assembly GCF_000284335.1 of Caldisericum exile AZM16c01. Classification (NCBI taxonomy): domain Bacteria; kingdom Pseudomonadati; phylum Caldisericota; class Caldisericia; order Caldisericales; family Caldisericaceae; genus Caldisericum; species Caldisericum exile. Next base: position 738,150 of record NC_017096.1, read on the forward strand.
AACCTTTATGACTTCCATTGTATCAACACCCAAAGCCTTAGTTAAGTTTGCAAGTTCGTTTACAATTGCAATATTAACATCTCTTGATGCATTTTCTATGAGTTTTGAAATTTCTACTACTTCTGGTGAACTTGCTTCGATTACATTTGGGTTTATAAGTTCAAGCAGTCTTTTTGCTCGCTTTGTTCCCTCAATGCTTAATCCAGAAACTGCAACTGGCATTGTCTGAAATTCTTCAAATGCTCTACCTTCAGCGATCCTTTCCGATGAATATGCAAGGTAAAAATCTTTTCCTTCTTTTAATCCACTTGTCTCTTCAATGAGGGGTTTAGCAATATTTTTTGTAGTAAGTGGAGGGACTGTTGAGCGAATAAGCACGATTGAATCCTTTTTTAAGTTTTTACCAATTGACTTCATTGCATTTTCAAAAACACTCATATTGACTTTGTCGTTTTCTATTGGGATTCCAACTGTGACAATGATTTCTTTTACGTCCCTTAAACCTTCCTCATAAGAGTCTGTGGGTTCAAAAAGGCCATTTTCCAGACTTTCCTTAAGAATAGTCTCAATGTGTTTTCCGTTGTATTCTTCATAAACATGTGTTTGACCTTTTTTAAGTCGTTCAATATAATCTTTATTTATATCGATACCAACAACTTTTACTCCATGAAGAGCGTATGTAAGCGATAATGGTAAGCCAACAAACCCTAAACCTATAACTGCAATCTTTTCCATTTTAACCTCCCAAAAATTAACTTCCAAAGGGTATTTTATATTAAAACTTGTATTTTGCAAAATGATGGAATGAGTGTTGCAAAAAATACAAGCGCGTTATATAATTTAAAAGACGCGCCCATAGCTCAACTGGATAGAGCAACGGTCTACGGAACCGTCGGTTGCGGGTTCGACTCCTGCTGGGCGCGCCATTATTATTTCTTAAGCATTGGCATTTTTATGTTATGTTTTTTTGCAGTTTCAATTGCAATCTCATATCCTGCATCTGCATGTCTTACAACACCACTTGCAGGGTCGTTATGGAGTACTCTTGCAAGTTTTTGTTGTGCCAAGTCTGTTCCATCTGCTACAATTACGAAACCTGCATGAATTGAATAACCAATGCCTACACCTCCACCATGATGTACAGAAACCCATGTTGCACCTGAAGAAGCATTAAGTAATGCATTAAGAATTGGCCAATCCGCAATTGCGTCTGATCCATCAAGCATTTTTTCTGTCTCTCTATAGGGAGATGCAACTGATCCTGTATCATGGTGGTCTCTTCCTATTACAATCGGCGCTTTTATTTTTCCGTCTCTAACTAATTTGTTTATCTCAAGACCAAAGGCTTCTCTTTCACCTTGCCCTAACCAACAAATTCTTGCTGGTAATCCCTGGAAATGAACCTTTTTGTGTGCAAGATCGATCCATTTTCTTAGATGTTCGTCTTTCGGGAAAAGGTTTAAAACAACCTGGTCAGTAAGATAGATATCTTCAGGATCTCCAGACAAGGCAACCCACCTAAATGGACCTTTTCCTTCAGAGAAAAGTGGCCTTATGTATTCTGGGACATATCCAACTATTTCAAAAGCATCTTTAGCGCCATGGTCAAAGGCATTCCTTCTGAGATTGTTTCCATATTCAAATACCTTTGCACCTTGCTTTTGCATTTCAACCATTGCATCTACATGTTCAACCATGGAGTCATAAACTCTCTTAAGATATTCATTAGGTTTTTCTTTACGCAATGCGTTTGCTGTTTCAACCGTGAATCCCTTTGGAATATACCCATTGAGAGGATCATGTGCAGCGGTTTGATCGGTTATAACATCAGGTATAAACCCTTCTTTAAGCATACGTGGTAAAACGTCCACAATGTTTCCTAGAAGACCTATTGAAATTGGTTCATTTCTCTTTTTGTGCGTTAACGCAATATTGATTGCCTCTTCATAGCTATCAGTCCACGTATCAAGATAGCCCGTTTTTAAGCGTCTGTCTATCATTCTTTTATCAACTTCAACTGCAATTACAACACCGTCATTGAGAGTCACTGCAAGTGGTTGTGCACCACCCATTTCTCCCAAACCTGCCGTTACAACGATTCTTCCCCTCAAAGTGTTTCCAAAGTATTTTTTTGCAACTGCATAAAATGTTTCATAGGTGCCCTGAAGGATACCTTGAGTGCCTATGTAAATCCAACTTCCCGCGGTCATCTGCCCATACATTATTAGTCCGCGTTCTTCAAGTTCTCTAAAATATTCCCATGTTGCCCATTTTGGTACAAGCATTGAATTTGAAATTAGGACTCTTGGAGCCCATTCGTTTGTCTTGAATACAGCAACCGGTTTTCCAGACTGTATAAGAAGCGTCTCATCATTTTCTAATTCCTTGAGTGACTCAATTATCGCATCAAAGCATTCCCAATTTCGTGCTGCCTTACCAGTTCCACCGTACACGATTAGATTTGCAGGATCTTTTGCAACTTCTGGATCAAGGTTGTTCATAAGCATACGTAGTGGTGCTTCTGTTTGCCAACTCTTACATGTTAATGCTGTTCCTCTTGGTGCTCTTATTACTCTTTCCATACCTACCTCCTATCTACCGTATTCGTCCTTTCTTATTATCTTGGAAAATTCTGATATTACAAGTGGAAGGGTAGCAAGAAGAAGTATATCTAAGCTCTCTATAATGGTTGGGACAGTATTTTTAAAAATGAACCTTAGCTGTGGCACGTATATTGTTGCAAATAACAGTACTATTCCAAAGATAAAGGAAAAGTTCATAAAACTGTTTGAGAAAATTCCAATTTTAAATAGATATCCTTCAAAAGAACGTCCAGAATATGCTCTTAAAAGTTCGGAGATAACAAGAACCATATATGCAATTGTTCTTGCCTCGTTAAGATTACCTGTTCTTTTATAACTCAGAATAAAACCAAGTAATGTAGCAATTGTTATTGCAATGCTCTGGGTGATTATAATACTATAGTGATATTTCGTAAGTATTGACTCTTTTTTACCGCGAGGAGGTCTTTTCATTAAATCTTCTTCGCCTTTTTCCATTCCTAACGCAAGTGCAGGAAAACTGTCAGTTACGAGGTTTAACCATAGAAGATGCAACGGAAGAAGAGGTGGAGGGTATCCCAAAAGTAGGGCAAAAAACATTACCATAACTTCTGCAATGTTGCATGAAAGTAGGTATACGATGAATTTTCTTATATTCTCAAATATAGTTCTGCCTTGGAATACTGCTGATACTAATGTTGCAAAATTATCATCCAAAAGCACCATATCAGATGCTTCTTTTGCAACTTCAGTTCCTGTAAGTCCCATTGAAACGCCAATGTCAGCCTTTTTAAGAGCAGGTGCATCATTAACACCATCTCCAGTCATTGCAACAACTTCGTTCTTCCTTTGCAGCGCCTCGACAATTCTTAATTTATCAAGTGGATTTATTCGTGCAAAAATTGTAACATTTTCAACAATTTTTGTTAGTTCTTCATCTGAAATACTTTCAAGTTCTTTGCTTGTTAAAACAACACCCTCAGGGAAGTCAAGCTCTTTTGCAATTGCGTACGCTGTAATTGGGTGGTCTCCTGTAATCATTACGGGTCTTATACCGGCACTTCTACATTTGTCTATTGCTTCTTTAACTTCACTACGTAGCGGATCTTTCATCATAACAAATCCTAAAAAGACAAGATCTTGTTCTATTGCTTCGTTTAGATTGGATATTACCTTATCTGCAAATGCAAGGATTCTAAGCCCTTTGGCTGCATTTTCCTCTACAATGTTCAGAAGTTCTTGTTTTCTTTTTGAAGAGAGCTCAGAAACTATTGAATTTACCTTCTCAAATTTTGACAGTTCTAAAATGACCTCAGCTGCACCTTTAGAAACAACAAGGAAATTTTCTCCAAACTTGTGAATAGTAGTCATTCTTTTGCTTTCGGAGGTAAAGGGAATTTCTGATATTCTTTCAAATTTTTCCCTTGTTTCTTTAATTAAATCGTCGTCAACAAAATCAATAAGGGCTATTTCTGTTGGATCTCCCCTATATTTTTCTGCGTCGTTACAGAGAATCATTGCCTGCTTTAATCTTTCACTTATATTTAAATCGTTACCAATCTTTCCATCCTCAAAAACCGCAATAATTTGCATTTTATTTTGTGTTAATGTTCCTGTCTTATCTGAGCAGATGTATGTAACGGCACCTAAGGTCTCGACAGCTGGAAGGTTTCTTATAACTGCGTTTCTTTTTGCCATCTCATAAACACCGATCGCAAGAACTATGGTAACAACTGCTGGAAGCCCTTCGGGAATTGCTGCCACTGCAAGTGAAACACTGGTAAGAAGCATATCTAAAATTTTTCCGCCTCTTATCCAACCTAACAAAAATACAACGGCACTTACAATAAGGAAGAGTATACCTAATAGTTTACCTATGTTATCAAGTTGCACTTCAAGCGGTGTTTTTTCTTTTTTTGTTTCACTTATTTTCTCTGCGATTTTTCCAAGTTCTGTATTTATGCCCGTTTCTGTAACGAGAACTTTTGCCTTACCTTTTACGACAGTTGTACCCATGTAAACTTTGCAGTCTTCCGTAGGTTCACTGGTGCAGACACTCTTCTTAACAGGAACTGACTCGCCTGTAAGCATTGATTCATCAACAAAAAGGCTTACTTCTTTTATTACAATTCCGTCCGCCTGTATTTTGTCTCCTGCTTCTAAAAGTAAAATGTCCAGTGGCACAATTTCACTTGATGGAATTTTTAAGACTTTCCCATCTCTTAAAACTGTGCTTGTAGGAGTTGTAAGTTTTTTGACTTTTTCAAGTGCATTCTCTGCTCTTCGCTCCTGTACAACTCCAAGGATTGCGTTTAATATTACAATTGCAAGAATAACAATAGAATCAATTAATTCACCAAAAACTGCCGAAACAATACTTGCAAAAATTAAAATAATAATAAGAAAATTCGTAAATTGATTAATGAATTTTTGAATTAGAGTCTCTTTTTTTCCTTCGGGCAATTCATTTTTTCCAAATTTCTTGAGTCTTTCTTCTACTTCTTCGCTTGTTAGTCCTTTTTCAAACAATTCCCTCTTAATGGTTTTTAGGTCAATCATTTTCTCCTCCAATTATCTTTTAGCCGCCACCGTCTGGTGGGAAGAAATCAATCATACCACCATCTTTTAGGGTTAGACTTACTAGATCAAAATCTTCAAGTTGTGTCGCTTCTTTTAAGAGTGTTTCAATATTTCTACCATTTATGAGAATTATTAGTCTTCCGAATTTAACGTCATCTTCAAGATTGGGAAATTTATCCTTGAGTTGCTCTATCAAATCTTTCACAGTATCCGCTTTTAAATATAATCTTTCAATTCCTAACTTTTCTCTTAGGTCGCCGTGCAAAAAGATTGTAACTCTTGCCATTAAGAGAACCTCCTATTTATGCACATTTAAATTTAAGGCTGTGCATCTGCGGTTGACATGTTGTTACAAACTGTACAGATTTACGAGGCTCCAGCAAGATTTTCTCAAGCCAAATACCTGACTCTTTTACCGTTGCTTCCTTCCGGAGCTCGCGGGGTTCAAGAGTAAGTATTGCTTGAGGTCCTGCCTTCATAGCCCTTTCAATCTGCCTCGGTTTACAACAGCATGCCTTCCAGCAGATTATCAGCCCCTGTATAGCGGGTTCAGGGTTACAGGGCACCGCTATCTCCCCGCTTTAGCACAGCCTTATATATTATAGGAACTTTAGGGTAATTTTAAAAGATTAATTGAAATAACAGTTGGTTGGTTTTGGACAACTATAACTTCAGTTTCGTATGGGAGATAACCGTCTAATTCAACGTGAATTTTATGCTTTCCTTCTGTTATGGACGATGTGTTATATGGTGTGGTACCGACTTCAATCCCATCTATTAATACTTTTGCTCCAGATGGGTTGCTCAAGATAGAGATGTAATATTTTGTCTTTCTGAGGACAACATCACGTTTTACAATTACTCCTTTTTTTATTTCAATATCTTCTGTATAGGTTTCATATTGTAATAAGCTTACTGTCAAGGTATATTTGCCTTCGGGTATATCTTTTAAATCAAGCGGGGTTTTTCCAACTTCAGATTTATTAAGAAAGACAGTTGCTTTATCGGGAACAGAACTAACAATAAGTTCTGTCGTAATAGGTTCAAGTTGTGCGAATAAATTTAATGAATCATTTGCTTTAACAGAAATTGTTTGTTTCCAATCTCTATAATTCTCATGCTTCACTTCGATTAGATGGCTTTGATTTGCAATTAAATCTGCGATTACTATCGGTGTTTTACCTTTCAAAACACCGTCAACATAAACATCAGAATTTGTTGGTGAGGAATCTACACTTAGCGTGAAAACAGCATGTTCTAAGATTGGATTAACTAAAGCATTTGGATTTGAACTTGAGAGTTTTACTTCTTCTTTATACTCTCTGTATCCTTCAAGCCTTACCAGAATTTCATAAGTTCCAAAAGGAAGGGAATTCACAGTAAGGGGTGTTTCTCCTTTTAGTTCGCCATTTATGTAAACCGAAGCTTTTTGTGGATAAGAGTTAATAGATATACTACCAGTTTCTTTTGATAATACTTTAAACAGTACAAAACCAATTACAAAAATCCCAAGAAAAATTACTAAAAGCATTAGCCTTTTCATTTTAGTTTCTCCAAAACCTTGTTAAGTATTATTTCTTCTAATTCTTCAACGGTTTTGCTTCCATCAATCACAAAAAACCTATCTTCGTTTTTTGCAATTTTTAGATATCCTTTTCTTACATTCCTAAGAAAATCGATACCTAATCTTTCTATTCGATCAGCATCTTTAATTCTTTCAAAACTTAGATTTTCGTCTATATCCACAAGAACTGTGATGTTTGGAATAATTCCTTCTAAAATGAAATTATGGACATAATAAATGAAATCAAGTGGAACTCCTCTTCCATAGCCTTGGTACGCAACTGAACTATCATGAAATCTATCAGAAATTACAGTAAATCCTTTGGATAAGAAAGGTTTAATGACTTCTTTAACGTGTGTTTTTCTGTCAGAAGCAAAAAGCAGAAATTCGGAAACCGGATCCATTTCAACGTTTAGCAATATTTTTCGTATATAACTTCCCAATTCTGTTCCACCTGGTTCTTTTGTCAAGATAACATTAAAACCGAGTTTTTCAAGATTAACCTTTAGAAGTTTTGCTTGTGTTGTTTTCCCAGAACCGTCAATTCCTTCAAAAGAAATAAACATTATCTTCTCCTTGGATAAATGATGAGCCTAATGTGAGGTTTTAAGCCGACAAGTTCTGTAACAAGGCCATATTTTTCTATGAGATCTGCCGTTTCTTGAAGTTCTTCAAGATTTCCCTCAATCTCTTTAGGAACACCTAACTCCAATACTTCCTCGACAATGTTTTCTACCTCTTTGAAATCAATAGAGGTTCTTGGCTTGCCTTTATTTTTTAATTCTTTTATTAGGTCTTTTATTCCTCCAAGAGAATTCCTCTCGACTATTCTTATCGGAATCTGAAGAGTTGATGCATACTCAAGAATTTCTTTTCTCTTTTCAAGTGATTTCTTGTCGCAAATGATTAGATTTGATTGTTCTATATTTTTCACTGTTTTACCCTTTAGACGTATCGAGTGAAGTGCACGTTCTATGTAACTTGCATTTATTCCAAGGGGAAAAATTCTTAATTCATGAATCTCTTTCTGTTCAGTGCTTCCTTTTTCTTCTCTTAATTTTTCTTGTTCAAATTTTAAACTCTCACCGGACTTTCTTATTTCTGGAAATACGGGAAATCCTCTAAGCAACGCATCAACCGTTTCTGCAACGTCGTGATAAATTGCAAAAACTCCCCTTTCCCTTATCTCGATAAGTGTATCAAATGTGGGAGGTGATTTTCTTTCAAGGACAGTTTTTTGGGTTCCTCTTCGTGCAGCTTCCTCGTCACTTAATGTAACAGAAGTAATTCCTCCAATCAAGTCTTGGAGTGTTGGATTTACAAGTAAATTTTCTATACTTGTTCCATGAGCAGTTGCAATAAGCCTTACTCCTCTTTCTGCAATTGTTCTACATGCCTTTGCTTCCTCTGCACGGCCTATTTCATCAATAATTATTACTTCTGGAAAATGGTTCTCTACTGCCTCAATCATTACTTCTTCTTGTGCGGTGCCAAATGGTACTTGCATTCTTCGTGCATTGCCAATTCCTGGATGAGGTATATCCCCGTCTCCTCCGATTTCGTTTGAAGTATCTATGACTATTACTCGCTTTCCAAGTTCTGTACTTAGGACTCTTGCTGCTTCTCTCAAAAGAGTTGTTTTTCCAACCCCGGGTCTTCCAAGAAGGAGTAAATTTCTGTCGCTTGTTACAATATCTTTTAGGATATCAACTGTTCCATATACTGCTCTACCAACTCTGCATGTAAGTCCAATAACTTCTCCTCTTCTATTAAAAACTCCTGAAATTCTGTGTAATGTTTTTTCTATACCAGCTCTGTGGTCTCTATCAAAGACTCCAATTTTTTGAAGAGTTTCATTAATTTCATCTTTTGTAACGGGATCTTCTCTCAAGTAGACTGTCCTGTTTGTAAATCTTGCTTCAGGTTTTCTACCAAGGTCTAATACAACTTCTATGAGGTTATCAAAGTCTCCAATGTCTTCCAGTTTTTCTTTTATATTTTTGGGTAATATTTCTAAAAATGCTTGCCTTTCAAATTCAGTTTGTTCGTCTCTCATTCATCCTCCAGAAGAATTCTTCAATATTCTTCCTTACCTCTTCTATATCTCCAAATAAACTATAAATTTCATATTTATCAGTGTCAATTGTCAATACCGGAGAAATTTTAAAGTTTTCAACCCACTCTTCATACCTGTCGTTTAGTTTTTTAATATAGCTTCTCTTTATGGTTTTCTCGTAGCCTCTTCCCCTTATTTTTATCCTTTCCATAAGAGTATCAACAGAGGTTCTCAGATATATTATAAAATTAGGAGGTGTAATTATTTCGAGATATTGCTCATAAACTTTCTTGTATATTTTGTATTCGCTTTCGCTTAAGAGAATTTTTGCAAATATCTCTGCATCCTCATAAATTGTTCTGTCAAGAATAATATTTGATGAGTTTTTTTCTATTTTTAATTGGAGATTTGCTCTTTCAGTAAGAAAGAAAAGTTGGGAGTGGAAAGCCCATCTTTCTGGGTCCTTGTAGAATTTTTTTATGAAAGGATTTTTTGCCTCTGGTTCTTCAAGTCTATCAAATCCCCATTTCTCACTTAAATATTTAGATAGTGTTGATTTTCCAGAGCCTATGTTTCCTGCTACTGCTACTATAAATTTAGGCTTCATTTTATTAATTGTCTTATTATAGAAAATGGATAGTGCATATTCTGTAAGAGTTTTATGATAAATTCGTTAGGCCTTAATCTTTTTTCCTTCTTGAGTTCAACAATAGCGTTAAGTCCCTGCGCAGTAAGAAAACTTCTACCCATATCGTATATAAATTCCTCCATAAACCTTTCTTTATCAATTAATATTTTATCCTCGTTAATAAAATTTTCAATGTTAAGAATATCCCAGTTTCTAAAGTAAATTTCGTTTTGGATGTACGCTTTTAACGTTGAAACATACTCTTCATAATAATAAATTAGCTCAAAAGCCCTTCCAAACTGAGATTTTATTTCATCAAAAATTGTCCTTCTAAGATAAACCGGTAGTCCATTGTAGAGTAAGTAATTCAGAAAATATTTTTTCTTTCCTTTTATTCCAACCCTATAGAAATTGACAAATGGTTTTCCAAGGAGTAAATTTGATAATATCTTATAAACTAACATATGATAGTTTTCTTCGTTTCGAATAATAAAAAGGACATTTTTCTTTAAATCAAATTCTCCAGAAGGAATTGCATGACCCATCAGGCTTGAAAGAATATCGGGAAACTCGCTTGAATCTATAAAAATCCTTCTTTCGAACTCAATTTTTTCAGGAAGAATCGGGATTCTTAAGGTGTTTTCTACAGAATTTATAATATCATTGACCCTTGTTTCGTCGAATTGCTCCTTGGTTGAGATTATTTCTTTTATTGTTTCTTTATATGGGTTTGCTATTTTTATTTCTCTTGCCTTTCTTATTAAGTTTTCAGACGTCGAAGTTAAAGTGTCTTCCAGGATTCTTTTTAGATCTACGAAGCTATTGTCGAGATTATGGAAATCAAGAAATCCTTTTAATTTTATTTCAGTGCAAGTTTTAATTGATTTAATTAATTTCCTTAGCTCGGTTAAGGTTTCAATTGCATTTGTTTTTTCGACTTTTAGATTTTCCTTCTTATCAGTGTCGCTCTTGGTTAGTAAGTAAGTTGAAAATTGATTAATAAAATATTCGAGGTAATCGATCTCTTTTAGTACTGCTTTTCTTTCTGCATCTGTTATATTGATAACATACGTCCTTATATAATCGTTAATATGTTTAAGTGTTCCAAGTCTCTCTGCAAAATTTCTACTTCTTATACTCATTGGTTTTGCTTGAGTTAGTGCAACTGAAACAATTCCCAAAAATGCATCAAACACAAAAAACTGAGCATTACCAAAAAAGCCTTCGTCTATGAATCCTAACGTATTTTCCAATATTTTTTTGAATGTCTTTAAGTCGTGAGTCCTTTGATTTTTGTTTCGCTCCTCAAAGCTCTTTAAAGAGATCGTTGTATCGTTTATTAAGTTTCTTAAGTTGTTTAACTCATTTCTATCGTATGCTGAAAGTTTATAATCATACCTATGAATTCCTCTGAGAGTTGCAAAAGAAGAAAAGTAATAATAGTATTCATCAAAAAAATTTTCTACGAGTAAGTCAAGGTCGTTTTCATTTTTCACTGAAACTCACCTCTGTGCTGCTAAGGTCAATTGTAAGTGTAATGACCTCTTTTGAGTTCTGATTTGAATTTTCAAGTATAAATTTCGAAGGCGTTCCCTCATTTGAAAGGATTAGGGTAAGTACACTTTGTGCATTGTTACTTGCGAAAATCAATTTCGAAGGACTTTCGAATACAACATTTCCGTTAATTGCAGAGAAAAATTCATTTATTACATCGGCAAGTGGAATTAGAATGAGATTATTTGAAATAAAATCCTCTTTGTTCTCAGTAATTTCCTGAATCTGTCCTCCGTTTTCCCTTATATATACTCTTCCTGAAATTACGAAAATTTCGGTTTCTGTAATTTGTCCGTTTTGATTAGTTATTGTTTTAGTGTATTTGTCATCTCCATTTATAACTTGGATGAAAGTATAGGAGTAGTCTGTTTTAGACGTGGTTAATTCGTATCGGTAGTTCGAAATTCCGTTTTCCCAATTATTAATTTGCTCTCTTATATAATTAGAATCTGCTTCTGAAAGATTTACTTTAGCTACTCTATACAGTGGCTTTATCCCTATTTTTACTTTGGTTGTTTGATAACCAATTCTTTCAAGTGTAATAAACTGGTTAAAAGATATGTCCAAGAACTTTGAAACTCCTTGTTCGTTTGTAAGAAAATTGTTAACTTTTACCCCGCTTATAGGAACATTTAGTGTTTCATCAAAAACTTGTACCTCCGTAATGTTAAATAAGAGTGCAACTAAAATTAGAAATACAAAAATTGTAATCAAGTATTTCTTCATGTTAGCAAATCTTGGACTGAAACATTCTTATACATTTCTGGTATATCTGTGCCAAGAAATGTCCCGTACCAAAACCTCATCAACCTTTTATAGGGATTGTCTACAGTAATATTATTTATTTCCTCATTTATTAGATTTCGTCGAAGTGTTGTTGCAACGTATTGGTCTTTTTTGTTCTTTAGGCAATCTTCTTTTATCTTATTGTAATTCTCCTTAAAGTATTTTTCTTTTTCATTTTCATTTTTTACGTAAGCGCTTAGAAATTCATTGTAGAAATCTCTTATCTCGTTTTCAGAAACAGTTATATGGCTTGTTAAAAGGTCCACCTCTCTATCTGCAAGAAGTTTTTTATAAATAACATTTTTGAGAGATGATTTTTTTACACCGATCGTATTAAGAAAGTCTTCTAATGCAAGTTCTTTGTTGTTGAACCCAGAGGAAACGCTTTCTGTTAGATTTGAAATATATGAATCAACTTCATTATCACTTATTGATAGACCGTCGTTTTTCGCCTTGTTATAAAGCACTGCATCAGAAATTGCATTAATGTATGCAAGCTGAAGCACATTTCTTGCTGCTGCAAGTGATTTTGGATCATTAGACTGAATGTTAGGCAATGGAGAGTTTAACGTTTTTGCTGCAAGGTATACTTGGTAATTCATTTCATCGTAAGTAATTTTATTGTCGCCAACTTTTAAGTATACATCTTTCCAGGGGAGAAATATGCCCGCATAGATAAAGATGAGAACAAGAATTATAACAAACACTGATATTGCCCCTACAATGAGGGGTTTTTTTATACTTTTTGCAGTTTTATTCTTTTTCTTTAAAATCTTTTTTCTTTCCATACTTAACTTCCAGATGATGGATTTACGGGTTCAAGTGGTTGAGTTGGAGTATTTTTATTCTGGTCTTGCTGAGTATTTGTTGTTGATGGTTTCGAAAGATTGCTAATCCAGTTATTGAAATTATTAAATGGTGTTGCAATATACATATTAAAGAAATTAGCAAGAATTCTACCGGGATTTGTCGTTCTTACGTGATAGATCTTTTTAAGTTCTTCGATGAATTGTTTTTTTATTTCATCTTTTTTATTATTCGTAAGTTCCTCTTTAACTTTATTGTAAGTATCTTTGTCGGTAAGGGTTGCTTTCTTTGCTGGTTGCTTATCTATTAGCTGGGCTACAATGTATGAATTACCTACAAGTATTGGGTCAGTTATTCCACCTTTTTTAAGATTTATTACTGCATCAAATATTTGCGGTTTTTCGTCTCTTGAGAAAAACCCAGTTTCTCCGTCTTTTGACTTTGTTGTCTCATCTTGTGAGAATCTCTTGACTGCCTCGATAAAACTCATACCGTTTCTTGTTTGTATAGAAATGCTTTTCGCTGACGTATAAGCGCTCTGTTTTGATTTTTCATCGTTAGCATTAAAGTTAAATTGCACTATTCTAACATTAACTTTTTCTGGCTCATCGTAGGTTTCTTGAACAGTTTTCTTTCCTAAAATGTGAATTATATGGTACCCATATTGTGTTTTTACAGGTCCTATAATGTCTCCAACTTTAACGTTTGGATCAAAACAAGCATTTTCAAATTCTTTAACCATTGTGCCTTTGGAGAAATACCCCAAATTTTCGTATTTCAAGACCTCTTTTCCATTATTTTTTCCGTTAATTTCTTTTACTTTTGCCTGTGCGTATGTTGCAAAATTGAAATTCTTATCAGAGGTCTTCTTTTCATTTATTTCCTTTAATATATCTTCAGCAAGTTTTTTTGCATTATCTATATCCTTTTTGCTTGGGTTGTTAGGAAGAATAGCGAGGATATGCTCTGCGGAAATTTGTTTTACAGAGCTAAAATACTGTTTAATTTCTTCATCGGTTATCTTAATATCTTTATATTTCTCATCAAGTGCCGCTTGCGCAAGAAGTGGCCTTTCTACAAATGGACCATAGATTTTTTCAAGGTGTTGCTTGTAAGCGTCCAACGAGCCATACTGAGCATTTACAAGGTCAAGAAATGTTTTCTCTCCATTGTTTTTTTTGCCTTGTTCTATAGTTTGATTAATTTGGTCCTCAAGTTTTTTCTTATACTCTGCTTCATCAATTTTTAAATTGTGGTCTTTTGCATATTGAACAAGAAGGGATTCTTCAATTAAATTTTGAAGAATGTTATCCTTAAGTTGCGCTTCCTGTTGAGATGTCAAAGTCATGCCAAATTGACTGTACAAATTTCTGTAATAATCCAGCTGGTTATTTACTTGATCAATTGTAATAGTTTCTCTTCCAACTTTCGCTGCCATATTTCTCTCAGCATATCCCCAAACGGCAGATGCACCTCCTAAGACAAAGACAACTATAAGGATCGTAACTAAAACTTTTACCCAAACCGGCGTAGGTCTTTCGCGTTCAACTCTTGGAAGTTTTCCTTCACGTCTTAATTTTCTAATTTTACCTTGTCTACCCATTTATCTTCACCTCTCATTTTCTAAAATTCCAATCTACTGTATTATATTTATTTTTGTATAAATCGGATGCAATTTTTAACTCATCGTCTGTTAATGTACTTTCAATTATTTCTTCTTCCAGAACTTCCTCCATGCCTTTTTTAAGTGCCTCCTTAATTTCATTGAAGCCTACTTCTCTTTTTAATTCATCAGAAAGCGACGAAATTTTTAATTTTCCAACTTCAGTAAGTTTTCTACGTGCTTCTTCACTTAATCTAAAGCATCTGAAAATTTCATCAATGTTAACTTTATATAAAATAGAGCCGTGCTGTAATAAGCCAAATTTATTTCTCATCTGAGCAGAACCCACTACTTTTTTCCCATTCATCAATATATCAGAGAATGTTGGAGACGCAAAGCATGAAGGACTTGATATTTCTCTGTCTTCGCTTTTAGAAAAATCTGCATCTCCTCCAAGAATTTTAATTGCATTGATTATTCCTTTAGAAAGAAAACGAAATGATTCAAGCAAATTCATTTCAAGAATTTTATTTGGATAGGCAATAGTAATGCTATAGGTAAGCTCCTTGTCATGTAGAACCGCCCTTCCTCCCGTTGGTCTTCTTACGAAGTCAAATCCTAACGTTTTAAGGTTTTCGAAATCAACCTCTTTCTCTGCACTTTGGAAATATCCTATTGAAAGTGTTGGTGGATAAAATTCATAAACTCTTAAAACGGGTGGTGTACCAAATGTTGCTTGTGCAATTAGAAGTGCTTCATCTATCGCCATATTCATGGCACCGTTATTTTTACCTGTGTTTATAAATCTATACATACTTTAAAATTTTATCAGAATTTAACATTTAACGCAAGTTTTGAAAAAGTTGTTAAGAAGTCCTTTTTAGATTAAAATATTATAAAATTGGGTTAATTATGGAGGTAAAGAATGGAAATTAAAAGAGTAATTATTTTAGTGCTTGATAGTGTAGGAGCAGGAGAAGCAGAAGATGCAATTGAATATGGAGATTGGGGCGCAAATACCCTTTTACATACGCTTCAATACAATCCTGATATACAATTGCCAAATCTCGAAAAACTCGGTTTAAGAGGTGTTATCTTTAATGAGGATGGAAACTATATTGGTTCTTATGGACGACTAAGAGAAAATTCTAAAGGGAAAGACTCTATAAGTGGTCATTGGGAGATGGCTGGTGTAATCTTGAAAAAGGCGTTTCCAACTTATCCAAATGGTTTTCCTAAGAATGTAATAGAAAAGTTTGAAAGACTTACAGGTAAAAAAGCCCTTGGGAATAAGCCTGCTTCTGGTACGGAAATAATAAAAGAATATTACGAGGAACACAGAAGAACTGGAAATCCAATAGTTTATACTTCAGCAGATTCAGTTTTTCAAATTGCTGCCCATAAAGACGTGATTCCACTTGACGAACTATATAGGATGTGCGAAATAGCAAGATATGAGGTTTGTGTTGGAGAACATGAGGTTGCGAGAGTTATTGCAAGACCGTTTATTGGAACGCCTGAAACTGGTTTTGTAAGGACATCAGAGAGAAGAGACTATGCAGTTAAACCACCAAATAAAACGGTTCTTGACCTTGTAAAGGAGAAAGGATTGAATGTAGTTGGTATCGGAAAGATTCATGATCTCTTTGCAGGTGTAGGACTCACAGAAAGTATCCACACCGAAAATAATATAGATGGTCTCGAAAAGACAATCCAAGAGATTTCTAAAGATTACAATGGTATCATATTTACAAATCTTGTCGAGTTCGATGCAAATTGGGGTCACAGGAGAGACTTCAAGGCTTATGGAAAAGGTTTAAAGGATGTAGATGATAGACTTCCACAAATTATAAATACAATGAAACCTTATGATATGTTAATAATTACAGCAGATCATGGATGCGATCCAACTTTCAAAGCGCATACCGACCATACACGAGAATTTACTCCGCTAATTGTATACGGTGAACACATTAGACCAAATATTAATCTCGGTTTGAGACAAAGTATCTCTGATATCTCTGCAACTATATCAGAGATTTTCAATGTTGAACGTATTAACGGAACAAGTTTCATTAATCTTATTTATAAATGAATGTTGATAAATTAAAAAAACTTCTCTATCTTGAAGGGAGAAGAGGTTATAAAAATGATTCCGTAATTGGTGGGTTTGACAGGTTTGTAATCGATTATATTAATAAAGTTTTCGAAAAAGGAGACGAACAATTAGCTTATTTATTCAAAGATTATGGAGAGAAAACTCCTGAGGAAAGAAAGGTTATAATTGAACGTGCCTTAAAAATTTTAGATGATAATGAAATGGCAGTTATAGATGAGCCAAGCCAAACTGAGATTCAAAAAGTTAAATCTTTAGCAGGTAAAAATGAAACTCGGATAAAACTTTCTGAATTGTTTACTCCAGTTCAGTTTGTAAAAGGCATTGGTCCAGAACTTGCTAAGAAACTGAAGAAGATAGGAGTTGAAACTGTCTATGATTTTCTTTATTATTTCCCAAAGGCATACCTTGATCTAAGAAACATTAGGAAAATTTTTTCTCTAAAAAATGGTGAAACTGTCTTATTGAAGGTTAAAATTATTTCTATCCAGGAGAGAAAAGGAAAACTAAATATTTTTTCTGTTTTAGGGACTGACGGAACTGGATACATTACTGCAACATGGTTCAATCAGCCATATCTTAAGAATATTTTTAAAGAGGGGATGGAGGTTTTTTTGTTTGGAAAAGTGCAATTTGCATATGGCAAATGGGAGATGCCATCACCTGAGTATGAAATTCCTCAAGATGGAAAAGAACTTGTGCATACCCTCAGGATCACCCCTCTTTACCCCTTAACAGAAGGACTAAGCCAAAAAATATTGCGCAATAAAACACTTAATCTAATTGAAAATGTTGGGAAGAAAATTTTTGATTATTTAGATGAGGAGATTATTAAAAGAAGAAATTTAGTATCTTTAGATTATGCTATTTCAAACGTACACTTTCCGGAAAGTTTTGACGCATTAAAGAAAGCAAAAGAAAGGATTATTTTTGATGAATTATTTGGACTTCAGTATATATTAAGTAAAAGGAAACATGTAATAGAAGAAAGTGATGGTTATGTTTTTGATGTAAAAGAGGAATATGTTTCTGAATTTTATAAACTTCTCCCATTCGAACTTACAAGCGACCAAAAGAAGGTTATGGGAGAGATTCTAAACGACCTTAAATCCTCGCACCCAATGAATAGATTGTTGCATGGTGATGTTGGATCTGGAAAAACTATAGTAGCACTTTTCTCAATGTTTATTTCTTATAAGAATGGTTTTCAATCTGCCATGATGAGTCCGACGGAGATTCTTGCGGAACAAACATATAAAACTGCTGAATCACTTTTTAAAGGAACTCCTATAAGGATTGCCCTATTGACTTCGAGCACTAAAAATAGTGCAAGAAAGAAGATTCTTCAAGGACTTATAAACCATGATATAGACGTGATTTTCGGCACCCATGCCCTTATTGAGGAGGGTGTCCAGTTTAAAAAACTCGGACTCGTTGTAGTAGACGAACAGCACCGTTTTGGTGTAATACAGAGAAGTTTATTGAAGGACAAAGCAATTATACCTCATACACTAGTAATGAGTGCAACACCAATTCCAAGGACATTAGCACTAACACTGTATGGTGACCTTGATGTTAGTTCCATAAAAGAGTTACCAAAAGGAAGATTGCCAATTATAACAAAAGTTTTCTATAGGAACGAAGATATTGCATATAAACTTGTAAGAGAGGAATTAGATAAAGGACATAAGGCTTATGTAGTATGTCCTTTGATTGAGGACTCAGAAAGCCTTGATGCGCAATCAGTTGAAACTGTCTTTGAAACTCTTTCTCAAACACATCTTAAAGGTTACAAAATAGGAAAGCTCCATGGAGGAATGTCTTCAATAGAAAAGGCGGAGATTATGGAAAATTTTAAGAATGGGGATCTGCAAGTACTTGTTTCAACGACAGTGGTTGAAGTTGGCGTGGACGTAAAAGATGCGACAGTGATAGTAGTAGAAGATGCAGATCGATTTGGTCTTGCAACATTACATCAACTAAGAGGAAGAGTGGGAAGAAGTAATCTACAATCTTATTGTCTTCTTATAACACGTAATCCATCTAAGGATGCTATTGAAAGATTGAATGTTCTTGAAAAAACAAATAATGGGTTTGAAGTTGCCGAGTATGATCTGAAACTACGTGGTCCAGGTGAAATTCTTGGTAAAAGACAATCTGGGCTACCAGACTTTAAATTGACAACGCTCATTGGGGAAACTGATATGAGAATACTTGAAATGGCAAGAGAAGAAGCAATTAATTTACTAAAAGGGAAAACAAAATACGATCCCGAAAAACTACAAGAATTTCATAGGTTAATTCAAATAAACTATAAGGAAAAAATACCCTTTATTGAGGTTGCGTAAATGAGAATTGTATCAGGAAAATTCAAGGGAATGGAAATTATTTCACCTCCAAGAAATCTTGAACTTAGACCAACAAGTGATAGAGTAAGAGAAGCAATTTTTGATGTTATTCGATTTGATATTACTGATAAAGTTTTTCTCGATTTGTTTGCTGGATCTGGAGCCGTTGGTATAGAGGCAGTAAGCGAAGGAGCAAAATTTGTTTATTTTGTAGAAAATAATAAAAAAGCAGTTGATGTGATAAAGAAAAACATTGCAAAGTTTGGAATAAGAGAGCAGTGTAAAATTTTAGTTCGGGATGTGTTTAAATTTCTTTCTGATCCTCAATTAGAAAGAGAGGTAGATTTTATTTTTCTTGATCCACCATATAAGACGCACTTTGCAAGCGAAACTCTTGAGACTTTAAAGAATTCATCTATTGTAAAAAAGGGTTCAATTATCATTGCTGAACACTCAGAAGAAGAATTTTTAAGTGAAGCATATGTTGGTAAAGTTCTCTTAAGTAAGTTTAAAGAAAAAAGATACGGCAAAATAGTGGTTTCTTATTTTATAAGGGCGTAATTTCAAAGGGTTGGCCGAAATAGTAAATGCAGTAAAATCATAATTAAGTAAATGAAAATACCGGTTGTAAAAAGTAAGGACGAAGCGTTCATTTCTGGTATTTCTTTTTTGCCTTTTGTGAGAAAATAGAAAATTTTTGAATAGAGCCCTGAAATGTGGCTTAAACTACCTAAATTGCCAAAAGTAAGGGCGGCGCTTGCAATTATAAAAACGCTTCCCTCCATAAAATAAATGTTTAGTAAGTTTATAAGGTTAAATCTACTGACAGCGTATACAAAAGGAATCGTTATTGAGGTTGTAGTGACTGCAACCAAAAAACTCAAAAATACGATCCGAAATATTTGTTTAATCATCAAAATATATTATACTTCTAATAGTTTAATTTTCAAGGAAGGAATATGGGTGAGATTTATTTAAAAAAAGAAACACTTAAAAATGCACTAAAACTTTTTAAAGATTCACTAAGAAACAAAAAGGTTTTTAAGAAATTGAAAGAGGAAGAAATATCAGTCTATGAAAGTCTTGGAAGAATTACTTCAAGGCCTGTTATTGCAAAAATTTCCAATCCGTTTTTTAATGCTTCCGCAGTTGACGGTTTTGCACTTAAATCTCATGAAACTGCCAATTCAACCATAAATAATCCGAAAATTTTCAAGATTGGTCTCGATGCGATTCCTGTAAATACTGGTGACCCAATAAATTTTCCATTTGATTGTGTTGCAATGATTGAAGATGTCGAAGTAAATGGCGACTTTGTAAAAATTTTTTCTCCCTTGCATATATACGAAAATGTTCGAGTAATTGGTGAAGATTTTGCAAAAGGTGAGATTGTTATACCAATTTATGAAAAAATTACACCTGCTCATATTGGAGTCTTAATATCCTCGTACAACGAAAAAGTCTATGTATTTGAAAAACCCAAAGTTCTCATTATGGCCACAGGTGAGGAAGTTAAAAGATTAGGGGAAGATCTTAAAGTTGGAGATGTTATTGATTCAAATTCCTACATGATTTCTTCTATATTAAAAGAGTATGGAGCAGACCCATATATTTTGGAGAAGGTACTTCCAAATAATTTTGAGGTACTTAAAAATGAAATAGAAAAAGCATCACAGAACTATCACATGATTATCGTAATTGGAGGATCAGCAAAGGGAAGAAAAGACCTGATATCGGATGTTTTCGAAAGTTTTTCCGAAGTTCTCTTCCATGGGCTTACAATACAACCAGGTAAACCGCTTGTGATTGGTTTTTACGGTGATGTTCCCCTTGTTGGATCCCCAGGTTTTCCGGTCTCATCTTATATAGATGCAAAGATTTTTCTTAAAGTTGCAATTGAAGAATTTACTGGTATTTCTTTGGATTTGAAAAGAAAAATTATAGCAACTATTAAAAGGGATATTCCCTCTTCTTTAGGCGTGGAAGAATTTGTAAGAGTAAAGTTAAATGATATTAATGGCGAAGTGATTTGTGTACCCTTAAAGAGAGGTGCAGCGAACCTTACGAGCGTAGTAAAGGGAGATGGGCTATTAAGAATAGAGGAAAATAGTGAAGGAATTATTGCAGGTTCAAAGGTAGAAATTGAACTTTTAAAAAGCGAGTATGATATTCTTTCACAACTTTTATTTATTGGAAGTAACGATCCACTTCTTGAATACATTTTAAACATGATTCGAAAAGAAAATCCTCAATTTAAATTTGGTATAATAAATGTTGGAAGCTTAGGAGGACTTTTGTCACTTGCGAGAGGTGAAACTATTATTACATCGATTCACTTGTTTGATAGTGAGACGCAAACTTACAATACGCCATATCTCAAAAAGTACCTTGAAGAAAATTCGTATTTACGAATTCATCTATTTAACAGAAATCAGGGCTTAGTTGTTCAAAAAGGAAATCCCAAAAATATTAGGTCGCTTAAAGATTTAGAAAGAGAAGATTTGAAATTTATAAATAGACAAAAAGGATCGGGAACAAGAATTTATTTCGATTACCTTCTTTCTCAAAATGGCATCGAAAAGGAAAAAGTAAAAGGCTACGATTTAGAGGAAACAACTCATCTGGGTGTTGCTAATGCGGTGAAGGAAGGTATTGTTGACTGTGGAATGGGAATCGAATATGTTGCAAGACTTTTTGATCTTGATTTTATAAAGTTGGGAGAAGAGGAGTATGAAATTATAATAAGCAAGAATTTTCTTGAGGACCACCGAATCAATTTTGTCCTGAAGCAATTTAATGCACTAAATCTCGAAGTTCTTATGAAAAGTTTCGAAGGCTACAAATGGGTTAATAAAGTAAGGGAGGTATAAAAAAATGAAAAAAAGACTTAATCCAAATGTAATAATTTTAGGACTTGCTAGTTTCTTTACTGATATTTCTACCGAAATGATTACAAAAATTTTGCCGTTGTTTTTGGAATCAATTGGAGCAGGTGGTGCATTTATCGGCGTTATAGAGGGACTCGCTGAAACAATTGCATCTCTTTTGAAGGTCTTCTCTGGCTATATTTCTGATAAATTTAGAAATAGAAAATGGCTTACGATTTTAGGATATGCAGAATCTACAATTGCCAAAGCTTTTCTTCTTATTGTAAATACTCCGGTTGGAGTTCTTATTGTAAGAGCACTCGAACGAATTGGTAAAGGCATTAGAACTGCTCCACGTGATGCGCTAATTGCATCTTACACAGATGAAACAAATAGAGGATTTTATTTTGGATTTCACAGAGCCCTTGATACACTTGGTGCAGCACTTGGTCCACTTTTAGGTTTCTGGGTACTCGAGAAATTTGGACGGACAAATTACAGAGAAATTTTTAAATTTGCACTGATCCCAGCAGTTGTTGCAGTTATCATTCTCTTTTTCGTTCAAGAAAAAAAGGTTATTGTTGATTTGAAAAAAAGTAGTGGATTTTTTGCGAAGGCAAAACTTGGTAAAAGGTTTTACTTGTTTTTAGTTGCAATTCTCATTTTTACGCTTGGAAACAGCTCAGATGCTTTTATTACAATGTATTCAAGCAGTTTGGGAGTTGCATCAACTACAATACTACTAATGTGGACACTTCACAGTTTGATATATGCATTCTTATCAACGCCATTGGGAACTTTATCGGATAAAATTGGAAGAAAAACAACCTTGATAATTGGAATGGCAATTTATGGAATAAGTTATTTATTTTTTGCACTAACAAAGAGTGGAAATTTTCTTTGGTTCGTTTTTAGCCTTTACGGTGTCTATTATGCAATGTCTGAAGGTATTCAAAAGGCATTTGTTTCGGATTTAGTAACGGATAATGAGGTAAGAGGCACTGCATTTGGAATATACAATTTTGCAGTAGGCATAATGGCATTTCCTGCATCTTTGGTTGCAGGTATTCTTTATCAGTTTATTGCTCCAAGCATGCCTTTCTACTTTGGCGGAATACTTGCTATTATTGCATCACTTTTGTTGCTTGTTGTTTAAAGTAAGTTTTTGAGTAAGAAAATAACCTAGGGTTTCGAAGAGAATGATACTCGCAATTACAATAGCAAAAACTGAGCCACCAAAGATTGAAAAGTAATCACGGGCTAAATAAGCAAAGTATGCACTTAAAATCGATTGAGGAAGCATTGGAATTAAAATATCAAAAATCGAGGATGATTCTACGAGTTTAAGATGCTTAATTATAATTGCTCCGGCTAATTTTCCAAACAACCTTATAATTAAAATTAAAAGACCCAATAGAAGGTATTTCTCTATTTTTGGGAATCCAACATAACTGATAGAAAATACAACAAAAAGCGTGTAAAATAGTTGGTCAATCTCTCTTAATGCAAGTCTTACTGTACGAACAACTTCAAATTTCGAAGTAATGGTAAAAGTCATACCAGCAACAAGAGAAACCATAACAGCATGGATTTTTAAAGAATATTGCAATCCCACTATAAGCGTTATGAATGCAAAGGATGCGATTACCTGGGGGAATTTTTTATATCCGTATTTCTCAAATTTATCAATGATAAGTCCAATGATTACTCCAAGTATCAGTGAAAGTGTAACTTCTTCAATGGTACTTAAAATAACACTGAAAGAATTGCTTTGAAATAATTTATTAAATTTAAGAATTGGGAAAAACGCAAAGAAGAAGATTTCAGTTAGAAGGTCATCAATAACAACCATTGTGCCAAGTTGAACTTTGAGTTCAGGGCTTGTATCCATTTTTTTAAGAAGAGTAATTGAAATATCAGATCCAGTTACCATCCAGATAGTTGCAATTACTATTCCTTCGATAAAGTTCAATTTAAAAATAAAGGTTGAAATCGCAAAAACTATAATAAACGTAAAAATTGATTGAATAGATGCTGCAAATATTATCTTCTTATTTCTTTTTAGATAAACAACTTCGAGGCCAGTTTCAAAAAGAAGCAAAGTAACGGCGATTTCGAGAATTAACTGAAAAATTGGACTAAATGATAATATGAGATTTTTTGTAAATGGTAGTATCGTTACAAAAAGTCCAACAATGATTAGGCCAGTTATTGTTGGGAAATCTGACTTTGAAACAAGGTAAGATGCGATAAGCCCACCAATAATGGACAATGAAATAAAAATTATTAGTGCACCCATAATTTATTAAACAAAAACAACTCTCACGTGTCAAGAGAAAATCGACAAATTTACGCTTAATTTTTCTTTAAAAAAGAAGATGTGTTATAATAAGAAAAATTTATTAGGAGAATGATATGAGCACAATAGATTTAATAAGAAAAAATCTGAATAGTGTTATCCTTGGAAAAAGTGAAGTGATTGACAAAGTTATTGCAGGGCTTCTTGCTTCGGGTCATATACTTCTTGAAGATGTACCGGGCACGGGTAAAACTACCCTTGCAAAGGCTGTTGCATTGTCATTTAATATGGACTTCAAAAGAATCCAATTTACCCCTGATGTCTTACCTTCAGATATTACTGGTATAACAGTGTATGACCTGGACAAAAAATCTTTTAATGTTCGTTTTGGCCCAATATTTACTAATATATTGCTTGCAGATGAAATCAACAGAGCCACTCCTAAGGCTCAATCAGCACTTCTTGAAGCAATGGCCGAGTATAGCGTAACAATTGATGGTGTCCGACATAATATTGAAAAACCTTTTATTGTTTTTGCAACTCAGAACCCTATTGAGTACGAAGGCACTTTTCCATTACCAGAGGCTCAACTTGATAGATTTTTAATGAAATTCTCTATTGGTTATCCAGATAAGGAATTTGAGAAGCAAATACTTAACGTTGAAAAGGTGCATGATCCTCTTGAAGAAATTAAAGTTGTAGCAACACGAGAAGATCTGTTAAAGTTACAGGAAGAAACAAGGCGCGTTTATGTTCATCCTAAATTGGTTGATTACTTGGTAGATTTATCAAATGCTACAAGGTCACATAGAGATGTATATCTTGGGCTTAGTCCAAGAGCAACAATTCATTTAATGAAAGTTTCTCAGGCATATGCAAAGATTGACGGAAGGGCTTTTGTTATACCAGACGACATAAAATTAGCGTTTCCAGATGTTGTTAATCATAGGCTAATTTTAAAAGCTGATGCTAAGCTTAGAGGTAAAAGAGTTACAGATGTTATTGAAGACATTTTAAAGTCTACAAAGGTTCCAACGGATATCGATTTCAAGAATGAAGTATCTTAAAAAAGGAAGTAAAATTTTTTTACTCGCAGTTATTATCCTCTCACTTATTTTCGGAGGGGCCCTTTATACACTGTTATTTATTAGTTTGATATATATCGTGCTATATGCTGTTTTTATTAATAAAGTAAGCATTGAAAGTTTTACTGATGTCTCTACTTATACCCTTACGCTTGGAAGTAGTTTTGACCTAAAATATTTTGTTAGTGGAAATTCAGTTTTACCAATAAAGATCTCATATGAGGTTCTTCTGCCATATTATCTTATTCCAATTTCAAGTGGAAACAAGGGTAAATTTTTTGGTAGAAATATAAGTGTCGAAAACACTATCAGGTGTAGAGGTAACAGAAGAGGGACATATAATGTTGGTGAGATTGAGTTTAGAATATCTGACCCTTTGGCTCTTTTCAACAGAATAATAAAATCAGATAATTTAAAAACTATTTTTGTCTTTCCAAATATTGTGCCGCTTGAAAAATTAAAAATACTGCTTTCGGACCCTTTTGAAGGGCAAAAAGCAAAATATAGAATAAATTTTGATTATTCTTATGTTGCAGGTGTCCGTGAATATAATCCGTTTGATCCTGTTTCAATGATTCACTGGAAACAA
Organism: Caldisericum exile AZM16c01; assembly: GCF_000284335.1. Lineage (NCBI taxonomy): Bacteria > Pseudomonadati > Caldisericota > Caldisericia > Caldisericales > Caldisericaceae > Caldisericum > Caldisericum exile. Next base: position 763,593 of record NC_017096.1, read on the forward strand.
ACTGCTCATAGAGGCAAACTTATGGTAAAAGAATTTGATTTTAGTGCCTCAAAAAAAATTTATGTTGCGTTAAATCTACACAAAAAATCGAAGCGTTTCCAAGACAATGCAACTTCGATTGCAGCATCAGTAATTTACTATGCAAACAAATTTCATCTACCAAATGCAATTATTGTTAATAGCAAACCACTCATTGTTAGTCTGCCAAAGACAGGTGAGTATCATATGCTTGAAAATTTCAAATTGCTTTCCATATCAATTGATGAATCTTTTGAAACGCTTGAATTCATTCAGAAAATTAGTGATAATGTAGATTTTGGAAGTGAACTTTTCTATATAGACAAGGATATGAATTTAGATGCACTGGAAGAAATACTCAAAATAAAGAAAAATTTTTCTAAGATTAATATTATACTTTTGGTTGATGATACTTTTGTTAAACCTAATGAAAAACCTCCCAGTTATTATTTTATGGAACCAGCGTACGTAAAGAGGATTGCGTCTGTTGAAGATGTTTTAAGAAGAGAGAGTATATATTTCTACCCTATTTTTGGTAATGAATATCTAACCGTGTTGGAGAGATAAATGGAATATTTAATTTTTTCTTTTCAAGTAGTAATAGCAGGATATTTATTAATACAAAAGATTACAAAATCGCTTAACTTTGGCTTTCTTTTATATTATTTTATAATTATTTTTGCCATAATTATGTTTTATTTTATGTACAAAATGGAAGTTTCAAAACTATTCATTGTTATCCTCTCGTTTATCTTAGGAACATTTTTAACAAAGACAAGTAATTTGTTCAACTTACTATCATTTGGGGTTCTTTACTTTTATATTATTGATAAAACGAAAGAAAATGAGATTTTCAGTAAAAAATTGTATTTCTTGCTTGCATGGATTGTTCTTTTGGGATTAATACCCAAAAATCCCCCTACTATTTTTCTGAAACATGTTTCAACTTTAATAAAGGAAGTAATATCTTTCTTGTTTTTTAACGAGGTTAGTTCTAATAATTATCAAAACACAACTTCAAGCAAAATTTTCAATAGTATTCAGAATATCATAAACGAAAAAGCACCAGCAGATGTTCGTTTTCTCGGTTTTGCAAATACTCTTGCCTTGTTTGTTTCCTTTGCTATTTTAATAATTCTCATTTTTCTTTTTATTTTAATTCTTAAAACAGAAGTGGCGCACAAAAATTACAAAAATAAAAAATATCAAAGGGTTATTTCTCTTGCATTGTTACTTTCAATAACGTCTTTTCTAATGATATTTATATCATTTAAGTATATCAACGATAATACTTCTGTACAATTAACAACGAATGTATGGAAAGGTTTGTTTTTGCTTGTCATGTATTTTTCCATTATCGTTACAATTTATCGAATTTCCAGGCAATACATCTTAAGGCAAGACCAAAGAGAGTTTTACATAGCTCCGAGGAGCTTAATGATCTTACTTTCAGTATGTTTTGTCTTGCTTATCGCTGGTTTAACTGTAATTATCTTGTCAGGAGAAAGATCAGCAATATCGTTTATTTCACTTTCAATAATTGCGTTTCTTATACTAATATACTTCTATGTTTTTTCTCTAAGAAGAGAAATTGCTATTTTCGAAAATAATGAAATATTTAAAGAGCCAAAAAAATTGGTAGAAAATTATACAAAGTTTGGAGAAGACTACCTAAATATTATAAATGACCCAAGAGAATTTGTAATTTACCTTTATTTTTTATCGCTTATAAATTTCAGTAAGGTTGGGTTTAAACTTAGTGAAGGAATGACTCCAAAAGAATTTTTAAAAAAGGTTAAGCCATTCTTAAAAAGCAATTCGTTTGCTTCTTTAACGGACGCGTTTTACATTGTAGAGTATTCAAGCGAACAAATCAATCACGAATTGTTTGAAATGATTAAGAACAATTCAAAAGATTTATTAAATGAAATCCTTTTGATAGGGGAACCTAAGGGACTTTTGGAAACTGAACACTAAACTTTGTTCCTTTTCCTACCTCACTTTCAACGTGAATCTCACCATTATGTGCATATACATATTCTTTTACGATTGAAAGGCCTAATCCCATTCCTTCATTGCCACCTTTGTTATTTTCGCCTTTATAAAATCTTTCGAAAACATGTGGGATATCCTTTTCGTGAATACCCTGTCCGCTATCTTCTACAATAACTTTAACTTTATCTTTTTCTTCGATTAAAGATATTTTAACATAACCTTCATTGGTAAATTTAATTGAGTTATCAATAAGGTTTGAGAAGATTTCTCTCAGTTTAAGCGAATCTCCCATTATGAATATTGGTTTATTTGGTATCTCTAAGACCGGATTTAGTCCTTTTTCTTTTATCTTAATTAAAAAGCTATCAAATGTATCTTTGACAATTTCGACAACATTTATCCTTTCAAGTTCTATAGGTAAGGTTTTACTATCTGCTGAGGATAGTTTAGTTAAGTCTTTTGCCATTTTACCAAGCCTCTCAATTTCATTCTCTATAATCTTGAAAGCTTCTTCTTTTTCCTCCTTGGAAAAACTTTCGTCTTTTAAAACTTCAAGATACCCTTTAATTGATGCAAGAGGTGTTCTTAAATCATGAGAGACATTCTGCATTAATTTTGTTCTTAATTTTTCAGTTTCTCCAAGTCTAAACGCCATGTAATTTAGAGATTCCGCAAGTTCTCCAATTTCATCATCGCTTTCTTCATTAATTCTTGCCTCGAAATTCCCCTGCGAAATTTTGCGAGCAAAATTCTTCATTTCTATGACTGGTTTTATTATATATCTTGATACGAAAAGCGCTACGAAAATGCTTACCACTATAGATATTCCTCCTGAGATTAAAATAGCAATTCTTACAGAGTTCAGAAATCGTGAAGCTGATGCAGGAATAACAATTGAAACACCTCTGCCAATCATTATTCGAATAAAGAAGTATCTTACAAGTTGGTCTATAAGTATTATTGATGTAACAACAGAAATAATACTTACTATAATATGACTTAAAACTAATTTCTCTTTAAATTTCATTTGAGCATCCTATATCCTGCCCCATAAACTGATTCAATGTACTTAGGATTTTTGGGATCATCGTTGAGTTTCTTTCTTATATTTTTTATGTAAGCGTCAATTGTCCTATCATAAACAACTTCATCATACTCATCGTAAACTTCATTCATTAACTCTTCTCTGCTTAGGACAAGCGGAGATTTTTTTGCAAGTGTATATAAGACTTTAAATTCCTTTGTCGTGAGCTCAATCTCTTTCCCATTCTGAATCACACGCATTTCTTTGGGTATTATTTCAAGGTCTTTTATCTTAATTTCATGTTCGTCGGGATAAGTTCTTCTTAAAATGTTTTTCACTCTTAGAACTAATTCTCTAGGACTAAAAGGTTTTGTAACATAGTCATCTGCACCAATTTCAAGCCCCTGGACTCTATTTTCCTCATCAGCCTTTGCCGTTAACATTAAAATTGGAATATTTGAAACTTTTCGAATTTCTCTTGCAACTTCTTCGCCACTCTTAAACGGAATCATTAGGTCGAGTATTATTAATTGGGGCTTTTCTTCGGAAAATTTTGCAAGTGCTTCTCTTCCATCTTTTGCTTCAACAACTTGAAATTCTGATTTTTCAAAATACATTTTTACTAATTTTCTTATGTTTTCATCATCTTCTACAACTAATATTTTTTTCACTTTCATCACCTGATAAATTATATGAATAATTTGTGAAGGAATTATGAATTTTTTGACTTCATAAGTAAAATAGAGTAATGAAATTATTAGAAATATTGATGTATTTGTTGTTTTCATATTCGTTAGGTGCTTTAAATTCTGCTTACATACTTACGTTTGTTTTTTATAAGAAAGATATCCGCAAATTTGGTGACGGAAATGCTGGTACTACAAACGTGTTCGAAAATATCAATCGATTTCTTGCAATGATTGTATTCATAATCGATTTTTTGAAAGGTGTGTTGCCTATATACATTGGGATCAAGTTAAATCAAGGTAACGGTATTGTCGCTTTGGGAGGTGCAGCCGAGATTCTTGGTCATGATTTCCCAGTTTTATTTGGCTTGAAGGGGGGAACCGGTATTACTTCTCTTCTTGGCGGTATTTTTGCAATAAATAGTAATCTTGCAGTGGTTCTGTTTGTAGTGTTTGCTTTATTATTTGTTTTCTTTTCGTTTTCCGACATACGTTTATTTAATTTCAAACCTTTAGAAGAAAGTGAAGCCTTAACATTTGTTGTTGCGATTTTTCTTATCTTGTCGTCACGAAATACTCTTTTAAAAGAATATTTTTTCTTGTCGCTTGCTATAATTATTTATAGGCACTTTCAAAAGGCACTATATGTATTAAGTAAAATAAGGGTTTTAAAAAGTTGATTAAAATTATTTTTTTGGTATTATAATTATTGAAATTTTTGAGAGGAGGTAAAAATGGTTTCTGCAAATGAATTAAGAAGTGGCGTAACATTTGAACTTGACGGAGAATTATTTGTAGTAATATCTTACCAGCACATAAAGCCTGGGAAAGGTTCCCCTTTTGTGAGAGTAAAAATGAAAAGTCTTGAATCCGGCAATATAATTGAAAGAACTTTTAGACCAGAAGAGAAGTTTAAAAAAGCATTTCTTGAAAGAAAACCTATGCAATATCTTTATAAGGAAGGAAATAATTTTGTTTTTATGGATTTAGAGACGTATGAGCAATTTTATCTTTCAGAAGAGGATGTTGGAGATAGCGCAAATTTTCTAAAAGAAAACTTAGAAATTCAAATCGTATTTTACAAAAATAAACCAGTGTCTGTTGAATTGCCTAACTTTGTTGAACTTAAAGTAGTACAAACTGAGCCAGGAGTAAAAGGAGATACAGCGACTTCTGCGATGAAACCTGCAATACTTGAAACTGGCTACAAGTTGCAAGTTCCTCTATTTGTGAACGAGGGGGATATAATTAGAGTTGACACAAGAACAGGCGAATACCTTGAAAGGGTGAATAAATGAGTAAAATAATACTAACGATTGATGCTTTATCATCTATTATCGAAAATGTAGTATTAAACATTGAAGGAGTAAAAGGGCTTTACGGCAAGAGTCCTGTAAAATGCGTTTTTGAGGATTCAATTATTAATGTTGAGGTAAATGTTGTCGCGAGATTTGATTATGACTTGAGAAATTTAGGCAATTTAATCGCAGAAACTGTAAAGTTAGAAGTCGAAAATATAACACCGTTTAAAGTGAGTGAAATAATAGTGATATTTGGTGATATTTCTTATGAATCCTAAAACAAAAGGAAGAGAAATTGCACTTAGTGTTCTTTTTGCTGTTGACTTGGGTAAAAATTCTGTTCCAGATGCATTTTTGCCATTTAAGTATGAGTCTCCTGTTTCTCTCGAATATGCATTGAAATTGGTTCAAGGAACAATTGAAAATCTTTCAGATATTGATGAAAAGATAAAGTCTCTTTTGAAAAACTGGTCTTTTGAAAGACTCAACGCAGTTGATAAGGAGATTCTGAGGCTTGCAATTTATGAAATTGAAAATGTTGTTGGTGAGGACTATGGAATAATAGTTTTTGAGGCAGTAGAACTTGCAAAAAAGTATGGCGATCTTAACTCTGGGGATTTTGTAAATGGGATACTCAGAAGTTTCCTACGATTAAGAAATGAAGAAGTTACGACTTGAGGCTTTTATATACGGAATAGTTCAAGGTGTCGGGTTTAGATACTTTGTTCTCACAAATGCACGCAAGCTTGGTATAACTGGATATGTTGAAAACGTTTGGGACGGTTCTGTGCACGTTATTGCAGAAGGTGAAAAAGAAAATCTGGAGAAACTCGTTGAGTATCTAAAAAGAGGCCCACGTTCTGCGCGTGTCGATAAAGTTACATATACCTTGAGCGAATATAAGGGAGAATTTACAGATTTTGAGGTGTACTGATGGAAGAAAGTATAAAGGAGTATCTTGAGGAAAGAAAAAGCGTAATAGACAATTATTTGAATATCGCACTTGAAAAAATTAGAGAAGACTCTCCACTCTATGCAGCAATTAATTACAGTCTTATGGCAGGTGGCAAAAGACTCAGACCAATAATGCTCATTGCAACATATGAGTCGAATTTTGAGGACTATGAAGTTGTTTTGCCATTTGCAGCATCAGTCGAAATGATACACACTTATTCACTTATCCACGATGATCTTCCAATTTTGGACAATAGTGATTACAGACGTGGTAAGCCAACATGCCACAAGATTTATGGTAGTGATATGGCTTTGCTTGCAGGTGATGCCCTTATCTCGCTTGCGTTTGAAATAATCTCGAGCAGAAAGTTACTCGAGCATTTTGAAGCGAAATTTTTGCTTAGGATTGTTCATGATTTTGCCGAATTAAGCGGTGCTAAGGGTTTAGTTGGCGGTCAGGTGATGGATATGGTTACTATGGATATGGATGAAATAGATGAAAATCTCATACTATATATTGAAAAAAGGAAAACCGCATCTTTGTTTATACTTTCGGTAAGAGTTGGGGCAATTCTTTCAGGTGTTTCGGAAGACGAGCTTGCTAATTTAACCAAATTTGCGGAAAATTTTGGCATAAGTTATCAAATTCAGGATGACATTCTTGATGAGACTTCAACTGTAGAAGAGTTAGGAAAGGATGTTCATCAGGATAGAAAAAACAAAAAAGCAACGTTTGTTTCACTTTATGGTTTGGATCGTTCAAAAGTACTTGCAAAAGAGTATATAGAAAAAGCAAATAGTTATCTAATAGCTTATTCTGGAAAGTATAAATTACTTGAAAACATCGCAAAATTTACTTTAGAAAGGATCAAATAAAATGATTCTTGAAAATATTAATTCACCGAAGGATGTAAAAAGCCTTCGTATTAATGAATTAAAAGAACTTTCGGAAGAAATTCGTGAATTGATAATTGATGTTGTTTCTAAAAACGGTGGACATTTATCATCAAATTTAGGCGTAGTTGAACTTACCCTTGCTTTGCATTACGTGTTTGATTTTAGCAGAGATAAGTTAATCTTTGATGTTTCCCATCAGGCGTATACCCACAAAATAATTACAGGCAGAAAAGATTCCTTTCAGACTCTTAGAACCTTTGAGGGTATAAGTGGTTACGCCAATCCATTAGAAAGCCCATATGATGCATTTATTGCAGGACACGCATCTACTTCACTTGCTCTTGCTCTTGGGTTTGTAATTGCTAGGAAACTTAAAAATGAAGATTATGATGTTGTTGCGCTAATTGGAGATGGTGCACTTACTGGTGGCGAAGCATATGAGGGATTAAACAATCTAGGGCATTTAGGAGAAAAGGTTATTATTGTTTTAAATGACAATGGGATGTCAATTTCGAGAAATGTTGGTGCAATATCGAAATACCTTGCAAGACTTAGAACGTCAAAGTCATATGTGATGCTGAAAAAAATGCTTGGAAAAAATTTTGCACGTAAATTTAAACTTGCTTTAAAGGAATTATTGCTGCCTAATATACTCTTTGAGGAATTCGGTTTTACATACATTGGTCCTGTTGAAGGACACGACTTAACCGAACTCATTGATACATTTGAAAGAGTTAAAAATTTAAATGGTCCTGTTGTTGTTCACGTAGTTACCAAAAAAGGTTACGGCTACAAACTGTCTGAGGAAAAGCCTGACAAATTCCACAGTGCCGAACCTTTTGATTTTGAAAATGGAAAAGGAGTCTCTAAGGATCATGTAACTTTTTCAGATGTTTTTGGGAAAACACTCGTTGAATTAGCAGAAAAAGATAAGCGTATAGTCGCTATAACTGCCGCGATGCCTGATGGAACAAAAACAAGTTATATAAGGGAAAGATTCCCAGAGCGGTTTATTGATGTTGGAATTGCTGAGCAGTGTGCAGTTACGACAGGTGCATCCCTTGCAAAAGAAGGCTTCAAGCCTTTTGTTGCAATATACTCTACGTTTTTGCAAAGGGCACTTGATCAATTGATACACGACGTTTCTATTCTTTCTTTACCAGTAGTTTTTGCAATTGACAGAGCAGGCATAGTCTCCGACGATGGACCTACACATCAAGGTATATTTGATATAGCATACTTATCCATGATTCCGAACTTTGTCATTGCTGCCCCAAAGGATGCTTTTGAACTAAAAGGGTTAATGAGTCTTGCTCTTGACAGTGATGTGCCATTTGCACTTCGATACCCAAAAGATATCGCACAAGATGGTTTCAGTAAAAGATTTTTCCTTGAAATTGGAAAAGGAGAAATTATAAAAAGTGGAACAGAACTTACTATAGTTACGCTCGGTCCTGTATTTTACGAAGCGCTTAAAGCGTTGGAATATTTTGAAAAGAGTGGTTACAGTGTTGGACTTATAAATGCAATTTTTGCAAAACCATTTGACAAAGAGCTGATACTTAAAGAAGCTTTAAGAAGCAAGAGAGTACTTACGGTAGAGGATGGAATAAAAAGAGGAGGGTTCGGTGAGAATTTAAAGGCCTATTTATCCGACTTTGGTGTAGAAGTCACAAATATTGCAATTGATGACTTTATGCCTGAGCAAGGAAAAAGAGAAGATCTTCTTAAAAAATATGGCATCAGTAGCGAAAACATAGTAAAAGTTGGGGTAAGATTGATTGAAAAGAAGGCTTGATGAAGAAATTGTAAAAAGAGGATTACTCGAAAGTAGAACACTTGCAAAAACTTTCATTCTTGAGGGAAAAGTTCTTGTTAACGCAAGGAAAGCAATAAAACCGAGTGAATTGGTTAATGATAGCGATAATATAGAGATAATTGAAGAAAAGAAATATGTAAGTCGAGGTGGTTTTAAGTTAGAATTTGCATTGGAACAATTTGGGGTTGATGTTTCCGATAAAGTCTGTATAGATATTGGTTCTTCAACGGGGGGATTTACTGATTGCTTACTTAAACATGGTGCAAAAAAAGTTTATGCAGTTGATGTCGGAAAAAACTTGCTTGATCCGACTCTAAAGCAAAACCCAAAAGTAGTCCTAATTGAGGAATTTAATGCACGTTTCCTTTCAAAAGAAATAATAAATGAACCCGTAGATTTTATTACTATTGACGTATCATTTATATCAATCATAAAAATACTTCCAAACCTTTTATCAATATTAAAAGACGAAGGAGAAATTGTATCACTAATAAAGCCTCAGTTTGAGGGAGAACCAAAGTATCTTAAAAAGGGCATAGTTAAGGAAAAAAGTATACATATTACAATCTTAAAAGAACTTTTAAAAAAGGTTGAGAGTATAGGATTTACAGTACAAAATATTACTTACTCGCCAATAAGAGGTGGAAAAGGAAATATAGAGTTCTTTTTCCATATTAAAAAAAAAGGGATATTTGTTAAAGAAGAAATTATTGATAAAATTGTAGAGGAGGCATGGGAAAAGACAACGTGAAAAAAATTGGTATATTCTACAAAGATGATCCCTATTTGATTGAAATAGCGAGAGAACTTGAATCATTTTTAAAGCGAAAAAATATTGATGTTTTTAAGAACAGCGATTTTGGAAATCTCAAAGAAGATGAGTCATTAGTTATATTGAGCCTTGGAGGAGACGGAACCTTTTTAGGCGCTTCGCGTATAGCAATTCAACTTAATGCATCAGTTTTAGGTATTAATTTAGGAAATTTTGGTTTTTTGACTGACGTTGAAGGAATGGATGTTTTTATCGCAATAGAGAAATTATTACGAGGAGAATACTTCATTGAAGAAAGAATGACTCTTTCCTGTGAGATAAACGGGAACGAAGAAAATACTTTTTGTAGCGTAAATGATTTTGTGGTGTTAAAAGGTGCAGAGGACAAAATTTTACAATACGAAGTTGCTGTAAATGGAATAAAGGCAGGCAGATTTCGAAGCGATGGCATAGTTGTCTCAACATCAACCGGGTCTACTGCATATGCCCTTTCAGTTGGAGGTCCTATAATAGTACCTCAAGCACAGGTATTCGAGTTAAATCATATTGCACCGCATAAACTTTCTGCGCGTCCCCTTATATTAGCAGAGAGTGATATTCTTGAAATTGAAATAGAAAGTGACGGTTACTACACATTTTTAAGAGATGGCCTTAAAGTGGGGAACATTAAAAGATTTGATAGATTGGAATTCAAGAAAAATCGAAGAAACTTAAAAATAGTTCATCTTAAGGGAAAAAATTTCTTTGATGTGCTAAATAAAAAATTCGGATGGGGATATTAATATGCTATTAGGACTTATTATAAAAAATTTGGCAATTGCAAAAGACATTGAACTATCTTTTGACAATAATCTTATCATTATAACTGGCGAAACTGGAGCTGGAAAAACAATAATAATGAATGCGATTGCCTATGCGTGTGGTGGAAACGCAAGTACAAATATAATCCGAACAGGTGAGGAAAGTGCTACGGTAGAGACAAGTTTTTTTATTGGAGAAAATCAAAAAATTAAATCACTTCTTGAGGAATATTCTATTTATGAAGGTGAAGATGTTTTAGTAATTTCAAGAACAATCTCAAAAACAAGGAGCAAAGTAATTGTTAATGGTCATCTTATTTCGTTAAAACAACTTGCAGAAATTGGAAAAAATCTCATCGATATGCATGGGCAACATGAAATTCAAAGTCTTCTCGATAAGTCAACACATCTTACCTACCTTGATAAATTTAGCGGTGAAAAAATTTCAAAGTTGAGAGAAACTGTTATTTCAGATATTGCAGAGTATAAAAAATTAGACCAAAAAATAAAAGAACTGATTGATCAGGATAATAAATTTAGGCAAGAAAGAGATTTTATAAATTATGAGATAACGGAACTTGAAAAAGCAAATCTTAAGGAAGGAGAAGAAGAGGAATTAGAGGCCGAATACAAATTACTTAGTAATGCAAAAGAACTAATTAATACTCTTGAAAGCGTTCAGGAGTCTTTATCCTCGGGTGATTTTTCGGTTTCAAAAATGCTAAATTCCGTAATTTTGCTTTTACAAAAGGTAAGTGATTATTCAACAGACATTAAGGGTTTTAAGGAAAGACTTGAGAGCACTTTAATTGATATAAAGGAAACTTCTCGTGATATCGCAAATTTCTATAGTAGCATAGTTGTAGATCCTGATAGGCTTAGTTATCTTGAAGGTAGACTTGATGAAATTAGTAAATTAAAACTAAAATACAAAAAGTCAGTAAAAGAATTAATAGCTTATCTTTCAGAACTTAAAAATTCCGTTAAAAGTTTTAACGAAGTTTCTGAGGAGATTGAAGAACTTAAAAAAAGGAAAGAGATTCTCGTCGAAAAACTTAAAGCCGAAGTAGTCGAACTTTCAAAGTTAAGACAAGAAGCCGCAAAAGAATTTGAAAAACAAGTAGAAAATGAATTGAAAGACCTTGCGATGGAAAATGCAAAATTTATGGTAAAGTTAAATCAGATTGAAGATCCCGAAGGTCTTACAATAAATGAGAAATCTTATAAATTGTTTTCTGATGGTATAGATGTATGCGAGTTTCTTATAAGTCCTAACCCCCCACATGATTTTAAGCCCCTTGTAAGTATCGCCTCTGGCGGAGAACTATCTAGGGTGATGCTTGCAATTAAGTACGTGATCGCAAAAGTTGATGATATTCCAGTTCTTGCATTTGATGAGGTTGATGCAGGTATTGGTGGAAAAACAGGAGAAAAAGTTGCCGAAAAATTGTTTGAAATTTCAAAGTATAGGCAAGTTATATGTATTACTCATCTTCCGCAAATTGCATCGCTACCTTCTGAGCATTTTGTAGTTGAAAAAGTTGTAAGAGGCGACGAGACAGTACTGACTGTCAAAAAACTAAACGAATTTGAGCGAATTAATGAAATTGCAAGAATGATTTCTGGTACAAATATAACCGACACAACGATTAAGCAAGCAAAAGAACTAATAGGGAGGTGGAAAAGTGAAAATTCTTGTAATTAATCCTGGTTCAACTTCAACAAAAATTGGAGTTTTTGAGGATAAAAGTCCTATTATTGAAGAAACAATAAGACACGATAAGACTGAACTTTCAAAATTTAATACAGTTATCGAACAGTTAGATTACAGGAAATTTGCAATCTTAGACTTACTTGAACAGAAAGGAGTTTCGTTAAATGAACTTGATGCTGTCATAGGAAGAGGAGGTATTGTAAAACCTATAGAAGCAGGTACGTACATTGTTAATGAAGCACTTATTAATGATTTAAAAGTCTATTCAAAAGAACAAGAACATCCATCTACTCTTGGTGGTCTTATTGCCTATGAAATTGCAAATGCAATAGGAAAGCCTGCTTTTATTGCTGATCCTGTGTGTGTAGATGAATTTGAAGAAATTGCAAGAATTTCAGGCTTAAAGGAAATAAGAAGAAAATCCCTTCTTCATGCGTTGAATGTAAGGGCAAGTATGTATAAATACGCAGAGTCGGAAGGCAAAAACGTTAATGATCTAAATCTCATAGTTGCACACCTTGGTGGTGGAATTACTGTTGCAGCAATAAAGAAAGGAAGGATAGTAGATGTAAACAATGCAAATGAGGGAGGACCTTTCTCTCCGGAGAGAACAGGATCTCTGCCATCAATTGACGTCGTTAACATGTCATATTCAGGCAAATATACAAGAAGTGACCTTCTGAGATTATTCACAAAAGAGGGTGGTGTTTACTCATATCTTGGCACAAATAATATAAAGGAAGTTATAGAAAGAGTAAAAAATGGTGACAAAGTTGCAAAAGAAGTTTTTGATGCAATGTGTTATCAAATTGCTAAAGAAATAGGAGGAATGGCAACTGTATTAAAGGGTGATGTTGAAGCAATAATTATCACTGGCGGTATTGCGTATAACGAAGAGGTAATCCAGGAAATTACAAAAAGAGTTTCATTTATTGCGAAAGTAGTTTCTTATCCTGGAGAATTTGAGATGGAAGCACTTGCTTTTGCTGCTCTTAGGGTTTTAAAGAGAGAGGAAGATGCAAAAATTTACACATAAATGTGATATAATAAAATAAATTGAGTTAAATTTGTTTTGAGGAGGAAATATGGAGACTATAAAAAAACTTGAAGATTTACTACAAGCAGTAAGGTCATTAAAAGAGAAAAGGACTGTCTCTGTTGCTTACGGCCAGGATCTTCACACGCTTCAGGCAGTTTCTAATGCAATAAAAGAGGGTATTGTGAACGCAATTATTTTTGCAGACAAAGAAGAAGTAAGACGTGTGTGTGAGGCAAACAATATTGATATGTCAATGTTTGAAGTAGTAGACGTAAAGGACGAAAAGGAAGCAGTAAGACAAGCTGTGAGGCTTGTAAGAGAAAAGAAAGCGGACTTCATAATGAAAGGACTTTGTCAAAGCGCAACATACATGAGAGGAATTCTTGATAAGCAGGAAGGTTTGCTTCCCGAGGGAAAAGTTCTTTCTCATGCCGCTTTGATAGAGTCGCCAAATTATCACAAACTTTTAATTGTTTCCGATGTTGCTGTCATTCCACAACCAGATTTAACAATGAAAGAGGCGATGATAAATTACGACGTACAAATAGCAAAAAGGCTTGGCATTGAAAGACCTAAAGTTGCAGTTATTGCGGCAGTAGAAACCGTCTCGCCTAAAATGCAAGCAACGGTCGATGCTGCGTTGCTATCGGTTATGAATAAGCGAGGACAAATCAAAGATTGTATTGTCGATGGGCCTCTTGCTACTGACCTTGCACTTTCAAAAGAGTCTGCAGAGATCAAAAAAGTAAAGTCAGAGGTTGCTGGTGATGCAGATATTTTAATTATGCCTAATATTGAAGCAGGAAATGCATTTTTCAAAGCACTAACAAAACTTGGAAACGCTGAAATTGCAGCAGTTGTAACTGGAGCAATGGCACCTGCTGTACTGACATCTCGTGGAGATAGCGAAAAATCGAAATTATATTCAATTGCTTTAGCAGCGCTCATCGCTGAAAAATAAAGTTAAAGAGGTGAACCATGGAAGAGAAGAATTTTTATGAAAATGTTAACCCAAATGATATAGAGTCAATTTTAACCAAGGCAGCTTCAGAAAAATTACCCCAAAGTGTTAAAGAAGAAGTCAGAAGAGAAGAAACCATAAAAGAAGAAAAACCTGAAAAAATTAATTTTAACGAAAATGTAAATAATAACGTCCAAAAACAAAATCACAATCAAAACGAAACCTTTTTAATGAAGTCGTTTAAAAAAGGCGATATAATAACAGTAACTGTCGTAAAGGTCGATGCAAATGGTGCTTATGTTAATGCTGGCACTAAAGAAGATGTATTTATTCCTTTGAAAGGACTTACGAATAAGCAAGTAAATTCTGCTTCAGATGTTGTTAGGGTTGGAGATAAAATCAATGTAATGGTCTTAAGAGATGGTCCAAATTTAGTTCTATCTAAAAAATTGGCGGATAATATAAAGAAGTATGAGGATTTAAAGAAGAAGATGGAAAATGAAGAGAAGGTAAAAGCAAAAGTAGAAAAGCTTATAAAAGGCGGTCTTCTTCTTGATATTGATGGAGTTTCTGCATTTTTGCCACAATCACAAGTAGGGTTAAAAAAAGGAGAATCCCTAGATTCATCCATAGGAAAGGAGATTGAAGTTTACCTTATTGAAGTTGATCCAAAAGTCAAGAGAGTTATCGCTTCACGATTAAAAGTATTGCAAGAGGAAAAGGAACAATTAAGAAAACAAACTCTCGTTAATCTAAAAAAGGGTGAAATTTATGAAGGCACAGTAAAAGCAATTCAAGATTTTGGAGTATTTGTAGATATTGGAAATGGAGTAGAAGGACTTATTAGAATTAACGAACTAACGTGGGGAAGAAGGAAGGACCCGCACGAGGTAGTTAAAGTCGGGGAAAAAATAAAGGTGAGAGTTTTATCGGTTAATCTTGATAACGAGAAAGTTTCCTTAAGTTTACGACAAACTAAACCTCATCCATGGGAGATTGTAGAAGAGAAATATCCAATTGGAAGCATTGTAGAAGGTACAGTTCTTAGGATACATCCATTTGGTGTTGTTCTTGAACTTGATGAGGGTATCACAGGTCTTATTCATATTTCTCAATTAGATACAAAAAGAATAGATAAGATCGAAAACTTTGTGAAAATAGGAGATAAATTACAAGCAAAGGTAATGTCTATTGATAAAGAAAACAGAAAAATGAAATTGAGTAGAAGGGCGATATTGGAAAATGAACAAGGAGAAAATCAGAATAAATAAGGAGGAAATAAAACAATTTCTTCCCCATAGAGAGCCATTTTTATTTGTTGACGAGATTATAGAAGTAACACCAGGGAATAGTGCTATAGGTTTAAAGAGATTTAAAGAAGACGAAGAAATTTTTAGAGGGCACTTTCCAAATTTTCCAATAGTACCTGGCGTTATTCTTGTTGAGATGTGTGCCCAAGTTTCTGCATTTATACTTTTAACGGTCGATAAATTTAGAAATTCCTTTGGATTTCTTGTAGGAGTTGACGATTTTAAATTTATTAAAAAAGTAGGCCCAGGCGATACGGTTAAAGTTATTGCAAATATGGTTAATGTTAAATTTGGTATTGCAAAAAGTTACGTAGAGGCGTTTGTAAACGACAATTTAGTTGCTAAAGGGACTATCTCAATAAAAATTGTTGAATAATAGGAGGTATATGATGGAAGAGACGGAAATTAGAGAAAAAGTTAAAAAGGTAATTATAGAAAAGTTAGGATTAGAAGAAGATAAAATTAAAGATGAAGCAAAGTATGTTGAAGACCTTGGTGCTGATTCTCTTGCTCTAGTTGACATTGCTATGGCTCTTGAAGATGAATTTGGAATGAAAATTCCTGACGAAGACATTGAGAAAATTACTACTGTTGGAAGTACTATCCAGTATATTAAAGAACACTTAAAGTAGAAATGTAAAATTTAGAGGGCCATAAGGCCCTCTTTTTATTCTTTTATCGCTTCTTTAATAAAGTTTACTATCTCATTAAAATCCATTGTTTTTCGTTCTCCGGTTTTTCTAATTTTTATTTCAAACTTTCCTTCTTTCTTGAATGCTCTACCTACAATTACTTGAAGTGGAATTCCAATTAAATCCGCATCATTAAATTTTTCCCCTGCACTTAAATCATCTCTATCATCTAAAAGAACTTCTATCCCTTCTTTAACTAAACTTTCATGCAATCGATTGCTTGCATTGTTTATTTCTTCATCACTTGTGTTAATAGGTAGAATTTCCACTTTAAATGGTGCAATATTCATTGGCCAAATTATCCCTTTATCGTCATGAAATTTTTCAATTATTGCTTGCAATGTTCTTCCAACGCCAATACCATAGCAACCCATGATGAAGTGTTTTTCTTTACCATCTGCATCAAGGAATGTGGCATTCATTTTCTCGGAATATTTTGTTCCCAATTTAAATGTATGCCCTAACTCTATTCCGTTGTATTTTTTTAAAGGTGTGCCACATTTGGGACAGAAATCGCCTTCTTTTACAACTCGAATATCTTCTACATAGTTTGGCGTAAAATCTCGATATAGATTAACATTTTTTAAGTGGAATCCATCTTCATTTGCCCCACATATAAAGTTCTTCATTTTCAAAACTTTTTTATCTACTATAGTTTCAATTGGCGAATTTACTGGACCTATTGCACCTGTATGTGCTTTAAAAATGCTCAATACCTCTTCGTCAGTTGCTAACTCCAAAGACTTTGCATTAAAGAAGTTCTTTAACTTTACTTCATTTAACTCATCATCTCCACGAATAACCGCAAGTACATATTTGTGATCTATCTTGTAGACAAGAGATTTTGCAAGCTTATGCCTGGGTACCTTTAGGAAATCTGAAACTTCTTCAATTGTTTTATTATCAAAAGTGTTTATTTTTTCGAGAGGCTCTTCGTCTTCTGTCTCCAAAGTTTCCGAGTCCAAAGATTTTGCTGCTTCTATGTTGGCAGCATATCCACATTTGGGACACATTACAAATTCACTTTCCCCTCCCAACTCAGAAATCACAACAAATTCATGTGAAACTTTACCCCCAATTGCTCCGGAGTCTGCCTCAATAGGAATAACATCAAGATGACACCTTTTGAAAATTTTAATATAGGCATCATACATCTTTTTATAACTTATTTCTAGGTTCTCTTCTGATGTATCAAAAGAATATGCATCCTTCATAAGGAACTCTCTTGCTCTCATTAATCCGAAACGTGGTCTAATTTCATCTCTGTATTTAGTTTGTATCTGATAAAATATTTTTGGTAAATCTTTATATGATCGTAATTCTTTTCTTGCAAGGTCAACTACTGCTTCCTCATGAGTGGGTCCAAGACAAAAGAATCTTCCTTTTCTATCTTTTAATTTAAACATCTCATCTCCGTAAATCTCCCATCTACCTGTTTCATCCCACAGTTCCTTTGGCATAATTGCAGGGAAAAGAAGTTCAAGTGCACCTGCGTTATTCATTTCTTCTCTTATTATTTTCTCAACATTCTTTAAAGCAATATACCCAAAAGGAAGATATGAATATACACCTGCTGCCATTTTTCGTATAAGACCAGCTTTTATCATTAACTTATGGCTTTCTATTTCCGCATCTTGCGGATCTTCTCGTAATGTAGGAAGAAAAAAGTCTTTTATTCTCATAAGTTAACTCCTTTCATTTTAATTTCCATATTATATATATCTTGCATATTCTTTAAAATAGTGTAAAATTTACACAGTATGAGAGATTTATTGCAAAAATTAGTAAATACTCTAAAAGAAAGAAATTTAACTATTGCAACTGCTGAATCAGTTACAGGTGGACTTGTTGCTAAATCAATAACCGATGTCCCTGGCAGTTCTAAAGTATTTTTAGGCGGGATTATTGCATATTCCCCAAATGCAAAAGTCAATATATTAAAGATTGACGAAACATTGATTAAAAAATTAGGAACAGTTGATCCTTTAATTGCGGAAATAATGGCCAGAAACGTTAAGGGAATTTTTGGAGCTGATGTTGGAGTTTCAACTACGGGGATTGCCGGACCAGATTCAATTGAGGGAAAACAAGTTGGCCTTTGCTACGTAGGAATTGTAATAAAGGATGAAAATTTTGTTTTTGAAAATAAATTTGAAGGTGATCGTGCTATAATAAGAGAGTATATCACTGAGTTTTTAATTAATAAATTAATTGAAATTTTACAAGGAGGTTGATAACTATGAGGATTGGTGTTCTAACGGGTGGTGGCGATTGTCCAGGGTTAAATCCTGCAATTAGAGGCGTGGTTTATAGGGCATTTGATTTTGGAGATGAAGTCATTGGTTTTGAAGAGGGCTGGAAAGGCCTTATTGAAGACAAGAAAAGGCAACTTTCCATAAAAGATGTAGAGGAAATTATAAATTACGGCGGTACGATTCTTTATACATCAAGAACAAATCCTTTCAAGGAAGAACACGGTCCGGAAAAGGTAATTGAAACTCTAAAGAAAAACAATATTGATGCATTAATTGCAATAGGTGGAGACGATACTCTTTCTGTTGCACTAAAACTTCACAAACTAGGGGTTAAGGTTGTAGGAGTTCCAAAAACTATGGATAATGATCTATCACAGACCGACTACACCTTTGGGTTCTTTACTTCCGTTGAAGTTGCGGTGGATGCTCTTAATAGGTTAAGAGATACAGCAAAATCTCATAAGAGAATTATTGTTCTTGAGGTAATGGGAAGAGAAGCAGGTTGGGTTGCACTTTTTACAGGAATTGCTGGTGCTGCCGATTGGATTTTGATTCCAGAAGAAAAGCCAGATTACGATAAGATGTGTGAGCATCTAAAGAAGAAGTATGAGGAAAAAGGTTATGCTCTTGTTGTGGTATCCGAGGGTATTGAAATTCCAACCGAAACAACTACCGAAGTAGATGAATTTGGACACGCACTTCTCCAGAAGAGAGGTGTTCATGAATATGTTGCCGACTTAATATCTAAAAAACTTGGAATCTCTACGCGTAGCGCAATCATAGGACATATACAAAGAGGAGGTCCTCCGACGGTATTCGATCGTATTCTTGCTACACGTGTTGGTGTAAAGGCTGTAGAAATGGTACATGAAGGCGACTTTGGAAAGATGGCTGCGATTTCTGGAAACAAAGTCATTGCAGTTCCTCTTGAAGATGCAGCGGGTAAACAAAAACTCGTTGATGAGGAATGGATTAAATTTATGAAAGTTTTTGAAAAATGAAGAGAATAGCAGTTTTAACATCCGGGGGAGATGCCCCCGGAATGAATGCTGCAATAAGAAGCGTAGCAAGAATTGGCTTTTCAAGGGGTGTTGAGGTTATCGGTGTTTATGAAGGATACAAAGGATTAATTAAAAAGGAATTTAAAAAACTTCTTCCACGTGATGTAAGCGGATTACTTGAAGAAGGTGGAACCTTTCTTTTATCCTCAAGAGCTGAGGAATTTAAGGACGATTCAATACAGGAAATCACAATTAAGAATATGAAGGAAGAGGGGATTGAAGGACTCGTAGTTATCGGCGGAAACGGCTCACAATCTGGGAGTCTTTCACTTTTCAATAAAGGCTTTCCGGTAGTTGGAGTAGCATCAACCATCGACAATGACCTTTGGGGAACTGACTACACAATTGGATTTGATACTGCCGTGAATACTGCAATAGAAGCGATTGATAAAATTAGAGATACCGCAACGTCACACTCAAGAACCTTTATTGTCGAAGTAATGGGTAGGAATAGAGGCTTTATAGCACTTGAAGCAGGACTTGCAAGTGGCGCTGATATAGTGCTTGTTCCTGAAAGGAGATTTGATATTGAAAAGATAGTTGAAAATATACAAAGAGGACTTGAAAAGAAGAAAAAGCACCATATGATTGTAACGGCAGAAGGCGCGATACGTGCTCAAGACCTTCAGACAAGGATAAAAGAAAAACTACCCGAGCTTGATGTAAAATATTCTGTACTCGGTTATATACAACGGGGTGGAGCACCTACACGTTTTGATAGAATTATAGCGACAATGTTTGGCGCTGAAGCAGTTGATTTACTTATTCAGGGAAATCCGGGATTTGTGGTTGGTATTAAAGATAACCGTATTGTCCATATTCCTTTTGAGGACGCAGTAAAGAAATTCAAGGAGATAAACTATAAGTTATACGATATAATAGAGGAAGTGTCCGTGTAATGAGAAGAATATTTACGTCTATTAGGTTTCAATTGATATTCGTTCTTGTGATATTTATTATATTTACATTTTTCACTATTTCATCAAGCATTTCCCAGTATCTTGAGCAAAATGAGATTTCAAGCGAAACTAAGAGACTTACAGTGATAAGTAAGCAGATAGAAGAACGCTTTGAAAAGATGTACACCGCAGAATCTCTCCTTCGAGGATACGATCATATTTCCCAAAAGGAACGTAATCTTTATATTAATGTATTTTTGAAACCAGCGTTTGATAACTACTTTTCAACAATATCTTCAGCTTATTCTGATGTAGAGATTGGGTATTATCTACCAATATTTAACAATCCTGTAAACGTCCAGTCATCAAAAGGAAATTTAATCAAAAAAATTATTGTAATGGTTGCAATTCCCGAAAAATATGGTGGAGGTTATATTTTTTCAGCAATTCCCCAATTCATAATAAAAGACAATGTTAATGCCGTTATTTATTCTATAAACCGGATAATATTTTATCTTGCGTTAATTACCATGCTAATTGTTCTTATCATTACTTCTTTCTTTAGTGTGAGAATTCTCCAAATTCGCAAAGGACTGAAAAACCTTGAAAAAAATCTTGATTTTAGGTTTCCGAATTACGGTGGAGAAATTGGCGATATTGCAACCTCAATAAACATTATGGCAGAAAATTTGAAAAGAAATGTTGAAGAAATGCAAAAAGCCGAGGCCCTAAAGTCCCTTGGATTATTTACTGCTGGAATTGTACATGAAGTAAGGAACCCATTAACTTCAATTAAAGGTTTTGCTACTATTCTCTCTCAAAAACTTCAAGGAAAAGACGAAGAAAGATTTGTAAAACCAATTCTCACTGAAACAGAAAGACTTGGACGAATTGTAGATGACCTACTCAAGTATGGAAAACCAACTCCTTTGACACTTGTTAAATTTAATCTGAGACTATTTTTCAACCATATTTTAGAACTTGCAAAGCAATATGAATCAAATAAAAATATTAAATTTGACCTAAAATGTGAAGATTTAACAATAGTTGCAGATGAAAGAAAACTCGAAGAACTATTCTTGAATCTTGTTATTAATGCAATTCAAGCAATTGATAAAGAAGAAGGCATAATTGAAATAGAATGTATTAGTGAGGGTAAAAATATAAAGATAATTGTTCAGGACAATGGATCTGGAATGACTGAAGATACACTAAAGAATATATTTGTACCTTTTTATACAACAAAAGAGCATGGAACAGGGCTAGGACTTGCCATTGTTCATAGAATTGTAGAAGAACATGGTGGTGAAATTTTTGTTGAAAGTAAATTAGGTGTTGGAACAAAATTCATAATAGTACTACCGACGAGGGATCTACAATGAAGATTAAAAAATATAAAATTCTTGTTGCAGATGACGAAGAAAATATTAGAATGCTTTTAGGTGAGACTTTAAAAGATGAAAGTTATGAAGTTGTTGAGGTTGATAACGGGAAAGATGCCGTCGAACAAGTAAAAACAAATGATTTTGATTGCGTTTTAATGGATGTAAGAATGCCAGTTTTAGACGGAATGGAGGCATTTTTAAAAATACGGGAAATAAATAATAGTCTTCCCGTAATTTTTTTAACTGCGTACGGAAGTTCTGATCTTGCGATTAAGGCAATGAAAAAAGGCGCATATGATTACCTTACAAAACCGTTTGATATTGAAGAATTGAAGATTAAGGTAAGAAAGGCAATTGAACTTAAAGAACTTACAGAAAACGTACCAAGTTTTGAAAAAGAAGAAAATAGATATGCATCGGACGAAATTGTTGGAAATTCTTCCAAAATGCAAGAAGTTTTCAAAGAGATAGGAAAGATCGCCGAATCCGATGCAACTGTTTTGATAAGAGGAGAAAGTGGAACTGGCAAAGAACTCGTAGCAAAAGCAATACACCATCACAGTACAAGAAGAAACAAACCTTTTGTTGTAGTTAACTGTGCAGCAATACCTGAAAGTCTTTTAGAATCAGAATTGTTTGGACACGAAAAAGGGGCGTTTACTGACGCTTATACCAAAAGAATTGGCAAGTTTGAACAAGCAAACGAAGGAACGATTTTTTTAGATGAAATTGGTGACATGAGTTTAAACTTACAAGCGAAACTTCTACGAGTTCTCCAAGAGAAGACTTTTAACCGTGTTGGCGGAAATGAAACAATAACTACAACAGCAAGAGTTCTTGCTGCAACTAACAGAGATCTTGAGAAACTGGTTGAGTCTGGTGAGTTTAGAGAAGACTTATTTTATAGATTAAATGTTGTTACAATTTGGCTTCCTCCTCTTAGAGAAAGAAAGGAAGACATTCCATTGCTTGTAGATTATTTTGTTAGTAAATATTCTGAAAAATACAAGAAAAACGTTCGTGGTGTTTCTAAAGAAGTACTTGAACTTTTCATGGAATATGATTGGCCAGGAAACGTAAGGGAATTAGAGAATGCAATTGCAAGAGGGGTTATTGTAACCTCTGCTCCCTTGATTTTGTTAGAAGATTTACCTCAGACATTACAAAGTAAGATTCAAAAAAAAGAAGAAAATAAGGCGCAAATTGATGAGGAAAATTTGAATTTACCACAACTCATAGAAAAAATTGAAAAAGAGGCTATTATTAAGGCACTTGAAAGAGCACAAGGAAATAAAACAAAGGCTGCCCAAATTTTAGGAATTTCGAGAAAATCTCTTTTTAATAAGTTAAGGTATTATAATTTAATCAAAGAGGGAGAAGAAAATGGAAAATCTGAAGATAGTTGATGATCTAAAGGACGAAGTAATTGAATTGCGAAGAGAAATCCACATGTATCCAGAAACAGCATTCGAAGAGTATAGGACTTCTGATCTTGTCTTCAATTATCTTTCAAAACTTGGTCTTGATGTTAAAAAAGGTGTAAATAAAACAGGAGTTGTAGCAGACTTAAAGGTTGAGAGTGCCTTGGGAACGGTACTCCTGAGGGCAGATATGGACGCTTTGCCCATTCAAGAAGAGAATAATGTTAAGTATAAATCAAAAATAGATGGAAAGATGCACGCCTGTGGTCACGACTCACATACTGCAATGCTTCTTGTTGCAGCAAAAGTTTTAACACTTCTAAAAGATAGTTTACAGTTTAATGTAAGGTTTATTTTCCAACCTTCGGAAGAGAGAGACCCTGGAGGAGCGATTGGTATGATAAGAGAAGGGGTGCTCGAAAATCCTCATGTAGATTTTGCTTTTGGTCTACATGTCGCAGGTTTTTACAAAGCGAATACAATCTTTGTTAAAGAAGGCATAATGATGGCCGAAGCAGACAGTTTTAAAATTAAAGTAAAAGGATCGGGTGGTCATGGAGCATATCCCCACAAAGCAGTAGACCCAATTATGATTTCTTCACATATTGTACTTGCCCTCCAATCAATTATTTCAAGAGAGGTTGATCCTCTCGAACCAGCGGTATTATCTTTCGGGAAAATTTTTTCTGGCGATGTGTTTAATGTTATACCAGAAACTGCAGAACTTCAGGGAACGGTAAGAACCTTAAAGGAGGACGTTTCCAAATTCATCAAAGAAAGGATAGAGCAGATAACAATTCACACGGCACATTTATTTAGAGCAAGTGCTATTTTAGAGTACAATTTTGGATATCCTCCATTAGTCAATGACAAAAAATCAGTACATTTTATAAAAGGTATTGCAAAAGAAATTGTTGGTGAAAACAACATTCATGAAGCACCAATATCTATGGGTGGCGAAGATATGGCTTATTTCTTAAGGGAAAGGCCTGGTGCATTTTATTGGTTGGGTGCGTTAAATGAGGAAAAAGGTATAATATATCCTAACCATTCACCAAAATTTGACATTGATGAGGACATTCTTCCGACAGGAGTAAAAATGCATGTTGCAACAGTTTTAAACTTAGAGAAGCTATACAAATAGAAACTTATCATTTTACAAGTTTTACAAGGAAGTTTAATTTATATTTTTAAGGAATAATTTTGCTCACGTACCTCGGATATTAGCAAATATTACTTGACAAAATTTCACACTGCATATAATTTAATGAGGAGGTGTGGAATGAATACAGAGGGTTTTGAATCTTTCATTAAATTTTCTCAAAAATTTCTAAAGTTTTTATTTCCGAAAAAAAATTTTAACAATTACTTTAGTTTTTCTAAGTTCGTAAGAGTAGTAATTACCATTTTGGTTTTTGCTTTTGTAGCCACGACATTTTCTTGTTCAAGAACAACTAACGAGACAACATCTAATAAGGGACAAACATCTACTGAACAGTCTGGAACTGAACAAAAAGAAATATCTCAAATTACTGCAAAACTAATTCCAATTAGAAAAAATGAACTTTGGGGTTTTTGTGACAAAAACAAAAACATAGTGATACCGGCGTCCTATGATAAAGTTCTGCCTTTTTCAGATGGACTTGCTGCTGTTGAAAAGAACTACAAATGGGGATATGTTGATGAAAAAGGAACCCTAGTTATCCCAATACAATTTACTTCGGTTTACCCATTTCGCGAGGGATTGGCAGCGGTTTGTTGGAACGAAAGTTGGGTTTATATTGATAAAGATGGTAAAAATGTATTTGGTAAGATTTTTGATGACGCTCATCCCTTTAAAGAAGGGTATGCTGTTGTAGGATTTGGTCAATATCCTAAAACTCAATATGGATTTTTAAATAAAACTGGCAATTTAGTAATTCCTGCTAAATTCAAATGGGCAAATCAATTTGTTAAAGGGATCGCTTGTGTTCAGGTTGAAGATGGTTGGACTTTTATAAACACCAAAGGAGAAAAATTATTTGGAAAAGTATTTAATGCTGCATGCAACTTTAGCGATGGATTAGCTGCTGTTAATGTTAAAGGAAAATGGGGATATATCGATACAAAAGGTAATATGGCGATAGCTCCACAATTTGAGAAGGCAGGTGAATTTAGAGAAGGTCTTGCACCAATTATGGTTGGTAGTAGGTGGGGATATATTGATGGTAAAGGTACTTTTGTAATTTCTCCAAAATATGACATTGCCAATTCTTTCAACGACGACCTTGCCGTTATTTCACTAAATGGTAAATATGGCTACGTTGATAAAAAAGGCAACCTTGTGATTCCAAACATTTTTGACTTTGCCAATAATTTTAACGAAGGCATTGCGCTTGTTTTATTATATAAAGATTGGGTATATATAGACAAAACAGGTAGGCAGTTTTGGCAGGAATAATATCGATAATTAATATGTTTATTTTAACTTGAAGTTTTTCATTTTAAGCAATAGGAACCTATTGCTTAATAAATAAGTTGCTTATAAAATAAAGGACAATTTCATAAAAAACCATTTATTAAGTTTTTTATTAATTTATTTAACCTTTTTGTAAAGACATGTAAATTTTGCTATAGTAAAATTACTTAAGCCTGTTAAAGTTAAATTTAAGTTACTTGATTTTTTTGCTTAAATCCTTAAAATATAATGATTACACACCATCTGGATTTTCGGAAAGTGCAGTAATTTAACTGCCTCCGAAAAGATGAAGGATGGGAGGAAAAAAACTAAATTAGGAGGTTAAATTATGGGTGTAGTTTCAATGAAAGAACTACTTGAAGCGGGTGTCCATTTTGGACATCAGACTAAGAGATGGGATCCCAGAATGAAAGAGTTTATCTTTACAGAGAGAAATGGGATCCATATCTTTGACCTTAGACTTACCGTTCAAAAAATTGAGGAAGCCTATAACTTTGTTGTGGACATTACAAAACAAGGTGGAAAAATTATTTTCGTCGGAACAAAAAAGGCTGCTCAAGACATCGTTAAGGAAGAGGCAGAAAGATGCGGAATGCCTTACGTAAATGAACGTTGGGTTGGAGGACTATTAACCAACTTCCAGACTGTTAGAAAGAGTATAAATAGATTAAAGGAACTTGAAAAGCTTGAAACAGAAGGTTACTTTGATACTATTTCTGTAAAAGAACGAGTAAAACTTGAAAGAGAATTGGCAAAGTTAAGGAAACTCTATGGTGGTCTGAAGGATATGATTACGTTGCCATGGGCGATTTTTGTAACTGATACTCACAAAGAAAGAAGTGCAATATTGGAAGCAAGAAAGATTAAAATCCCAATTATTGGTATTTGTGATACTAACTCAAATCCTGAAGAAATAGACTATCCGATTCCAGGGAACGATGATGCAATACGTTCTCTTAGGCTTATAACATCTATAATTGCGAATGCAGTTATTGAAGGAAGAGAAGGAAAAGTTGAGAGAGAAGAGACACAAGAGGAAGTCACTGAAGAAGAACTCCTCACGAAAGAGTTTGATTTTGAAGAATTCGAAGACTATAAAAAATAATGGAAAAGGGGTGATTTTATATGGGCTTAGATTTAATTAAAGAATTGCGTTCAAGAACAGGCGCAGGAATTGCAGATTGCAAAAAGGCTTTAGAGGAAGCAAATGGTGATATAGAAAAGGCAATAGATATTTTAAGAGAAAAGGGAATTGCAAAGGCTGTTAAAAAAGCAGGGCGAGTAACTAATGAAGGTGTTGTTGCTTCTTATATTCATCCTGGAAATCAACTGGGAGTCCTTGTAGAAGTAAACTGCGAAACTGATTTTGTTGCAAGAACTGATGAATTTAAAAAATTGGCCGATGAAATTGCGCTCCAAATTGCTGCTTCCTCACCAGATTATGTCTCTCGCGAAGAAGTACCTGAAGATGTTATTGAAAAAGAAAAAGAAATATATAGAAAGCAGTTGGAAGAAGAAGGCAAACCTGCAAACGTTATCGATAGAATTATTGAAGGAAAGATTGAAACCTTCTATAAGGAACACTGCCTTCTTGAGCAGCCGTATCTTAGAGACGAAAGCATCACTATTGAACAATTGATTAAGGAACATATTTCAAAGTTTGGAGAAAATATAACTGTAAGAAGATTTGTACGTTTCAAGGTAGGTGAATAGATTTGCCACAGTATAAAAGGATTATACTAAAGTTAAGTGGCGAAGCATTAGCGGATATAGATGGTGTTGGAATAAGCAAAAATACTCTCGATGACCTTGCAGAACAAATTGCGTACTTGCATCAGCAAGGGATCGAAATTGGCATAGTAATCGGTGGTGGGAATATCCTTAGAGGTGCAGAAGCTGAAAAATTGGGTATTGACAGAGCAACTGGGGACTATATGGGAATGCTTGCAACAATTATTAATGCCCTTGCTCTCCAAAATGCACTATTAAGAAGAGATATTGACGCAAGAGTAATGTCAAGTTTTACTATACCGGAGGTTGCAGAGCCGTATATACTTGCAAAAGCACTTTCTCATTTTTCAAAAAGAAGAGTGATTATTTTTGGGGGAGGCACAGGTCTCCCCTTCTTTAGCACTGATACTACTGCTGCACTCAGGGCACTTGAATTAAAGGCAGAAGCAATTTTCAAAGCAACTAAGGTCGATGCTGTTTATTCCGATGATCCCATGAAAAATGAAAAAGCAGTAAGGTATGAGACAATTACTTATACTGAATTTTTGTTGAAGAATTTGAAAGTAATGGATGCAACTGCGGTTTCCTTGTGTAGGGACTTTAAGTTACCAATAGTTCTTTTTAGTATAAAAGGCAAAGATACGTTAATAAAGGCAGTAATAGATGGAAAAGTAGGAACTGTGATAAAGGAGGGATAAAGGATGAATGCAGAATTAGAGAAGAAAATTTTAAGTGAAACAGAAGAAAAAATGAAGAAAGCAGTCGAAGTGATGGAGCGTGAATTTGCAAAAATTATGGCAACCCGTGTTACCCCAGAAATCCTTGACCCTGTAAAGGTGGAAGCATACGGGACTTTGATGCCATTGAAACAAGTTGCAACTGTTGTTTCACCAAAGCCGAGGTTATTGGTTGTTGAGCCTTGGGATAAGTCACTTTTAAAGGAAATTGAACGAGCAATTTTAAAAGCAAATTTGGGAGTTACACCTCAAAGTGATGGAACAACAATTACTCTTCCATTCCCTAAACTAACGGAGGAAGAAAGGCAGAGATTTGTTGTACAGGTAAAGAAGCTTGCAGAAGAATTCAGAGAAGAAGTGAGAGCAATAAGGCGCGATGAAATAGAAAAGATAAAGACAATGGAAAAGAACAAAGAAATTTCTGAAGACGATAAATTTAGATTGCAGGAAAAAATACAACAACTTACAGAGAAATACATTGATATAATTGATGATAGACTTGAAAAGAAAGAAAAGGAGATACTGGAGGTTTGATGGATGAAATATCTCCTGTTCCTAAACACGTTGTGATAATAATGGATGGGAATGGGAGATGGGCTATTGAAAGAGGTTTAAAAAGAACTGAAGGACATAAAGAAGGTGTCAAGGTAGTAAAAAAAATAGTTGAGGCTTCAGTAGAAGTAGGAATAAAGTATTTAACGCTCTTTGCATTTTCCACGGAAAACTGGAAAAGAAGTCCTGAGGAGGTATCTTTTTTGCTGAATCTGTTTGTTGATGCAATTCAGAATTATATCCCTGAATTGAAAGAAAATTCAGTAAAGTTAAATTTTATTGGTGATTTTTCTCCACTTCCAATGCCTTTAAGAAAAGCAATGGATTACGCACTTAAAGAAACAGAAAAAGGCACGAAACTTCTTTTAACAGTGGCAATAAATTATGGCGGTAGACATGAGATCATTGAAGCCTGTAAACAAATTTGCAGTAGCGGAGAAGATATAAATGAAATAAATTTTTCTAAGTATCTTTATACTTGGAATTTACCTGATCCTGATCTGTTAATAAGGACAAGCGGAGAAATGCGATTAAGTAATTTTCTTCTTTTTCAGATAGCATATACAGAACTTTACTTTACGAAAACTCTTTGGCCAGATTTTACAAAAGAAGAATTTTTTAATATTCTTAAAGACTATAATAAAAGGGAGAGAAGATTTGGTGGAGTCTAAAGATAAAAGAGTTGTTATTTTTGGATCTACAGGTATACTTGGGAAAAAGGCTTTTGATTTAGCAACAAAACTTGGATATACAATTGTTGGTCTTACTGCTCTAAAAAATTTTGAAGAGATTAATAAACAGATACAAATCGCTAAACCTTTATTTGTTTCATTGGATACCCAGTTTATAGAAAAGGTTGAACCTACCGCCACTAAAGTATGTAGTTTTGAAAATGTTCACGAATGTGTGCTTGAGTCCAATCCCGACATTGTCCTTTTCCTTGCAGCAGGTATTTCTTCCGCCAAATCTATAAAAGTTTGTCTTGATAATGGAGTAAGAATCGGGATAGCAAACAAAGAAAGTATAATTGCGTTTGGTGAAATCCTTTTCGAAAACAAGGAATTCAGCAATCAAATTATACCAATTGATTCTGAAACAAATGCCGTTTTTCAGCTATTATTAGGCGAGGAAAAGAATTTCATAGAAAAAATTCATATCACTGCGTCAGGCGGACCTTTCTTTGGATATAGCAGAGACTACTTGAAAAATGTAACTGTAAGTAATGTGCTAAGACATCCGAATTGGAAAATGGGAAAAAAGATTACCGTTGATTCTGCGAATCTTATAAATAAAGCATTCGAAATTATAGAAACTCATTTTTTATTCAATGTCCCATATTCTAAAATCGATGCATTAGTCCAGCGCGAAAGTGTAATCCATGCAATGGTTGAGTTTATAGATGGGGAAATCAAAGGTCTTTTAAGTAAGCCAGATATGTCTTTGCCCATTCAATATGCTTTAACCTATCCCGAAAGAGCAATATCAAGATTGCAAAAAACTGATTTGGTATCATTGGGAAAGTTAACGTTCTTCGAAATAGATAGGAAAACTTTTCCGCTTTTTGATATAGTATTAAATTATGCTATGCTTGGTGGAAATTACTTGCCTTCAATTGTAGCAGCGGATGAGGTTTTGGTTGAGAAGTTTATTGAAGGTGAAATTTCTTTTCTTGATATTGAAAAGTTCCTTATAGAATTTCTTAGTACTGTAAAATATAAAAAGATTGAAAGTTTTGATGAAGTTGAATATGTATATTTTGAGTCAAAAAATAAAATTAGTGAACTATTAAGGAGAAGAACATGAGTGGTATTATTTATGCAACGTATGGGATTTTAATAATCAGTTTTCTTGCCTTAGCACATGAATTTGGGCATTTTTTAATTGCAAGAATTTCAAACATTCCTGTAGAGGAATTCGCAATTGGCTTTGGTCCTACAATTTACGAGCATAAACCAAAAGAAACAAATGGAATGAAGTTTAAAATTGGTCTTTTTCCTATATTAGGGTATGTTAAGATAAAGGGGATGGAAGATAATTATGATGATCCGGAAAGTTTTTATAACAGAGGTTTTTTTGCAAAGTTTTTTACTATTTTAGGTGGACCACTTATGAATTTAGTAGTTGCAATAATAATTTTTGGCATTGTTTTTGGATCGTTTGGTAATCCTTTATCACCAACAACAACTATTGCAAGCGTAGTTAAAGGTAGTCCTGCAGAAATTGCAGGTTTAAAACCAGGTGATACAATTCTTAAAGTAAATGATTTAAAAATTCGTACTTGGAGCGAATTGGTAAATGCCATTCAAGAAAATAAGGAAAATATTGCAACTATTGAAATTAAAAGAGAAAATGAGATACTTAAGATTCAGGTTGTGCCAAAGTTTGATCCCACACAGAAAAAATGGATGATAGGTATTTCTCCAAAAGGCGAGGTTTATAGTACTGGTAAATCCTTCATTGAAGGCATGAAATGGACATTCTCAACTTTATTCCAAATGTTTACATTTCTTCCAAAGCTTTTCACAAGAGCAGGTGTCACATCTATCACTGGGCCTATTGGAATTATTTCGATGACTGGAGAGGCTGCAAGTGCTGGTTTTCTTAATTTACTTTTCTTTATTGCCTACATTAGTATTGCTCTTGCCTTTACTAACTTGCTACCAATTCCACCGCTTGACGGAAGTTGGCTTATAATAATTATAGCAGAAGGAGTTTCCGGTAGAAAAATTCCTAAGGATCTTACAGCGAAAATTCAAAGTATCGCTCTTATTTTTATGCTTATTCTCATGTTTGTTGTAAGCATTAACGATATATTAAAATTAATCAATAAATGAGAAAGATTAAAAAAGAAGTTCGTATTGGAGACATTCTAATTGGTGGGAATAACCCAATACGTGTTCAATCGATGTCAAAGACTGACACAAGAGATGTCGAGGCAACAGTAAACCAAATCCTAATGCTTGAAGATTATGGATGTGAACTTATACGTGTAGCAGTAAAAGACCTTGAAGCAGCTGCCAAAATTAAAGAAATAAAGAAAAAAATTCATATTCCGCTCATTGCGGATATTCACTTTGACCCTCGTGTTGCTATTGAATCAGTTATTAACGGCGCAGATAAAATAAGGCTAAATCCATCAAATATTACTGACAGAGATTGGATCAAAAAAATAGCAATGCTTTGCAAAGAGAGAGGAATACCTATTAGAATTGGCGCTAACCTTGGCTCATTTAAGGAAAGACCCAAAAATTTAGTTGAAGCCTTGGTTAATAGTGTTAAAAATGAAATTAGAATACTCAATTCTGTAGATTTTGATAATATAGTTATCTCTGCAAAGACATCTGATGTTCTTCTAACAGTCGAAGTTAATCGAATTATAAATGAACTTTTTGATTATCCGATTCACATAGGAATAACAGAGGCAGGACCATTAAGAGACTCTCTTGTAAAAAGTAGTGTTGGTTTAGGAATTCTTCTAAATGAAGGTATTGGAGATACTTTGAGGGTGTCCATCACCGGAGATCCGGTAGAGGAAGTGATAGCAGGGTATAACATACTAAAGGCTCTTGGTTTAAGAAAGCACGGAATTGAAATTATTTCATGTCCTACATGCGGAAGAGCAGAAGTTGAAATCGAGGAAATAGTAAAAAAACTGAACGTAGATTTCGGAAATGTGAATAAGAGTATCAAAGTTGCAGTAATGGGATGCGTTGTAAATGGTCCAGGGGAAGCAAAAGATGCAGATGTAGGAGTTGCCTGTGGAAAGGACTCAGGAGTATTGTTTAAAAAAGGAAAAATAAAAAAAATTTTAAAAGAAAACGAAATATACCCTGCGCTAAAAGATGAAATTGAAAACATTTTAAATGAGAATTAAATTCTCCTTGAAATTTTAGATAAAAACTTTTCAGAGTAACTCGAGGATTCTTTGATTTTAGACCGTAAAATATTTTCTATGAATTTTTTATCTTTTTCGTTGATCACGGCTTCAAAATGGGCTAATTTGAGAATCAGAGGATAACCTTTACCTCTTTCAATTTCTGTAAACAGTAAATGAATAAGTCTGTCAAGAATCTCTTTGCTTTCGTATACAAAGTCTGGAATTTCTACTCTTACTACTTCTTGACCAATTTTTAGAAAGAAGAAATAGATTTTATGAGAATAATTCGATAGAAGTTTTTCTGTTGAAGAGAAAATTGAAGTTCGTTGATTGTCTTTCATAATACTATTCATTAAGTCCGAATCATTTAAACTTAGCAATAACTCATTACTAATATCGTTATTACCTTTTCTTTTAAGGTATAATATCAATGTTTTTATAACTTCCTTAGATCTTGTGCCGCTTATGTATCCTGCAATAGGCTTTTTAAGTGTGAAAGCTGTAAATATAGGTTTTTCGTATAGATTTATTGCTTTTTTTGTTTCAATTTTTTTAGACTGTTTCAAGCCCCATAATATTAGAGAACCATCAAAAAGAGCAATATCTGGATTATACATCTCAATACTTTCAGAAAGAAATTCTGCTTCCTTCAAAAGCATCTTTAGATTAATATCTTGCTCGGCTAAAAAATCTCCTTTTTCATCATAAAGATCATTCTTATTAAAATAAAATTCGGACTTGCTATTTACTTTGTGACTTGAAGATTTGCCAACTTTTTCAAAAACTGATGCAACATTTATTATATAAAAAGGAAACGGAAGACCTTCATCTATAGTAATTCTTGAACCATCAGTTGCAAGTATAGAATAATCTTTTACAAAGTTAGAATTAAAGGTGTACAAAGAAAATTTTTCCTCAAATTTCGCATAGTTATATTCCGGTGGAGATGAAATTAAATCAAGCAAAGAAAAATCTATGTTGAAAATTTCCTCACTTAGCCTTTCCAATAATTTTTTCTTTTTGTTGTTTTGTTCTACATAATTTTCTGCGGCACTTCTAATCTGTTTTAAAAATTGGCTATTAAACTTCATATTCACATTATACATTTCTTTTCAAAAGAATCAAAAATTGATATAATCGTTTTGTATGAAAGACTTAGTTTTTCTGATTTTTGCGCTTGTTTTAGTAGGCATTTTTGTCCGGTTAAAGATTAACATTGCAATTTCTATTTTCCTTACAGCAATTATTACATCTCTATTTAAAGGTTTGGGCTTTTTCGCAGTTTTACATCTCATGTTGAAGACCTTAATGCACGTTGATACTATAAACATGATTTTTGTTATAATCATTGTTACTTACCTTGGGGAACTTTTAAAGACCTCTTACTTATTATCGGACATTACCTCTGATTTCAAGAAAATACTCTCACCAAAGGCTTTTCTTCCACTGTTTTCCCTTGTGGTAGGACTATTGCCAATGCCAGGTGGTGCGCTTGTTTCTGCACCGATGGTCGAAGAAGGAGCAAGCGATGTTGAAATTTATCCGAATGAAAAAGCGTTGTTAAATTTTTGGTTCAGACATGTTTGGGAACCAATTTCGCCTCTTTATCCAGAATTCTTATTAGGTGTTTCTATTCTTGGTACAACAATCGGTAAAGTAATTTCAATTCAGTGGCCAATTTCTTTAGGCATGCTTCTTTCCGGCATTGTATTCATCATACCATTGATCAAAAGTGATACAAAACCTAAGGATCGAATAAGTTTGTTCCTTGCGTTGGATATAGCGAAAAATTTATCAACAATTATTTTGATTTTCGTAATGCTATTAATTTTCAAAAAATTACCAAGTTTTATTGCAATGTTATTTGGCCTTTTGTACTTAGTGATATTGAGAAAGGTTCCGCTTCACACGCTAAAAGTATCTTTTAAGTATAAGAAGGTTTTTGAGTATGCGTTTCTCATTTATTCGATTTTCTTTCTTAGAGAAATTGTTACATCGACAAATTTCGCACAGAGTGTTTTCATCGAACTTCAGCAATTAGGAGCGCCTGAGCATTTAATATTGTTTGCTCTACCATTCTCAATTGGCTTCCTTGCAGGCATTTCTTCTGCTTCAATAGGTATTGCATACCCACTTTTAATGCCCCTTTTAAAGGTACATAATGTGCTTGTTTCTTCAAATGTGCTTATTGCATATCTCGGTGTTTGGACTGCTTTACTATTTACACCCATGCACCTTTGCCTTTCTCTAAGCGTAGATTACTTTAAAACCGAGTTTGGCAAGGTCTACAAATTAATGATCAAACCCTTTTTACTATTACTTATAATAACATTATCTTGGTTTTTGTTCCTAAAATTTAAACCTTGATTTTTTTAGTGAAATTTGATATTATTTATATGCATTTGGAGAGGTGACCGAGTGGCTTAAGGTGCACGCCTGGAGAGCGTGTGCGGGTCAAAAGCCTGCCGTGGGTTCAAATCCCACCCTCTCCGCCATTTTTGGGGGTTAAATGTTTTTTCTTTCAAGAGAGTTTTCGTTTGATGCGGCACATCGGGTAATTGACTACAATGGCAAGTGTGAGAAGTTACACGGTCACACATATCATCTTATTGTTACCATAACAGGTGATTTAAAAGAGGATGGTATGGTTCTTGATTTTTCTATCTTAAAAAAAGTAGTTCAAGAGAAAGTTATCGTGTTCCTCGACCATAAATACCTAAATGATGTTTTTGAAAATCCTACAACAGAAATAGTTGCACAATGGATATTTAAGACCTTAGATAATGCTTTTAAAGAATATAATTGCAAGGTCTATGAGATTATACTTTTCGAAGGAGATAATAATAGAGTGAGTATAAGATGAAGGATGTGCAAAGCGAGAAGGATAAAAGAAATATATTCATAGAAAAAGTTGGTGTTTCTTCTATAAAGTATCCCATACGCATTATGGATAAGCAGAATGGCTTTCAAAATACAGTTGCACTTGTGGATATTTACGTAGACCTACCTTCTGAATATAGAGGTACACACATGAGTAGATTTGTGGAAATTCTTAACAAACATAGAAACAACATGTCACTGTCAAACCTGGAAAAGATCCTTGATGACACCAAACAGCAATTAAGGGCAAAAGTTGCACATATAGTGTTAAGATTTCCATACTTCATTCTTAAGAAGGCACCAATTACAAAAGAGGAAAGTTTCATGGACTACGAATGTGCATTTATTGCTTCAAAAAATGAAAAGTTCGATTTTGTGCTTGAAGTAAATGTGCCAGTTCATCTTTTGTGCCCATGTTCAAAGGAAATATCGGATTTTGGGGCACATAATCAGCGAGCAAATATACGTGTAAAAGTTAAAATGGACAGGCTTGTTTGGATCGAAGAGATTGTAGAGATGGTTGAAAATTCTGCAAGTGCTCCACTTTATGCATTGCTTAAACGTCCTGACGAAAAATACATAACTGAAAAGGCATACATGAATCCAAAATTTGTAGAAGACATCGTAAGAGATGTTTCAATTCTTTTTGATAAAGACGAAAGAATCACTTACTATGAAATTGAGGCAATAAGTTATGAAAGCATACACAACCACAGTGCGTATGCTTATTTACACAGAGACAAAAACAGTTATAATAAGTGATAAAAATAATGTTATTCCAAACCAGATATATGCAAGGACCATAAAAACTTTCTCTGGAAAAAGTTTAATAAGAAGAGTAGACGGATCTAAAAGCCAAAAATTGTTTGTAAAAAGTATTCTGTGAAAAATTATAAAAGCAAAATCGAAGTTAATCAAACTAAATATAACAATTATCGCAACAATTCCCAGTGTTACAATACCTGCCTCTCTTATAATTATTTTTTTGAGCTCTCTTCTAAAGACCAAAACCGTAACTAACGCAAAGACAAGAATAAGTAAGGCAAGAAGAATCAAAAATTTTACGTCTTTCATATGAATTTTTTCTATCTCAGACATTTCTTTTATTTCCAATAGAGGCTTTGTGTTAAAAAAGTAATGAATAATAATAGAAACTTTACTTAGATAATCTTCTTTCTCCATATTATTATAATCCTTTAGATGCAACGTGTCATACAGAAGGGAAAATATTGGTTGGTTTAAAAAAAGTATCCAAAATAAAGGTAAGAGAATTAAGATAAGAGTTATGGATATAAGAATTGTTTTTTTAATCATGATAATATCTCATATAAAAGCATTATTGCTCCGTTTTTACTTAATGGGTTATTCTCGTTTCCACATTTTGGAGAGTAAATGCACGAGGGGCACCCATCTTTACAAGGACATGAAGATACGCTCCTTAACGCTTTTTCAAGTAAATCCTCTATCCGATCATAAGCCTTTTCTGTTATACCAATACCACCTTCTATTCCGTCGTACAAGAAAATTGTTGTCATTCCCGTATCAGGATGAAGCGGATGCGAAACACCTCCTATATCGTTTCGATCACACTGAACTACAAGTGGTGTTACACCTACCATAGCATGTTCTGCTGCGTGAATTGCTCCTAGGAAATCTTCAACTTTTTTTATTTTGTCGGTTATCTTGTCGTCAATTGTTATCCACAATGCCTTTGTTTTAAATGTAATTTTCGGTAATTCTAACGGCAAGGTTTCTATTTTTCTATCCGTGAAAAATTGCTTCTTAACAAATCCTCTAATTACTTCCTCAACTGTAACTTCTCCGAAATATGCCTTTACTTTGAAAACATCCTTTTCCTTTAATATGTTATCTACCCAAATTGTTTCAATTGAAAGAGAATCTGTGTAATAATCTGTTACTTCTTTTTGTAGGTAAATTTCTCTATTTTCAAGATCCATATTCTTTACGACATATGTTTCACCTAAATGCATGTATACTGCACCTACAAATGCCTCTTCGAGTGCACGGTTTTTTGAAATTCTTTCAATAACTGTATTTGTCTCAACATCAATAAGTCTAATGTTATCCTCTCCACTACTTCTAAGACTTACTTGTGAAGCAGGTGATTTCCGACCGTTTAAGAAATATTTGTCGCCCTTTCTTACAAGTAAACCTCCTCTTTCTAATTCTTGTAGAGTCCATTTTAAATTGTCTCCAAAGTATTCTTTGTCTACGTCCCATTGGATTGGAAGTTCATACGAGGCACATAATATATGAGGATTGAGTATATAAGGGTTACTCAAATCTATATTCAGACTTTCAAATTTTCCTCGAAAGAGGTATTCTGGGTCTTTTGTAAAATATTGGTCTAATGGATTGCTACTTGTAAGGAAAAAAGTAATTGACTCATGAGTTCTTCCGGATCTTCCCGACTGTTGGAAAAGACTAGAAATACTTCCAGGATACCCAACTATAACAGTTGCGTCTAATTCACCTATATCTATTCCAAGTTCAAGTGCATTTGTTGCAACTACACACTTTATCTCACCACTTTTGAGCTTTCTTTCAATGGTTCTTCTTAACTCTTTCGAGTACCCAGCCCTATATGGAGAGACTGAAAAAGTATTTCCTATTCTTTCTTGGAGAAGTTTTGTCAAAATCTCAACACCTTGACGAGATTTAACAAAAGCAATGACCGTTTGGTTGTTTTTTAATAGTACCTCGATCAAATTTACAGCCTCTTGTATGATGTTCTTCCTCAGGTTTAGTGCTTCATTCACAATTGGAGGGTTGTATATCACAAATAGTTTCCCAAATGGTGGATTGAGAGGGCCTTTGATTAATTCAAATTTTTCGCCAACAAGTTTGCTTGAATATTCAAGTGGATTTTCAAGTGTTGCAGAAGATAAAATGAATTGCGGGTAGCTTCCATAATATGCCAAAAGTCTTCTCAATCTTCTTAACACCATTGAGAAATGCGATCCAAGTACTCCTGAGTAGTAATGCGCTTCGTCTATAACTACAAATTTCAGATTAATCAAAAATCTACTCCATAATGTATGATTTGGAAGCAATCCTACGTGAAGTATATCCGGATTTGCTATTACGATTCTACCATGTTTTCTAATGTATTGTCGGTCTTGTGGTGCAGTATCTCCATCATAAGTGAACGCCGAAATGTTTGTGAGTTCTGATATTTTTTCTAACTGGTCTTGTGCTAGTGCTTTAGTAGGATAAAGATATAAAGCGGTTGCAATTTCATTCTTACTAAGTTCGGAAACTATTGGAATATTAAAAGAAAGGGTTTTCCCTGAAGCAGTTGAAGAAGTGATAATTATGT
The DNA here is from genome assembly GCF_000284335.1 of Caldisericum exile AZM16c01. Taxonomy (NCBI): domain Bacteria; kingdom Pseudomonadati; phylum Caldisericota; class Caldisericia; order Caldisericales; family Caldisericaceae; genus Caldisericum; species Caldisericum exile. The sequence continues at coordinate 802,171 of NC_017096.1, forward strand.
TGAAGCCTTTCTTCAAAAGATTAAATGCTTCAAGTTGATGTTTGTAGAACCCTAATATTCCTTTTTTCTTAAGTTTTTGTTTTATTTCTTTGTCTATTTCCGAAGGAAAGTCAAAAATCTCGTAGCTTTCTCTTTCAATATTAAATGTTTTAACAATTTGACCTTTGTACTCTCCACTATACTTTATTTCCCTAAGGATGTAATCGATCACTTTATTTTAATTTCTTACTTTTAAGTATTTCGTAAAGTTCAATAAATGTTGAACAGTCAAGACTTGCACCACCAACAAGTCCACCATCTATATTTTCAACTTCTGCGAGACTTCCAAAATTATCAACTTTAATACTTCCACCATAAAGTATTGAAATATCGTTAGAACTTTCTCCAAATTTATGAAATAGCAATTCCCGTATAAACTTGTGTACTTCCCTTGCCTGTTCCGGAGTTGCATTCACCCCTGTTCCAATTGCCCAAACAGGTTCGTATGCAATTATAAAATTATTCGAATTAACTCCATTTAATCCCTGTTCTATCTGCTCCTTTATAACGCTTTCAGTTTTATTTGATTTTCTTTCCTCTAATGTCTCACCTATGCAAAGTACTGGTACTAATTCGTGGTTTATCGCCGATAAAACTTTCTTGTTTATAAGACCGTTATCTTCCTTAAAAATATGCCGTCTTTCTGAATGTCCAATAAGAACATACTTGACTCCAATTTCCTTAAGCATAAGTGGTGAAATTTCTCCTGTGAAAGCGCCTTTTTCTTCATAGTGCATATTCTGTGCTCCTACCGTTATGGGCATAGATCTTACAGTTTTCGCAAAACTTTCCAACGCTGTAAATGGAGGAAATACTCCAATTTCAAATTTTTCATTATACTCAACATAACCTTTTAGACAGTCTGCATATTCTAATGTCTCTTTTATGGTTTTGTGCATCTTCCAATTACCAAAAAGGAAATATTTTTTCATGTTTACCCCTCCTCAAGTTTTTCTTTTAAAAAAGGAAATGGTAAGAGTTCTCTTATATTTGTCTCAATGATTGTTCCCTTCTCATTTACAAGAAAAATTGGGAGATCATTTGAAAATTCCGAAATCACTTGCCTACAGATTCCACAAGGAGGAGAAGGTTCTTCTGTTTTTGTTGCAACAATCAATAATTCAAATTCACGTTCTCCTTCACTTATTGCTTTAAAGATTGCAACTCTTTCTGCGCATATACTTGCCCCATAACTCGAATTTTCAACATTGCAGCCAGTAAAAATTTTACCACTTTTTGTTAGAAGAGCAGCCCCCACTTTGAATTTTGAATATGGAGCATACGCACTGTCCATTGCCTCAATTGCTTTTTTAATTATTTCATTCCTATTCATCTGATTCACCTTCTTTCATATCCTTTATAAAAATAGCTTTTACCTGCACTATCCTTCTATTTCTCACTTTACTTATTATGAATTTTATATTCTCAATCATAACTTCCTCTCCAGGATTCGGCAATCTTCCAAAATGCTCCAGGAGTAACCCACCAATTGTAGATGCTTCTTCACCTGTAAGTTGCACATTAAACATTTCATTGAAATCATCAATGTTAAAGGTTCCGGAAACAAGATAAGCGTGGTCGCTGAGTCTCTGAACTGGCTTTTCTTCTATATCGAATTCGTCTTGGATTTCTCCCACAATCTCTTCAAGTATATCTTCAATTGTAACTAATCCAGAAATTCCACCATACTCGTCGAAAACAAGCGCGATCTGGATTTTGTTCTTCTGCATTTCTTTGAAAAGTTCATCAACACGTTTTGTTTCCGGCACAAAAAATGGTGCTCGTAAAATCTTTTTTATATCCGGTTTTTCTTTTTTAGCTATCACTTTCAATAAATCTTTCACATATAGAATTCCTATTACGTTATCAATCTTTTCTTCATAAACTGGAAACCGCGAATGTGCACTTTTAGTTATTAAATCAAGGATCTCATCAAGATTACTCTCAATATCGATTGCAACGATATCTACACGGGGTGTCATTATATCCTTAACTATTGTATCGCCAAATTCAAAGATGGAATAAATCATCTTTTCTTCCTCGCGTTCTATTAAACCTTCCTTTTTGCCTAATTCAATCATTGACATCACCTCTTCTTCTGACTCAAAAAACTTCTTTTCTGATGTTTTGATTCCTAAAACAAAAAGCAAAAATTGAGAAATTTTTGAAAGGACGTAGGCCAAAGGTCTTAAGATAAAGTAAAAAGGAAGAAATACCGAGAATGTTGGTCCTAAGCTTCTTTCAGGTAGTGCACTGCCTATTGTCTTTGGAATAGTCTCACCAAAAATAACTACCAGGAGCGTTGTTATAATCGTTGCAATGAGTACCACTATTTCGTTTGAAAGCCCATATTTATTAGAATATATAACTGCAATATTTGTAATAACGGCTGAAATAAGGAAATTTACAAAATTATTCCCAATTACAACAGCACTTATAAAATTTTCGGGTCTCTTTTTGTGTTCCAATAGAAGTTTGTATATGAAGTTCTTCTTAGAAAGAGTTTGAATACGTATTAAAGACGAATTAAACATTGCAGATTCAAGCATTGTAAAAACCGCAGAAAAAAGAAGCAAAATAATTACCGCTACCGTGCTTAAACCTAACGAAGACAAAGTTCAATCACCTGCCTTTTTTCTCCTTGCAAAATAACTTGTAAAAGCTTTTCTTCAACTTCTTCCATAAGTACTTTTTCTTCTTCTTTTTCGTGATCATAGCCTAATAGGTGAAGAACTCCATGTATTATAAGGAAGATAAAATAGTCGTTAAAGTTATTACCAAGCTTTTTGGCCTCTTCATGAGCAACCTCTGGGGAAATTAAAATCTCACCATATAAATCTTTACCTTTTTTGTAATCTATTTGAAATGAAAGAACATTTGTTGGTTTGTCTTTATTTCTGTATTTTTTATTTAATTCCCTTATCGCATTTTTAGAAAGTAGTGCAATGCTTATGTACCCTCTTTCTTTTACGTGCAATTCTTCAAAAATAGTTCTTATAATATTCTTTAACGCACATTTATTAACTTTATATTTTCTAACTTTACTTAATACATCAACAGTAACGCTATTTCCCATTTGGATATCTCTCCCTTTTATGATATATAGAAAGTAGGCTTTTTACAAACGACACTTTCACTTTTTCAAGTTCAGAAAAAGTAATTTCAGCATTGGAGAGTTCGCCTTGTTTTATTCTATCGTCTATTAACCTATTAACAAGTTCTTCAATTTTCCTGTAATCTATATCTTCTTTATCAAGACTTTTTGAGGCAGCTTCAACTGCATCTGCAAGGGAAACAATAACCGTTTCCTTTGTATCTGGAAGAGGGCCAGGATATCTAAAATCCTCCATTGACACATTTGTGTCAGATTCTTTTGCCTTAAGATAGAAATACATCATTACACTTTTACCGTGATGTGTTTCTATGAAGTGAATTATGTCGTCCGGGAGCCTATACCTCTTTGCGAGTTCTATTCCGTCTTTGACATGGTTGAGTATAATTACTTTACTCAAACTCGGAGCAATTGTATTATGAATATTTGGGACATCAGCCTGATTTTCGGTAAAGTAAAAAGGATAAAGTAATTTGCCTATGTCGTGATACAATGCACCAACTCTTGTTAAAATTGAATTTGCATTAATGGCTTCCGCCGCTTGTGATGAAATATTTGCAACAAAAAGGCTATGTGCAAAAGTACCTGGTGCTTTTATAGACATTTCTTTAAGAAGAGGGGTATTTAAATCGTTTAATTCAAGCAGTCTTAAAAGCGTTGCCTCATTGAAAATGTGTTCAAAAATATATACAACTGCTATTGCTATTATTGGTGAAAACGCGAAATTTAAAAAGGAATAAAATGAATTTGAAAAAGACAGTTGATTGGGTAAATAAAAATTTTTATTAACAAAAAATACGGTAAATGTAACTGATATTCCTCCAATGATACCTGAAATAAAATAACTTGAAATCTTTTTTGTCATATTTATGTAATAAACAATTGGAACTGAAATTGCAGAAAAGAGAATCAAAAAAAGGAGAGGTTGTGTTAAGAATGGCAAAAGAAGCAAGATAAATATTATAATAGATATAAGCACATCTTTGAATGAGAAAAATTCATTCATAACTATTAAGAACAATAAAACCGGAATAAGGTAAATGGAGACATTACCAAGAAAGTAAGAGGAAAGAAGAACTAAGGTAAGAAGTGCAAAATATTCAAGTATTTTCTGAAATTTCTTTTTTTTCTCATCTATAATAGAAAAAGCAAGAGCAGATTCTATTAGCGATAGAAAAAACAGAAGACCAACGGTAGCATAATTAAATGCTTTATAGATTCCGATTTTTTGTAACATTTTGATATCATCCTCTGTTACTATGTGCCCCTTTTCGATAATTTTCGTCCCTTCTTGCAAAACTACTTGAACTGGCTTTACGTTTTTAATAGCGTCCTGTATCGCTTTATTTGTAGCCTCAGCATCAAAAACAAAGTTTGGTTTTACAAACTTCTGAGAAATCCATAAAGCGAGAACTTCATCATTGCCCGTTAAACCTAATGATTCTGCGTCTCTTTGTATTGACTTAATTGCATCACTAACTTCGCTATCTCTTATTCCTTTTTTGTATAGGCTATTTAATTCATTTGTGAGAAAATTTTTTAGTACATTTAATCGATCAGTTTTAATTTCCATTAAAATATTGGAAATCTCTGGGTCATCATTACATCTTTCTTTTATTAATTCCAATTTTTTATTATTTGTAATTGTTGAATCTTCTTTTATAGATAAAATGCTGTTTATAAAGTTTGCAATGTTACTTTGTACCTCTATCTCTACATTAGAATCATATCTATACAATGGTTTTACTGAATTCTTAGCATTTGCAATAGCCTCTTCAGTTTTTGCTTCATCGATATAAGAAATTGTTGCTGGTACAACTATGTCTTGAGGAGCAGGCTTATTAACAACAATCTTCATTTGGTTCCTTAAAGTGAGAAAAAGAAGTGTGTAATTTAATATGAGCAATAAAGCAAAAATAAGAGCAAAAAGTTTAATCTCTTTTTTAAAGTTACTAAAAACAAATTTAAGATCTATTTTTATCTTTTGATTTATTTTCAAATTTTTCATATGCGTTTATAATTTTTTGAACTAATGAATGTCTTACGATGTCGCTAACATCTAAGTAAACAAACTCGATTCCGTCAACATCTCTTAAAATTTCAACTGATAGTTCTAACCCGTTTTTGCCCTGGGCTGCAAGCAAATCGCTCTGAGTTAAGTCGCCTGTAACAACCATTTTTGATCCAATCCCAAGTCTTGTAAGAAACATTTTCATTTGTGAGAAAGTCGTGTTTTGAGCTTCATCCATAATAATGAAGGCATCATTAAGAGTTCGTCCTCTCATAAAGGCAAGCGGTGCAATTTCAATTGTTTTGTTGTTAATGAGCCTTTGTGTCTTTTCCTGACCCAAAAATTCGAATAAGGCATCATATATGGGTCTAAAATATGGATCTACCTTTTGTTGAATATCGCCCGGCAGATACCCTATTTTTTCGCCCACTTCGACTACAGGTCTCGTTAATATAATTCGTGACACTTTATTTGATAAGAGATATTTCACTGCTACTGCAACCGATAAATAAGTCTTTCCCGTTCCTGCTGGTCCAATTACAAATGTAATATCGTTGTTGTTTATGGCTTCTACAAACTTTTTCTGACCTAAGGTTTTGGGTATAATTCCTCTGCCCTTAATATCCTCAATTATTACTGTTTCAGGTAGTTCTTTTAAAAAGTTACCATCTTTAATTTTAGTTGAGTAGATTACTTCTTCAATTGAAAAAGGATATTTCTTCTCTGCGAGTTGCTCAATTTCTTTTAGGATTTTTTTTGCTATCTGTACATTTTCTTTTTTTCCGCTTACGTATAATTTTTCCTCTCTTAGGGTAATCTTTACGTTTAAATTTTTTTCAATTACCCTAAAATTTTCATCAAGTACTCCAGTTATTTTAATTATATTCTTCGGATTTTTAAGTTTTACTACTTCGGTTTCTTCTCCCATTATCTAATATAGAATAGCAAAAATGTGATTATTCTCAAAGTGTCATTTGATAAATTTTAAGATTTCATTTGATATTTTTGTAAAGGCATCTTTTACTTCGCTGTTTCCCTCAATAAAAAATGACGGGATACCGTTGTCTCCACCTTCACGAACTTGTACCTCTAAAGGAACACTTCCCAAGAATGGCACATCATTATTTTCAGCGAGTTTCTTTCCCCCACCTGCACCGAAGATTTCTGTTTTTACACCGCAATGAGGACATTTGAAGTAAGCCATATTTTCAATTATTCCTAAGACTTCTATATTCATTTGTTTAAACATGTTTAATGCTTTTGAGGCATCAAGTACAGAAACACTTTGGGGTGTCGTTACTATAATACCATATTGTGTAGGAAGAGTTTGAGCAATTGTTAGTGCTACGTCACCAGTTCCAGGGGGTAAATCAACAAAAAGAAAATCAAGTTCTCCCCACTCCACATCTTCATAGAGTTGTTCAAGTGCTTTCGTAACCAATGGTCCTCTCCATATTACAGGAGTAGAAGGATCTTCAATCAAAAATCCGATTGAAATAAGTTTAACACCAAATTTTTCAATAGGTATCATTTTTCTTGTTTCGGTTACCTTTGGAAGTTCCTGCTCTGCGCCAAACATTTTGGGAATGTTAGGTCCATAAATGTCAGCATCCATTATCCCGACCTTGTAGCTAAGATTTGCAAGGGCAACGGCCAGATTTGTTGTTACAGTCGATTTTCCAACACCACCTTTTCCTGATCCAATTGCAATAATATGCTTTATCTTAGGTGTTTCTTTAAATGTAATTTCAAAATCAACAACTTCCGCACCAAGTCGAGTAAGTCGCTGGATTATAATTTGCTTAAGCTGTTCAAGTGTTTCCTCATCTAGTGGATTTAATCTAAGCGCAACATTGACTTTGTTTCCAATAACCTCTACTCCGTCAATGCTTCCGATATTCAAAAGCAACTTTTTAAGTTTTGGGACATATGTCGTCTTTAAAACATCAATTACTTGTGTTTGTAAAATTGGCATAATTTAAACTCCTTTCCAATAAATCTTTTAGTGTTATTTTGCGTAGAAAATCGTCCAACCTATTTTTTAAATATTCGAGAGATTGCATCGAAATACATTCTGATGGTTTACACTTTAAATCCTTTAACCCAAATTCACATTTAACCTCAATGCTACTTCTCTTTACCGCTTCAATAATTTCGAGTACACTTATATCCTTTGGATCTCTAACCAATATATAACCGCCACTTCTTCCCTTTTCGCTTTCAAGGATATGATGCTCTCTAAGCATTGAACATATTCTCAAGATATAAGGAAAAGAAACGTTATTATTTTGCGCAATTTCACTTACTGTTGCGCGCCTATCTTTTTTATTTGCAATGTAAATCAAAGATTTTATAGCATAACCTTCAAGTGTTGTAAGAATCATTTTACCTTCTTTCAATTATTACTAAAGCAGTAATATTATATTGCAATCCTAAAAAAAATCAAGTTGGTTTACTTAAAGCCAATGATTAGAATTCTCTCGGAATCGACATGAAATTTCTCAAAATTGTAGTTTCCAAAGTACTCTAACCTATTGAAACCAGCTCTCTTAAATATGTTTATCATTTCTGTAAGTGAATATATCCTAATATGTCTCAAATAATCCTTTCTAATATTGGGTCCTAAAATGTATCTATGTGTTGAAACAACTGATGTTATGGGGTCGAATTTACGTCTCTCGAGTATAAACACCCCGTCCTCTTTTTCTTTGAATGTCTCCCGTATAAAATATTTCAATATATAATCTCTATTTTCGATATCAATAAGTAGAAAACCGCCCTTTTTTAGTGCTTTATAAAAAAGTAATATTATATTTTCATTGGTCGCATCATCAAAATAACCAAAAGAAGACCACATATTTATTATTGCATCAAATGTATTTTCAAAAGGAATTTCTCGCATATCCATTACTTCGAACTCAACGTTCTCAAGTTGCAATCGGTTTTTAGTCTCTCTTGCTATATTTACATAAAGAGGATTTGAATCTATTCCAAGAGATTTGTATCCACGTTTTGCAAGCTCGATAGAGTGCCTACCGATACCACAACCAGTATCAAGAATATAAGACCCTTTTTTTAAAAATTTTTCAACAAAATCTACTTGTACTTTCGTTCTTTCCTCTTTCTGAGAAAGGAGGAAATATTTCAAGTAGACATCATCAAAATAATTCTTAGTCCAATCCATTTGATGCAATTTCTCGCGCTATAAGGGATGCAACTCTTGCGTTATCTTTTATAAGGGCAATATTTGCTTCAAGCGATTTCCCTTTGCTTATTTCGAAAATTCTTGACAACAAGAACGGAGTAACACCTTTTCCGGTTATTCCTTTTTCTTTCATTTCTTGCAGTGCTTCATTAATCCAAATTTCCATAGTGTTGTAATCTATTTCAAATTCTTCTGGTATTGGATTTGCTACTAAAATTGCACCTGGAACTTTAAGTAATTTCTTAGTTCTGAAAATTTTTGCCACCTCATTTTCAGTAACAGGATTAATTTTTATGCCACTTTTTCTTGAATAAAAAGTAGGGAATTCATCAATCTTGTATCCTAAAATCAAAACGCCTTTAGTCTCTAAATATTCAACCGTTTTTTCTACATCAAGGATTGACTTAACTCCGCTTGATACAACTATAATATTTCTTTCAGCAAGTTCTTCGAGGTCTCTTGAGATATCAAATGTTTCATTCACTTCTCTGTGAACTCCCCCTATTCCTCCCGTTGCAAAGACTTTAATATTTGCTTTCTCTGCAAGGAAAGATGTCGCTGAAACTGTTGTTCCTGCCGATAACCCTTTTGCAACAGCAACAGATATTTCTCTTGTGGAGACTTTTAAGACATCCTTCTTTTTTCCGAGAGTTTCTATTTCATCCTGCGATAATCCAATAATAATTTCCCCATCGAGGATTCCTATTGTTGCAGGAATTGAACCATATTCATTAACTACACTTTCGACTTCAAGTGCCGTCTCAACGTTTTGAGGATATGGCATTCCATGTGTTATAATAGTTGTCTCTAGCGCAACAATAGGATCTCCATTCTCGAGGGCTTTTATTACTTTGCTTGAAATTCTCATTTTAAGCCTGCCTTTGACAACCTATAAATTGCCTCAAGACCTATGTTTATTGCATCTTCTTCTGCACGCTTGAATAATTCTTCTGCGTCAAATGGCTTCATCTTTTTTAGATAAACATTACCGTCAAGCGCAAACAGGGCACCGGCTCTTACACCACGATATTGACTAACAATAAAAACACAACCACTTTCCATTTCGACTGCTTTTACCTTTGCTTTAACAAATTTTTCCATTTCTTCATCCGGATAAGGGACATAGAAAGCATCTTGTGAAATTACAACACCATAGGTAATATTACTTTTAGTTTCTTTTCCTACGTCAATGAGAGTTTTAGTTACATCAAAATCAGCGATAGCAGGGAATGTTGGTCTTAAATAATTTGGTGTTGTTCCATCGTCCCTAATGCTTCCTGTCGCTATAACAACGTCTCCCACATTCAATTGCGGGTCTATTCCACCAGCAGAACCAACACGAATGAAAACTTTTCCTCCAAGATTGATAAGTTCTTCTAATACTATTGCAGTTGAAGGAGCTCCCATACCTGTTGTTGCAATAGTAATCCTCTCTCCTTTGTAAAGTCCGGTATAGACATAAAGAAGCCTATACTCATTAACAAGTTTTGCATTGTCCAAAAGTTTAGACATCTTTTCCGCTCTTTGTGGATTTCCCACAAGGATTACGTAAGGCGAAATATCTTCGCTTTCACATCTAATATGAAACTGTGCCATATTATTTAGCCTCCAATACAAATTTATTTCTATATTATACAACTTTTGGTATAATTTCTAAGAGGTGCCATATGAATGAGATGATAGAAAGATTTATTAAGTACGTAAAAGTAAATACCCAATCGAAGGAAGATTCTGAAACTTTTCCAAGTACTCCCGGACAACTTGAGCTTGCAAATATAATAAAAGAAGATTTAATTGGAATGGGATTTGATGCATCAGTGAGTGAACATGGATATGTCTATGTATTCATTCCTAAGAATATTGATGCAGACTCTCCTAAAATTGGTTTCCTTGCACATCTGGATACTTCTCCTGAGGTTACAGCACAAAAAGTTAATCCTAAATTAGTTGAAAAATATGATGGGAATGATGTTGTGCTCAATCCGGAAAAAAACATAACTTTATCCCCTCAAAAATTTCCAATTCTTAAAGAGTTTATTGGGAATGATCTTATTGTAACAGATGGAACAACTCTTCTGGGAGCAGACGATAAAGCAGGAGTTGTTGAAATTATTCAAGCAATTAAAGAAATAAAAATCGAAAATCTACCACACGGTGATATATACATAGCATTCACTCCAGACGAAGAAGTAGGACATGGTGTCGACAAGATAGACTTATCTATTTTTAAACCAGATTTTGCTTATACTCTTGATGGAGAAGGCTATGGCATTTTTGAATACGAAAACTTTAATGCGGCATTGCTTAAATATAAAATCCATGGTATAAATACACATCCAGGGACTGCAAAAGGTGCAATGAAGAATGCAATTAAAATTTCTCAAGAACTAATGTTTTTATTTCCTCCTTTAGAAACTCCTGAGGCAACCCAAGGATACGAAGGGTTCTACCATTTTTATGAAATTAACGGTGGCGTAGAAGAAGTTAATTTAAAAGCGATTATAAGAGATCACGACAAAACAAAATTCCAACTTAGAAAATACTTTGCAGAAAATATAGCAAATTTTCTAAACGATAAGTATGGAGAAGGCACAGTCTCAATAGAAATAAAGGACCAATACTATAACATGAGAGAAATTATTGAAAAACACCAAGAAGTGCTTGATTTAGCAAAGAGGGCATTTGAAAGGACAGGACTTGAATTCAAGTCAAAACCGATAAGAGGAGGAACTGACGGAGCAAGATTAACATATATGGGAATTCCTACGCCAAACATTTTCTCTGGTGGCTATAACTATCATAGCATATACGAGTTTGTTTCAGTTCAAGCAATGGAAAAAGCCAAAGAAGTTGTTAAAAACATTATTTTATTAGCAACGCAAAAAGGGTAAGTTAATCTGGCAAGTCTTCGTTTTCCTCTTCTACGCTTTCTTCCTCTAATGTCCCTTCTTCTTTTTCCAACTGCTTTAAGTATTGGGAGAGTTTTCGTTTTGCTTTCGCTTCGACTTGTCTAATTCTTTCCCTTGTTACACCAAAAATCGTTCCTACTTCTTCAAGTGTGTGTGGATATTCGCCATCAAGCCCCATTCTGTATTTTAGAATCTCTCTCTCACGTGGTGTGAGTTTATTTAAAACTTTCTCTATCTGCTCTTTGTAGTACTGGTTCAGGCTTTCTCCTTCTGGTGTTAAGTGTCTATTATCTTCAATGAAGTTTTCGAGCCTACTCTCTTCCTCATCGCCAACTGGCATTTCAAGTGATAGTGGTTGTTGAGCAAGTCTTAGGTATTTACTGATCTTTTTTTCAGAAATACCGGTCCTTTCCGCAAGTTCTTTATAAGTGGGCTCCCTACCAAGTTCTTGTATTAACTCTTTAGACGCCTTTTCAATCTTATTGATACTATCGACCATGTGCACAGGAACTCTAATTAATCTTGACTGATCTGCAAGTGCTCTTGTTATTGCTTGTCTAATCCACCAGGTAGCATATGTCGAAAACCTGAAACCTTTCCTATAGTCAAACTTTTCTGCAGCTCTAATAAGGCCGAGATTACCTTCTTGAATCAAATCAAGAAAAGAAAGGCCGTGACCTGTATATCTCTTTGCAATACTAACAACAAGCCTTAAATTTGCCCTTAACAACTTCTCTTTTGCCCATTTTTTCTCTTCTTCACTTCCATGTGCAATTTTCTTAGCAAGTTCCATTTCTTCCTCAGGAGTAAGTAAATCTACCGAGCCAATTGTTGCAAGATAAGATTGTATCGGATTTTTGAGCTCAGTAATTTCAACTTCCTCTACTGCCTTTCTACTTAGTTTTCCTTTTATTTTCTCAAGTCGTTCCTTATCACCAAACTTTACTCTAAGTTTCTGTAAAAGCATAAACATTTCATCTATTTCATCGGCTGTTAAAGGCATCCTCTCAAGAGCGGAAGCAATTTCTTCATATGAAAGGAAGCCTGTTACTCTTCCACGTTCGATAAGTTTTCTTACGACCTCCCTTTCGTCCTTATTCAGCTCCTTTAACTTTTTAAGATAGTTTTTAATTAGTTGTAGTGATGTATCTTTTTCTTGCATTGTATCACCTTCCTTTGTATTGTTTTAAAAGTATATTGAATTCTCTCATTTTTTCGATTTTTTCCTCTCCCTCAAGATTTTGAATCTCATTATATAATGCGTTTAATTTTGCTTCATAAATCTTAATATCTTTGTAAGATTCAATATGCTCCTCTATAGATTCTTCCCTTACAAGGAATTCGTCTCTCATATAAAGTTCTACTGCCTTGTTGTAGGTTTCTTGATCTAGTTCAAACCAGTTTGGGGGATTGACAACACTTCCATCCTCCATATCCTTAAGCGCCGTGGTTACAATTTTTCTAAAGGGCTCATCGAATTCGGCTATAGGACAAACTTTTAAAATCTCATTTATAAGTGGTGAATTCTGTAAAATTGCTTGAGTAAAAACCTCCTGTATTTGATAAATTTTATTTCGGATCCTAGACGTGAGGTTTACCAAGTCTTTGCTTGGGTTGCTACTTTTGTTTTTGCCTGCTATTTTGTTATATGCGTCTATTAAGAATCTTTCTTCAATTTTAGTTTTAAGAGAAATTTCTTTGATGTATTCATAGACAAGTGTTTTACTGTCTATTTTAGAAAGTGCCTCTATCACCTTTTGAATTGCTGAGTTTTTTGTTTGCAAGGTACCGTCTGATTTTGATAATTCGAAGTCAAGGATAAAAAACACGGGATCCTTCGCGTCTTTTATCAAATTCATAACAGCCCCAGTTCCTTCATGCAAAATTATTTCGTCTGGGTCAAGATTGTTCTCGGCTATGACAATTAAAGATGTAAGATCAAATTTATTGCAAATTTCCACAGCTCTTTCTGCACCGTTACGTCCTCCAATATCGTTGTCAAAAAAGAAATAAACCTTAGAAGCAAATCTTTTAATAAGTTTTGCGTGTTGTTCTGTAAAAGCAGTACCCATAGTTGAAACAACATTCTTGATACCATTTTCAAAAAGAATAATAGCATCAAAATATCCTTCCACAATAATTGCTTCTTTTTTTTCTCGTATATAATCTTTTGAAAAATTCATAAGGTAAAGAACTTCGCCTTTTTTGAATATTGGTGAATCAATAGAGTTTAAATATTTTGGTTCTTGATCCGCAAAACTTCTCCCGCTAAAGCCAATAATTTTTCCGTTTAGATCAAATATCGGAATCATAATTCTGTTATAGAAATAAGAAACAACATTTCCAGAATTATCTACCCTGAAATTTCCAGTTTTTAAAATATCCTCTCTTTTAAAACCTTTTGAAAGTAAATAATCGTAAATTCCTCTGTTGTCTTCTCCTATAAACCCCAATTGATAAGTCTTTATGCTTTGATCACTTAATCCACGTTTTACTAAGTACTCAAAAGGCTTTCCTTTTAAATTTTCAACAAAATAATTTTTTGTCTCTTCGTTAATAGCATAAAGGATTTCCCTATCAAAGTTTTCCTTTGGTAAATTATTGGGTATTTCAATTCCAGCAATATCACCGAGTTGCTTAAGTGCATCCTTGAATGACATATTCTCGATTTTCATTAAAAATGTAACAATATCCCCGCTTGCTCCACAACCAAAGCAATGGTACAGTTGCTTTGTAGGACTTACAACAAATGACGGGGTTTTTTCCTGGTGGAATGGACATAAACCTACATAATTTGAACCCTGTTTTTTAAGTTTTACATATTTGCCAATAAAATCTACAATATCTATTTTAGAATGTATTTCTTCTACAATTTCCCTTAAATCTCTCATCAAATATAAATACGAAAATTTACCGTGAATTTCCTTTTTAAAATAGAAATTTTATGAATAGGTCAATTTACGATATTGGACTTGGGAACATTATCGATTGTACTAATTCTATAGCAAATCTATCAGTCATTGACGAAATATAGTCTGCAATTGCTCTAACCCTCTCTCTTTTATCTTCCTTGAGATATGAGACAGGGTCTTTGTGATGTATAATGATCGGATGTGAATGGAGATAATCTCTGAGCTTCTCTATATTATTCATATAATAATCAAAAAGGAATCCTAAAATGATTTTTACTTTTTCTTCCTCCTTTTTTGGCTCTGAACCAATATAAACTTTTTCCATAAGAAAATTTTTCCATTCATCCATTGCCATTTCAATATCAGTTGAAACAGTAATCTTATCCTTGTTCCTACTTTCCTCTATTACGTTTAAAATTATGGTAGAAAGTCTCTTGCTGTTATTGTCCCCAAGAATTTTTTTAACCTTTTCTGGTACATCGCTTTCCTTAATAATTTTTGCTCTTATCGCATCATCAAGGTCGTGGTGCAAATAGGCAATTCTATCAGAAATTCTCACAACTTGCCCTTCAAGGGTAGAAGGAAGTGCACTGTCCGAGAAATCTTTTAAATCTTTCAAACCTTTGCTATGTTTTGCAATACCTTCACGAACTTCATGTGTTAGATTTAAACCGAACACCTCTGTCCCATCAGACTTCAAACGTTTTTCAAGTAAGTCTACCACTCTTAAACTTTGCTCGGTATGAACGAATTGCATGTCTTCAAAATACTCTTTTACTTTTTCATTTAATACTTCTTCTCCTGCATGACCAAAAGGAGAATGTCCTAAGTCGTGTCCAACCGCTATTGCTTCAGTTAAATCGGGATTTAAACGAAGTGCTCTCGATATTGATCTTGCAATAGCCATTACCTCAAGAGTATGCGTGAGCCTATTTCTATAGTGATCTCCCTTAGGTGCAATGAAAACCTGTGTTTTGTATTGAAGACGCCTGAATGCTTTTGAATATATTATCCTATCTACATCCCTTTGAAAGTCAGTTCTATAAGGGTCTTTTTTTTCAGGAATTGCTCTCCCCACCGAGTTCTTGCTAAGGCAAGCAAGTGGAGAGAGCAATCTTTCTTCTAAATGCTCGTATTCTTCTCTTATCACTTATCTACAAAAACTGTTTTTCCTTTTTCTTTTACTGAAACTTGAGCAGCAGCAAGTCTTGCAATAGGAACTCTGAATGGAGAACAACTCACATAGTCAAGGCCCGCATAGTGGAAAAACTCTATCGATTCAGGATCTCCACCATGTTCTCCGCAAACTCCAATTTCAAGTGATGGATTTGCATGTCTTCCTAAGACAACGCCGATTCTTACAAGTTTTCCAACCCCATCTCTATCAATCGTCATAAAAGGATCTTTTTCAAGAATTTTATGTTCAAGATAATATGGTAAGAAAGTTCCCTCTGCGTCGTCTCTACTATACGCAAAAGTAGTCTGCGTTAAATCGTTTGTTCCATAGGAGAAGAAATCTGCATATTGAGCTATTTGATCAGCTGTAAGTGCTGCTCTCGGTACTTCTACCATTGTACCAATTTCAATTTTTAAATTCATTCCTGCCTCATTTAACTTATCTTTAACAATTTTTTCAACTTTTTCACGTAAAGTTCTCATCTCGTTAACATGTCCAATAAGTGGTAACATAATTTTTGGTTTTGGATTAAATCCCTCTTTCTTTAATTGGATTGCAGCATCTACAATTGCTTGAGTTTGCATTTCATAAATTTCGGGATAAATAATTCCAACACGGCAACCCCTAAAACCAATCATTGGATTAAATTCTGAAAGTTCTTTAGACCTTTTCAGTTGACGTTCTTTCTTTTTGAGAAGCTCAGAATCAAAATCTGTTTGTCTTAATTCCTCGATTTCTTTCTCTAACCTTTCTCTTTGCGGTAAGAACTCATGGAGAGGAGGATCGAGCAATCTTATTATTACTGGAAACCCATCCATTTCCTTAAGAATTTCATAGAAATCTTTTTTCTGAAGTGGCTCAAGTTTACTCAAATGTTCCCTTCTTTCTTCTGGCGTCTCTGCGATTATCATGTCCTGCATTACTGGAAGTCTGTCTGGCTGTAAAAACATTCTCTCTGTTCTACAAAGTCCAATACCTTCTGCTCCGTAACTTCTTGCTCTACGTGCTTCTTCGGGAGTATTTGCATTTGCTTTAACGCCAAGTTTACGTAATTCATCAGCAATTTTTAAGAATTCCTCAAATTCACCAGATAATTCTGGTTCAACCATTGGTACTTCACCAAGTATTACGTTTCCTGTTGTTCCGTCAATGGTTATGATATCGTTTTCTCTTACGGTAACACCGTTTACTACAAAAGTCTTATTTTCAAGGTCAAGTTTGATAGATTCTGCACCTACTATACATGGAATTCCCATTCCTCTTGCAACTACTGCTGCATGTGCTGTCATTCCCCCACGAGTGGTAAGAATACCCTGAGAGTGTGCCATTCCTTCGAGATCTTCCGGAGTTGTTTCTGGTCTTACAAGAATTACTGCCTCACCAATTTTGCCTCTTTGGGCTGCCTCCTTTACATCGAAGACTACTTTACCAGATGCAGCACCTGGAGATGCGGGTAATCCCTTTGCGATCACTTTAACCTCTGCTTTTGGATCTATCATTTTATGCAAAAGTTGATCAATTTGTTCTGTTGATACTCTCAAAACAGCTTCTTCCTTTGTTATTAGGCCCTCTTTTACCATATCAACGGCGATTTTTACGGCGGCACGGGCGGTTCTTTTACCAGAACGGGTTTGAAGCATATAGAGTTTACCACGCTCTATTGTGAATTCCATATCTTGCATATCTCTATAGTGATGCTCAAGAATATTAGCAACCCTTAAAAGTTCATTATAAGTTTCAGGCATCTCGTTTTTAAGTTCGTCAATTTGTTTTGGTGTCCTAATACCAGCTACAACATCTTCACCTTGTGCATTTACTAGGTACTCTCCATATAACTTTTTCTCACCCGTAGATGGATTCCTCGTGAATGCTACACCCGTTGCAGAGTCATTACCCATGTTTCCAAAAACCATCATCACTATGTTTACTGCTGTTCCCAAATCATCAGGAATTTTATTCAGCATTCTGTAGGTAATTGCTCTTGGATTGTTCCAGGATTTAAATACTGCTTCAATTGCAAGGAAAAGTTGCTCCATTGGATCTTGTGGAAAATCCTTACCTGTATGTTCTCTATAAAGCTTCTTGTAATCTGCTATTACTTCTTTTAGAACTTCTTCAGTAAGTTCAACGTCAGATTTAAAGCCGTTCTTTTCTTTGTGATATGAGAGAATTTTCTCAAACTCCTCATGAGGAACTCCCATAACCACATCTCCAAACATCTGAATGAATCTACGGTAACTGTCATAAGCAAATCTTCCATTTTGGGTAAGTTTCTTTAAACCCTCAACTGCCTCATCGTTTAATCCAAGGTTAAGAATTGTATCCATCATTCCAGGCATCGAGACAGGCGCACCAGATCTAACTGAAACAAGGAGAGGATTTTCAGGATCTCCAAATTTTTTCGCAGTCTTTTCTTCTAATTTTCTTAGATGTTCTAAGGTCTCTTGCTTTATTTCTTCGCTTATATAGCCTCTTTTTTGATAATCTTTGCACGCTTCAGTTGTAATTGTAAAACCTGGTGGTACAGGCAAGCCTATTCGTGTCATTTCTGACAAGCCAGCTCCCTTGCCACCAAGAAGGTTTCTCATTTGTTCACTACCTTCTTCAAAATCATAAACCCATTTAGCCATAATTACCTCCATCTTAAAATTTAAATTCCTTAGTTTTATATTTTACCACAAAAAGAACGAAATTAATATTTCTCAATAACAACTTCCGAAAACATAGCAAAGTTTTCAAAAAGTTTGAGGACCTTTGAAAGTTGTGCAAGTCTATTGTTTCTTATTCTTTCATCTTTATCCATAACGAGAACTTTGTCAAAAAACTTATTTACGCTTGGAACATATAGGTATAAAAGATGAATAACTGCATCATAATCTCTTGATTTTAGCATTTCGTTTAAAAGTTTCTCGCTTTCGTTTGTAACAGTGTATAATTCCTTTTCTGCCTCTTCAATCAAAAGATTCTCTGAAATAAATTCACTTTCAACAGTTGCTTTTTGTAATATATTTCTTATTCTTTTGTGCACAGTCACAATTTCTTTAAATTTTTCATCCTTTGAGTATTTTTCAAGAGTTTTCGCTCTCTCTAAAAACGTTGGCATTAAATCAATTGGAAGCGTAGTGACTGCATTTGCAATATCGTAACTTATATTGTTAGATCTTATTAAGTAGTTTGCCCTTTCCCTTATAAGACTTAAAACTTCGCTTTGAATTGAACTATTTTCTTTATTAAACGCGTTCAAACTCAGTATAAAGTTGATAAGATCAGAAATTGGAAAAACATTTTCGTCAAGAGTAAAAGCAATTTGCACTATTCCAAGAGCACTTCTCCTCAATCCAAACGGATCTTTGGAGCTTGTAAATTCAATACCCTTTCCAATGCTTAATACAAGCGTATCCAATTTATCTATAATGCTCAGGTATTTTCCGAGTTTAGTAATCGGAAGTTCATCGCCTGAAAATTTTGGAAGATACTGCTCTGAAATTGCATTTGCAACTTCTTCTCTTTCACCTTGTATTTTTGCGTAAATACCACCCATTGTACCCTGAAGTTCTGGGAATTCTTTTACTACTTGAGTTGTTATATCAGCCTTGGAAAGAAAACATGCTCTTTTTAAGAGCGCCACTTCATTTGGATCTAACCTAAGCAATTCACCAAGATAATCAGCAATTCTAACAAGTCTTTCTGTCTTGTCGAAAAGTGTGCCTAAACCAGAAATGAACACTATGTCCTTCAACTTTGGAACTCTTGTTTCGAGTCTTTCTTTCTTATCTTCTTCGAAGAAGAATGCACCATCATAAAGCCTTGCTGTTGCAACTTTCTCATATCCTTTTTTTACATTCTCAATAAAATCAGAAGTTCCGTTTCTAATACCAATAAAATATGGCAGGACTTTTTTAAAATCTTTAGAGTAAATCGGAAACGACTTTAAATGATCCTTTATAACGCTTTCTATAATGCAATCAGGTATATCAAATTTCTCAAGTTTAAGTTCACACAGAAATGGCGTTGGAAACTCTGTTAAATTTACAACTTCCTCCAAAAACTCTTCCTCAAATTTAACTTTTCCTCCAACGGAGGCTGAGATTTTCTCAACTCCTTTTCTAATAATGTTTTCCCTTTCTTTGTAATCAAGAACTATATAGCGCTCTCTAACTTTTGTAAAATAATCAACCGGGCTTTCACAATTAAACTCAAACGGCGAATCAAAGTAAAAACCAAAGGATTTATTTGACGATTTGATTCCAGCATATTCAACATTTACTATTTCATCTCCAAAAAGTGAAAGAAAATTTCTTATCGGTCTTAAAAAAACGACGTTAGAATTATTCCATCTCATTCCTCTAGGAAATGTTAAGCTTTTAAGTGAACTTAACACAACTTCTCGAAGGACATCTTTCGCATTTCTCCCTTCAATTCTTTTATAACCAAAAACATATTTGCTGTCCTTAATCTCTTTAATTTTGATCTCATCTTCTTTTAAGTTATTAGCTTCCAAAAATTTCTTAAGCACGAGCGTTGCGTTTCCTTGTTCATCATAAGCAATTTTGTGTGACGGTCCCTTTATTTCTAAGACTCTATCTTCTTCCTTTTCTTCTACATTCTTAACGAAAAGAACTAATCTTCTTGGTGTTGAAAAGGCTTTAATCTCTCCGTGCTTAAGAGTACTCTCGCTTAAATTTTTTTCTGCTAATTCCTTTAGTTGGAGAGTAACCCCATTAAGTAGTCTTGCAGGCATTTCCTCAGTGTATATCTCAAATAGAAAGTCCCTCATGTTCTACCTCTCTTTCTAAGACTATTTTTGCTGAAAGTTCTGCAAGATGTCTCATTCTTCCAATCATATTCTGTCTTTCGGAGGCACTTATAACACCTCTTGCATCAAGTAAGTTGAAGGTATGTGAGCACTTTAAGAGATACATATAACCAGGCATAAGAATCCCTTGTTCCAAAATTCTTTTTGCTTCAGACTCAAACTTGTTAAAAAGATCAAATAGTAAATCTATATCGCTCTCGTCAAACGCGTATATGCACTCTTCTTTTTCCTCTTGCTTTCTTAGTTCACCATAAGTTGTAGTTTCATTCCACTGAATATCGAAAATATTATCCTTGTCCTGCAAAAACATTGCAAGTCTCTCAAGGCCGTAAGTAATTTCTACAGATACAGGATCGAGATTGATACCTGCAGCAAGTTGAAAATACGTAAACTGAGTTATTTCAAGACCGTCAAGTCGCACTTCCCAACCAACACCCTGTGCACCAAGTACTGCTGTTTCCCAATTGTCCTCTAAAAACTTTATCTCATGTTTTGCAAGTTTCAAGCCAAGATACTTCAAGCTTTCAAGATAAATATCTTTAATGTTTTCAAGTGGTGGTTTTATGATAACTTGAAATTGGTGGTGCATGTACAGTCTATTAGGATTTTCACCGTAACGTCCGTCGGCAGGACGTCTTGAAGGTTGAACATAAGCAACCATCCACGGTTTTTTACCTAAAACTTTTAAAAATGTATAAGGACTTAAAGTTCCTGCACCAACTTCTTGGTCAAACGGTGGTAAAATTACACAACCTTGTTTTTGCCAAAAATGTTCTAATTTAAAAATTAAATCTTGAAAGTACATTCATCACCTCACGCTCAAAGTTTTCACACTTTCTAAAAATTTTTTATATTCATCAAGTTCAAATTTTTGGATTATATAGTAGTTTAATAGATCCAGTATTTCGTTAAACTTAACAATATTTAATTTCTCTGGATAAGCCATCTTATTTAAAAGTAAGGACTCTTCATACACAACTGCGTCAACTGTAAAACCCGAGTTTTCATTAAATCCGTTGTTCTCAAAAGAAAAATAAATTACCTTTGGATGCTCTTGTAGAAAATTAATCGGACTTCCCAGCAATTTCATAAAGTGAAACATATAATAGAGCAAAGCAACTTTCGAGTACACGGGTTCAACAGAACTTAAGAAAGAAAGGGTTTTTAGGGTAAGATCTAAAATCTCCATATTTTCTTCCTCATAAGGGAGCAAAAGCAAAAGTAATTCCTTTATATACAAAAGAACAACCATTTTTGAAAGATCATTTTTCGCGTCTCTAAAGTCATCAAGCATTTCTATTTCCGTTGCAATGTAAGTATTTCCTTTCTTGTATAACTGAACCTTTTCATATACAAACGAATCAGTATAACCTGAGCGTTTTGAAGTTGATGTTCTAACGGATTTAAATTTAACATTTATTTTACCTAATTTATCAGTAAGCATCACTACATACCTGTCGGTTTCCTTTGTATCAAACGAAGTTATTGTAAGTCCGTTAATATTTATGTAGCCCATTAAGAAACTATTTCAACACTCTTACTTGCACCTATTCTTGTCGCACCAGCCTTAACCAATTTAACTGCAGTTTCAAAGTCTCTAATACCACCTGAGGCTTTTACACCAATATAATTCGGCACAACAGACCTTATCAGTTGAACATCTTCAACTGTTGCGCCTCCCGTGCTAAATCCTGTTGAAGTTTTTACAAAATGAGCGCCAGCTGAAACGGAAATTGTTGATGCAATTATTTTTTCCTCTTGGGTAAGAAGACATGTTTCGATGATAACTTTTACAGTTCTGTTTGCTGCAGTCTTAACCACTTCTCTTATGTCACTTTCAACTTTTGCATATTCCTTCGCCTTTAAAAGGCCAATATGAATTACCATGTCGATCTCGTCTGCACCGTCTTTAATTGCCTTTTCCGATTCTGACACCTTTGCGTAAGTTGATGAAGCACCAAGAGGAAATCCAACAACCGAAGCGATCTTTATATTAGTTCCTTTTAAAAAACTCTTCGCTAACTCAACATAGGAGGAATTAACGCAAACTGCGAAAAAATTGTTTTCGATTGCTTCTTTACAAAGTTTTTCAATATCTGTGGGAGTGGCATCTGGTTTTAAAAGCGTGTGGTCAATAATACTTCTTAAATAATCTTTAGAAATTTCATCCATGTATATCACCTCTTACATATTTTATGAATTTATAACAATTAATCAAGAACAGTTTATTGTCTAATTTCATATCAATATGAAACTCTCTACACCAACTTTTGATAAAAGTGAAAAATATGTTAAAGAAAAAACCTACAAAGAGAACTAATCAGTGCTTCTTAGTTTTCTTTGAAATACAAAGTAAAATCACCTCAATATGTATTTCTTTATAAAGAAAAACAGTCTATCCAATAAAGGATGGTATTGAGTTATTAAAAAAGATTTTAATTTCTAAATCCTTTGGAGAGTTCATAAGAAGGAAACATATAAAATAAGAAACATTACTTAATTTATCCAAAATATCAAAGAACTTTTTAATTACTTAAAAACCAAATTCTTTTTTATAAGGGTTATAGTTAATCTCAAATTAAGAAACACAATGTCATAAGAAAAATTCAAAGATTTAAATCTCCTACTTTTTACCACATACAAGTTCAAAAATTTTGAAACGATGGATTATATTTCTTTCAAAGTGTCAAATGTATGGAATTAATGCCTTCAGTTGTAAAACATTAATTTTAATGTTATAATTTAAGTATGGAATATATTGCACTTTACAGGAAATACAGGCCCCAGACCTTTGACGAAGTAGTTGAACAAGATGCGGTTGTAAAAGTGCTGAGGGCAGAATTGAAACAGAAGAAAGTATCTCATGCATATCTATTTGCAGGACCGAAGGGGTCTGGTAAGACTACAATTGCAAGAATCTTCGCAAAGGGTCTTAACTGTGTAAATGGTCCAACCGACACACCTTGTCTTAAATGTGATAATTGTATTGCAATTACAAATGGCACGAGTTTAGATGTTATTGAGATAGATGCCGCATCAAACAGAGGTATTGATGAAATTAGAAGTTTGAAGGAACATGTGCAGTATGTACCAGTAAATTCTAAATATAAAGTCTACATAATAGACGAAGCGCATATGCTTACACCCCAAGCGTTCAATGCACTTTTGAAAACACTGGAAGAACCTCCGCAGAACGTAGTGTTTATTCTTGCAACAACCGAGGCAGATAAGATTCCACCAACGATCTCTTCAAGGTGTGAAAGACTTTACTTCAAACCTATCAGTATAAAAAGGCTAAGTAAGAAAATAAAAGAGGTTGCACAAAGTGAAGACGTTCAAATAACTGATGCTGCATCGGAATTAATTGCAAGAGCTTCTTCTGGGTCACTTCGAAATGCCTTAAGTTTACTTGAACAGGTAATAACTGTTTCAAACAATATTGACGAAAATATTGTAAGAAATATCCTCGATATACCCGACGAAAATTTTGTACTTAATTTTGCAAAGGCCCTTATTCAAGGTAACGTAGATTTTATATTCGATGGAATTCGTCAACTTGAAGTTTCAGGATTAGATCCTAAAATCTTCATAAATGAAATGACTGAATTCTTTGAAGACCTAATTACTCTTAAGCTAGGCGCAAGTGATACCGTAGAAGAAAAAAGAGATGCAACTACTTTCTCAGATATGAAGGAGATCATAAAAGTAGCAACTTTAAGAAAACTTATCGAAGTTTCAAAAGTACTTTTAGAAGCCTTGAATAAAGTAAAAATTTATAAAGATCTCTACTTTGCATTGCTTGTAGAGTTTCTTGATAACTTAGGAAATTTTGAAGATAATTTAAGTGGAAAACAAAGTGTTGGAAGAGAGGATGCGTCTCAATTTATTTCTAAGGAAAAAGTTGATAAAATTATACTTGCTCAAGAAAAAAAATCATCTGAAAAAATAGAAGAGCCTGAAACACAAACTCAGGAAATAGATATCGAAAGAATTAAATACTTATGGGAAACAATTGTTAATGAAGTAAAACAAAAAAGCATCCCAGCCTCGACAATGCTTTTGAAGTCAGCGCCGGTTTCTGTAAAAGATGGCGTAATTGAAATTATCCCTGACAAACCTTTTGCTTTAAATGTTTTAAAATCAAAAGATAACATAGAAATTTTGGAAGAAGCTTTAAAGAAAATAACTGGTAAATCGTTTAAGGTAGTTTATATTGAACCAAAGATAGAACCTAAAATAAGTAAAGAGGAAAGAATTAAAGAAATAGAGAACAAAAAAGAAATTAGAGAAATACTGGATCTATTCGAGGGAACAATAACTGATATTAAGGAGGATAAAAAATGAGAAATTTTAACGACATTCTAAGGCAGGCCCAAGAACTGCAAAAGAAACTAGAACAAATAAACTTGGAACTCGAGCAAATGGAGATTGGGGCAACAGCCCAGAATATAGTTAAAGCAGTTGTTAACGGAAAACTTGAGATTATTTCTATTCAAATTTTAAAGGAAAATTTAGAAGATATAGATAAAGAGATGCTTGAAGATCTAGTGGTAGTTGCAATAAAGGATGCTCAAAACAAGGCAAAACTCATTGCCCAAGAGAAATTTGCCTCTTTAGGTGCGTTAGGAGGATTATTACCCAATTTTCCAAATGGAATCAATTAATAGTAAGCTTAAATCTTTAATTGAGGAAATTGAAAAACTACCCTCTATTGGACCAAAAACTGCGGAAAGAATTGCCCTTTACCTTTTATCTTTGGAAGAGCAAGAAATAAAAAAATTCTTAGATACCTTAACTGATGCAAGGGCAAATTTACATTTATGCCCCATTTGTTTTAATATTACTGATAAAGAAATTTGCGAGATTTGCAGCGATGAATCAAGAGATAGGTCATCAATTTGCGTTGTAGAGGAAGTTAACGATTTACTTGCAATTGAAAAGACGGGTTCCTACAAAGGAGTTTATCATGTTCTTCATGGGGATATCGATCCTATAAACCATAAAGGACCAGACCAAATTAAATTGAAAGAATTGCTTGATAGAATCAAAAATTCACACATAAAAGAAGTTATTCTTGCTACAAATCCTGATTTTAGTGGTGATATGACTGCAACTTACATTGCAAAACTTATTAATTCGATTAAAATGGATATTAGGATTACAAGAATTGCTGTCGGTTTACCAAAGGAAGCAGAAATTGGACTTGCAGATACTTTAACTTTGTCTATGGCAATTAAAGAAAGAAAGGAATACAAATAAATTTAGGAGGTTAAAATGAGCGAGATTATTTTTGTAAAAGCAAGAGAAATCTTAGATTCAAGAGGAAACCCAACTATTGAGACCGAAGTTGTTCTTGAGAGTGGTGCAGTTGGTGTTGCAGCAGTACCATCTGGCAAATCAACTGGAAAATTTGAAGCAGTTGAATTAAGAGACGGAGACAAGTCAAGGTTTAACGGTAAAGGTGTTTTAAATGCAGTAAGGAACGTGAATGAAGTAATTGCGGAAAATATAATCGGAATGGAAGCACAAGACCAGTATCTTATCGATAAAACGATGATTGATTTGGACGGTACACCAAATAAAAGTAAACTTGGGGCTAACGCAATATTAAGTGTTTCCCTTGCTGTTGCACGAGCACAGGCAAATGAACTTGGAATATCTTTATATAAATACCTTGGAGGATTGAATGCAAATCTTCTTCCAGTACCACAACTAAACATTTTGAATGGCGGTGCACATGCAGATTCTGGTTTGGACATTCAAGAATTTCTTATCCTCCCTGTAAACTTCACTTCATTCAAAGAAGCAATTAGAGCAGGCGCAGAAATTTACAGAAGCCTTGAGTCTATTCTAAAAAAGAAAGGATACTCAGTCGGTATAGGAGATGAAGGTGGTTTTGCACCTAAAGTAAAAAATACAGAAGAAGCACTGAGTTTGATTGTGGAAGCGATAACCAATGCAAATTATATTGCAGGAAAAGATATTTTCCTTGGTATTGATTCTGCTTCTTCGGGATTCTTTAAAGATGGCTACTACAATTTCGAAGGTGCAAAATTAACATCGAAAGAAATGATTGATTTTTATGAAAATCTTTTAAGTAAGTTCCCCATTATCTCCATTGAAGATGGGCTTGCTGAAGAGGATTGGGACGGCTGGATTGAATTTACTAAACGATTAGGTGATAAAATCCAAATTATTGGCGATGACTTGTATGTAACAAATATTGAAAGATTTTCTAAGGGTGTTGAACTCAAAGCAACCAATTCAATACTTATTAAACTAAACCAAATTGGGACACTCTCGGAAACTCTTAAGGTAATTCAGTTTGCAAGATTTAATGGATTTAACGCAATTGTCTCACATAGGTCCGGAGAAACTGCGGATGCATTTATCTCTCATCTTGTAGTAGGAATGACAACTGGTCAAATTAAAAGTGGTGCACCAGCAAGAATGGAAAGAGTTGAAAAATATAACGAACTAATTAGAATTGAGGAAGAATTAGGCGAAAACGCTCGATTTGCAGGAATTAATGTCTTCAAAAAATTTCTAAAATAATATGCCAGAGGTTATTGAAGTTAATTTTTTAAAAGATGAGATTGCCTCTACTTTTATCGGAAAAAAAGTTGTAGAGGCAATCTTAAATAATGAAAAGATTTCAAACGTCTGCAAGAATGAATTTGAAAAAGAATTAAAGGATGAGGTCCTCAAAGACGTTGCAAGACACGGCAAAGTGTTAATTTTGAAATTCTCAAACTATAAATACCTTCTTATTCATTTTCTACTCACCGGATACCTGCGGTTAATAGATGACTCGGAAAAGGAAAAAGCACAAGCATATTTAAAGTTCGATAATGGTAAGTCCATTGGTATCTTTGGTATTATGTCAAATGGATTCATTCATTTACATGAAACTAAAAACATTAATAATTTAGATGAAATAAAAGAACTCGGGATAGACGTTCTTGATGAAAAATTTACACTTGAAAATTTTAAGAAAATTATACTAAAAAACGGGACTAAAAGGATAAAGGACATCCTTCTTGATCAGAGTATTATTGCCGGTCTTGGCAACGCATATTCTGATGAAATTCTTTTTGTATCAAAAGTAAATCCCAAAAGAAAAGGGGGATATTTGTCAGAAGATGAAATTGAAAGTATATACAAAAATATTTTTTTCGTCTTGGAGAAGTCAAAGAAATACGGTGGTGCAAGTGAGCTTTCCTTTGTTCATCTTGACGGCTCAAAAGGCCATTTCCATGAACATTTTTTAGTTCATAAGCGTGAAGGAGAAAAGTGTCCAATTTGCGGAACTCCGATTGAAACAACAAAAATAGGGGGAAGAACATCGTACTTCTGCCCAAAATGTCAGAGGTGACCCGTGGATACACTTGACACGAAAAAGATAATCATAATTTTAATCTTACTTATTTTCATTTCGTTCGGGATTGGCTTATATGTCGGAAAAACATACTTATCAAACAATAAAGCACAAGAGCAACCTGTGATTGTCCAAAATGTAGGTAATTCCTCTCAACAAAAAATTAAGGTTTACGTAACAGGAGAAGTCAAACATCCAGATGTATACGAATTAGAAGAAAACGCAATAGTTAAGGATGCAATTTCTCTTGCTGGTGGTGTCACAGAAAATGCAGATTTGATTTCAATTAATCTTGCAAAAAAACTTACGGATGGTGAAGAAGTAATTGTTCCTTCAAAAGATAACTCATTGCTTAATTCAAACAACTCTACATCCTTAGCTACAACTCCTAAAACCAACAAAGTAAACATAAATAAAGCAACAAAAGAAGAGTTAATGACACTTCCCGGAATCGGAGAAGCAAAGGCACAGGCTATAATTGATTATAGAACAAAGAACGGACCTTTTAAAACTATACACGATATAGTAAATGTCTCAGGAATAGGCGAAAAAACGTTTGAGAAAATTCAGGATCTAATTACAGTGTAATGCTCTCATTTTTGGTTCTTCTTTCAACTCTAATAGGCTTAGGAATATCAATATCCTTTCAAACAAGAAATATTTTATTACTCCCAACTTATTTTTTAACCCTTATTGTTATTGTACTTATTTCAAGAAAAAATTATAGATTTGGTATCATTTTTTTGTTCCTACTATCAACTTTAAGTGGATATTACTCTTTTAAAACAGTTTTCAACACAATAAATTACAATGTTCAGGATACAATTGTCAAAGTTTGTGGCATCGTCACGGATTTTTATGAAATAAGTGGCGAAAAATTTATATACTATTTAAAAGTGTCATCTATTGACAACCATTTAGAAGATATTATTGTCAAAGTTTACTCGAAAGAAATGCCACCACCAAAAAAATCGACAGTCCAAATACAAGGAGAATTACATAAAAACACCTCAAAGTTAATCAATTTTGAAGATACATTAACTCTTTTTCCTAAAAGTGTAAAAATTATTAAAAGTCAGATTTTTTATACCTTTCTTTCTAATTTAAGGTCAAAAATTATACACAACATAAGATCTACTCTCAAAAGTGAGGAGGGTAATCTCCTTATTTCAACTCTCATAGGAACTAATGCATTAGAAAGTAGTACAAAATCTGATTTTCAACTGTCTGGTATCGCTCATATATTTGCGATTTCCGGATTGCATATCGGTATAATTTACTCATTTTTTACCATACTATTAAATTTTTTTATTCCTTTTGTTCAGATTTTTTCACTTTTTGTAACTTTTTTATTTATTGTATTCATTGGACTAAAGTTTTCTGCAATTAGAGCCTTTTTGATGCTATCGATATTAGTCTTGGGAAATTATCTTGGGAGAGGGAAAAATCTTTTAAATTCACTTATCGTTGCAATCTCTCTAATACTTATAGCTTTTCCTCAATCACTATTTTCAATAAGTTTCTATTTGTCTTGTTTTGCAATTCTTGGAATTGTTGTAGCGTTAAAATTTGACTTTAAACAAAAAATTTTTAATTTGCTCAATGTATCTATCTTTGTTAATCTATATGAGACTCCACTTGTTTTATTTGTATTTAATTCAATACCAATAATATCTATTCCATTAAATCTGTTTGTTATTCCATACATGTCTTTTCTTCTTCTAATAGGTTTACTATATACATTTATTTCTCTTTTTTCGATTAAGTTTGCTTCTATTTTTTCTTCTTTGATTAATTTCTTCTACGGTCTTTTAATTTCACTTGTTAATTTCTCATCTAAGCTCCCAAGTGCTTCTATTTTTGGAACACTTTCTTTAACCCAGTTTTTCTTTTTAGAGCTTGCCTTACTTATATCGACATTTCTACTTGTCGGGAATATTCCTAAAAAATTTAAGGTATCTATAACATTAATAGTGATAATTTTGATGTTTTCTTTTGTCTTTTATAACGCATCTTTAACAGATATTGTAATAGAGAACTTTCAAAATTCGCAAGTAATAATAGTGAAGAATTCTTTTAAGAATATTTTAATTATAAGTAATTCTGGAAAATACTCATTTAACAAACTTTATAACATTATCAAAGGCAATGGGATCAATTCTATAGATACTATAATTCTTCTTAAGAATCCAACCATTCAAGAAGGAGTGCAAATTAACGAGCTTTATGAGAAGAGGATTCCAATAAAAAGTATTTTTGCAGATGAATCAGTCGATAAAGACTACCTTGCTTTGAACTTTCAGAGTTACGAAGTACTTCCTAAAAACTTTACCTTAAAAGAAGGGAAAATAAAAATCGCATGTAGAAATAACGATCTCGAAATTTTTATAGGTGGGAAGTCTATTTATCCTTAATCTTACTTAATGCATCGTTGAATGCGTTAACGACAAGTTCTACACATTTGATTTTATCTTTTGGAATGTCGAAAAAAATTGTAAAAAAATTGTAATCAATTGGTTCAATCTGTTCAAGTTTCTTTCCTTTTATATTTTCCGAAAGTATAGACGCACTTGCAATTGCAAAGGGACATCCATCAACTTGATATTTGAAATCAAGAATTACTCCATTTTCAACATGCAAATAAATTATTGCCTTACCACCTCCTTCAGATTTTGAACTTCCTACCGCCGTTGGATTTATAATAGTTCCAACGTTCCTTGGTTTCATAAAATGATCAACAACTATCTTTGGATACAATTTTCACCTCTTGCATTTCCATTATATCACTTTTTTTCTTAAAATAGAAAAACTCTTTAAAAATTAGCCATTATATATTAGAATACCAAAAGAAGGAGGCAAAAAATGCTTTTAATAAAAAATGCAAAAGTTTACACTGTAACGCAAGGCATCTTAGAAAATGGAAATGTGCTCGTAGAAGGTAACAGAATTAAAAAAGTCAGTTCAGAAAAAATTGACGTTGATGAAAATTCGACTAAAGTTATTGACGCACAAGGGAACTTGCTTTTCCCTTCATTTATTGATGCTCACACTCATCTTGGTACGTTTGCTCTTGAAGGAACAGAAATGGATGAGGATGGCAATGAAATGACTAATCCTGCAACTCCTGGATTAAGAGCAATTGATTCAATAAATCCTTATGATCCTGCGTTCAAAGAAGCATTTGAATCAGGCTTTGAAATTGTGTTTACTGGTGCTGGCTCAGGTAATGTAATTGGAGGACTAAGTACTGTTATTAAAACTTACGGTAATATTGTAGACGAAATGATAATTAAAAATCCTGCTGGACTCAAATGCGCCTTTGGCGAAAATCCAAAGAGAGTTTATTCTTCAAAAAATCAACTTCCTACAACTCGAATGGGCACAGCAAAAGTGTTTAGAGAAACACTTTATAAAGGAAAAAATTATTACGAAAAGAAAAAGAGTGGCGAGAAGGTTGACTTTGATTTAAATATGGAAAGTCTTTATCTTGTTTTTGATCACCAAATTCCTCTCAGAATTCACTCTCATAGAGCTGACGATATTATAACAGCAATAAGAATTGCCAAGCATGAATTTGGACTTGAGGTAGTAATAGAGCATGGAACAGATTCAGCAAGAATCAGGGATTTTCTTGCAAAGGAAAACGTTCCTGTAATTCTTGGACCTATTCTTGATGTTTCCCCTAAGGTTGAAACAAGATCTAATTCATTTGAAAATCCTAAGAAATTGGTCGATGCTGGTGTAAAAGTTGCCCTTATGACTGACCATCCAGTTGTATCTATTGGCTACGCGTTAATTCAGGCAGGACTTGTTGCTTACGAAGGAGGATTGGGATTTGACGAAACTCTTAGGCTTATTACAATAAATCCTGCACAGATTTTGAAAATAGATAACGATTATGGAAGTATAGAAGAAGGGAAAATTGCAAACCTTGTTATTTTTGACAAAAATCCTTTTTCAGTAACTGCAAAGGCTAACACTGTCATTCTTGAAGGAAACGTCATTATTGAGGGAGGAAAATATGTATAAACTTTACGCAAGAAAACTCTTTACCGGAGAACAAATTTTAGAAGATATAGTAATTTTCTTTGATGAAAATAAAATTTATCACATTGGAGAAGATATCAACGAACCCGTTAAAGAAACTTATACTGCAAATTTTGTCATGCCTCCAATTATAGATCTTGGTTCTGGGATTGGACTCAAAGAAGAATCGCTTGGTCGAGTTGAAGGTGATGATTTAAATGAAGCAACCAATCCTGTTACACCAGAACTCTTTGCTCTCGATGGAATAAACCCTTACGACGAAGCTTTTGACAAAGCCATTAAAGGAGGAACACTTATAAGCTTGGTCTTACCGGGAAATACAAATCCTATTGGAGGACGAGGCACACTTATATACAACAAAGGAAAGCATGCTCTTGATATGGTAATTCAGAACTCATATGGAGTAAAATTTTCAATTAATACAGAACCAAAGTCAGTATATGGACCAAAGAACAAGACTCCATCTACAAGGATGGGAATTGCCTATGTTATTAGAGACACACTTTACAAAGCAATTGAATATAAAAAGGAACACAAAGAGCCAAATCTTTCTTACGAGTCATTACAAGATTTAATTTCACAAAAAGATCTTGCGCTTTTTGCAAGTTTGAGGGCGGATGATATTGCAACTTCTTTGAGAATTACCAAGGAATTTAACTTAAATTCTGCAATTCTTTACGGTGCGCAGGCAAACTTGGTTAAAGATTTGATTAAGGAAAGTAACGTCCCAGTTATATACGGCCCCGTGATGTTCCCACGCTGGTCAATTGAACTAAAGGGTCTTTCTCCAAAAGTTCCTGTTGAACTTATTAGTAATGGAATTTTAACAGCTCTTACATCAGGACATCCAATGTTTCCAAGTAAATATCTAAGACTGAATGCAGGGCTTCTTGTACGAGAAGGCCTTAATGAAGTTGAAGCTTTAAAAACAATAACCTTAAACCCAGCTAAAATTTTAGGAAATGTTCACCTTGGAAAACTTGAAAAAGATGGTCTATCAAACATTGTTGCCTTCGATAACGTTCCGTATGATACAAATGCTGTAACAAGTCATGTCTTTCTTAAAGGTGTGCGAGTAGTCTAAAAAAGAATAAAATAATCTCAAGTTGGCAGGGTGTTATCCCTGCCATTTTTTTAAACAAAACTCTTATTAACTTTATCTTATAAATGTGTAAAATACTTTAAGCTGAATTTTAAAAACAAATTTTAAATTTTGGTTTCTAATTAAAAAAAATAATTTTAAGTTCATACTTAAAAATATTTCCTTTCTTAATGCCTTTTATAACTTTATTTTATTTGACGTAAATTTGAGCCCTCTTTTGTTGAATTGCGTTAAAGCTCGTTTAGTCACATAGAAACCAATTTTTTAAAATTCAATATGCTTTATTAAGCAATATGTGCATATTGCTTAATATGTCGAGAATAAAAATTTAGATACCTATAAGATATTTGTTTAAGAATTGGTACTTGATAAAATATATTAGGAGGTAAAAATGGAGGAAAAAGACCTTTAAAACGAGGAAGAAAAAGGAATTCAACCAAAAGTAGATTTTAAAAATATATATACCGGAAGCCAGGCACTTGAGAAAGCACCAAAAATTTATGGAATTCAAACCGGAATTGAAGGACTTGACGACTTGTTTTTTATTGTAAAAGAAGAGAAAGGAAAGCTCATTAAAAAAACTCTGGGAGGTCTTCCCGCCTATTCAGTTATTAACATAACTGGAGTAAACGATACTGGAAAATCCTTAATGGCAGAGCAATTTGCAATTGAACAAGCACACAAAGGATCTAAAGTGGTCTTTGTTACAGTTGAATCACCTGCTAATTTTGTCGCAGCATCTCTTCAAATTAGGGCAACTGCAATGGGATATAACTTTAAAGATTTTGAGGATAATTTCATTCTTATTGATGCTGCTTCTTCATACAACCTTAGAGAAAATATTCCTGATCTTCTTGCAACTCTTGCTTATGTTATTTCTACTTATAAGGCTAGATTTACAGTAATTGATTCTGTAACTGGACTCTTTGAAAGTAAAGAAATGTTTGCAAGAGCAATTGTCAGAAGACTGTTTAACTTTATGAAATCTTGGTACCAAACTTCGATTATCGTTTCGCAAAAAAGAAGTGGCCATGAAGAGCTAACGGCGGAAGCTGCGGGAGGATATGCTGTAGGTCACATAGTTGACGGGACGATTGTTCTTGCAAAAGAACTTATCGATTCTCAATATAAATCGAAAATATATAAGAAGCCTTTGGGTGACATTGTAAGGTTATTCAGAATTGATGGATGTAGACTTTCTGGACACGACACAAAAACACATTTTTTGGAGATAACAGAATCTGGCTTAGTAAAAATTAAGGAACCGATTTCAGGAGGTGAAGAAATATGATTATCGTAAATAGCCGTGAAGTGCCTCAGGTAGAGTTTGAAGATCTTGTGGCTCGTGTTTTCTCAAAGTCAATAGATCTATTGGGTGGAATTGTAAAACTTGCTGAATATAAAACTCTAACGTGGCTTCCTTCACTTGCTAGAGCTACCATTGCAATTGTCCTTAAAGAAGAATATCTAAGGTCTGAGGAGGAGATTGCACACAAAGTAGGGATTACTAAAAACACCGTAAGGAATATTGTAAGAGCCGATCCGAAGCTTGCACTTGATAAAATGCAAAAAATTGAAGAACTCACAAAAGAAGAGTCTAAGAATCTTAAAACCCATACGGCAGGAGGGATTGCAAAATTAGCATATAAACTTGTAAAAGATGGAGTGGACGCAAAGGTACTGGTTAATTTTAGCTCTGCCGTACTTGAAGACATAATGAAAACGTTGGATATCCCTTGGGCATACATGGTTTTGAAAAGAATAAAAGGAATTGATTTTCCAATAAGTTCATATGAAGTTTTACAGGAAAGATTGTCAGACATTGTCTCCCAAGATATTAAATTGACTGAACTATTACCAAACTTACAATACCCAATAAGTACACCGGCGCAATTAATAAAGGAAATTAAAGAGCATTTAAAAATGAAGGAATAAAAAATTTACCACAGGAAAAACTCTACAGATTCATTTGCTAATAAACCTTCTTTTTCCTGTGGTATTTTTATAAATCCATGTGACTCATTTAATACAAAGGTAAATGATGAATCAGAAAGCAACGGTTCAATTATATTTTCATTATTTTCTATTTTTAGCCTTCCCAAAACAAACTCTGTTCTACCTTTTCTGGAACTTACTTGATTTGACAGTTTGCCAATGATCTTCTTTTCCGGAATTATAATTTTCAATTTTTTTGATATTAAGTTTCTTATCACAATTGAATAAATCATAACTGATGCAAGCGGATTACCCGATAGACCCACTACTAATTTTCTGTTAACAATTCCGAATATTGTTGGTTTCCCTGGAGATGCATTCAAACCATGCACTATAACTCCTGGTTTGCCCAAGGAGTTAATTGTATTTACAGTAAAATCAAAGTTTCCTTTGCTTGTTCCACCCGTCATTATTACAAAATCGTTCTCTTTTAGTGCAATCTTTAACGCCTCCTTTATACTTTCGGCATTGTCTTTTACAACCCCGTAAAATGAAGGAATAAAACCATCTTTTAATAATAAGTGTTTCAAAGTAATCCCGTTATAGTCAAAAATTTTTCCGTATGGTAAAGGATGCTCATCTGTTACTTCATCACCCGTAGAAATTAATCCAACCTTTAAAGGTGATATTACTTGAACGAATTCCACACCAGTAAAATTTAGTAGTCCTATGTTAAGTTCATTAATTCTTACACCCTTTGTTAAGACAACGGATTCTTTAACGAGCTCAGCTCCTTTCTCAAAAATATTTTGGGTTGCCTGAACATCTTTAAAAATAAAGACTGTATCACCCTTTATCTCCGTATCTTCAACCATTACAACAGCATCTGCTCCATCTGGAACTACTCCCCCAGTAGGAACATAACAGGTTGATCCATCTTTTATTGATACTGCAGGTTTTGTACCTATTTTTACTTCACCTAAATTTTTCAAAAAAACCGGATTTTCATAACTTGCGCCTTTTATATCCGTAGATTTAACCGCATAGCCATCGACAAGAGATTTTCTAAAAGGTGGTAAATCAATCTTAGATCTAATGTCTTCCGCTATATAATATCCGAAAGAGTGCTCTGTCGGTATCGAAATAACATTTATATCTATATCAAAAAGATCAAATATTTTCTCGATAACTTCTTCAGGAGAATAAACTGTTAAAAACCTTTCACCCATTCAAATAACCCTCCTACAACTTTTTCCACATTTTCATTTACCTTAATGTGTGCTTTTGAAAATATAGGTGCATTCGAATCTGAGTTAACAGCAATAATTGTTTTTGCACTTATTCCACTTAGATGCTGAATTGATCCTGAAATTCCTAATGCAATATAAATATCGGTTTCTATTTCTATTCCTGTATCACCTACTACACTGTCGTAAGGAAAGTAGCCTAAATCCGCTACAGGACGGGTACAAACAACTTTTGCACCAATCTTTTCAGCAATAAAGAATATTTGTTGATACAAATCCTTTGATACCCCAAGGCCAACACCTATTACAATTTTAGACTTTATTTTTTCGTCGATAGATTGCGGAAATGACTCAACTATTTCTACCGATTGATCTTTTGAAATCTCAATTATTTCCCTATTTAAAGGATTATACTTATCCTTGTAAACTCCGTTATTTATAATACAAACGGTAGGTTTTGTTTTAGAAATTATTTCAACACCAAGGTTTTTCCAACCATAAACAATAAACGAAAGGTTATTTTTTTCTGCCCTTATTTCACTAACGTGCGAGACAATACCAAATCCGTTTTTTCCAGCAAATAACGAAGCAATTTCTCTGGGCAATACTTCATTTGAAAAAATTATTACATCAAAGTCATTTATTTCTTCAATCTTAGAAAGAAATTCAAGCCCTTCAGAACTTACCCTAATCAAAAATGAAGGGATGTAGTCTGCGTCGCGATCATTTCTTACGCTTGCAATTCTTATATTGTCGAAAATATTGTGTAAATCATTTAAGTTTGGTAAATTTGTTTCGTATACTATTAGCGCCTTCATTGTTGCACCTCTTTAGACAAAATTTCAGCAATTATTTTATCACCATTTTCTGTTATTAGGTCACTCTGAAAATTAGATCTTAAGTCAAATATATCTTTAACTATTGTTTTAGAGCCATCGCTTCCAACTTCACTTCCGTCAAGTTTTAGAACATCGTTTGAAAATATTTCCACTGTTTTTTCATTCGGATTAAAGGCATAATACAAACTTGGAAGAGCTTTTTTCTTTGATTCGTTCGAAAAACTCACTAGTGCCTTATTTTTTATCCTAAATCGATTTATTTCATCTTTATCGAGTTTATCAACTACAAGAAAATTACTCTCGTAATCTACCTGTAAAACATTCGAAATATATAAAATTGACAGTTTTGATGCAACCTCCCCTGGTAAAACTCCAGTAAGCCCGTCAGAAGAAAAATTATGTGCAAACACATAGTCATAATCATTATCGAAATTTTGTATAAATTTAGAAATCACATTTGAAGTTGCATAAACATCAGAATTTGCAAAAAGCATGTGAGAAAGAAGAAATACTCTATCCACACCGTAATCGAAAAGTTTACTTAAGACGTCCTTTGCACTCAAAGGCGCCATACTTACAACGTCAACATAAAAACCAAACTTATTTTTTAATTCTATTGCTGCACTTAATGTGATAAAATCGGTAGGGTTTATTACGGACTCTGATGAACGTTTTATTCGTTTCAACTGCTTATCAAATTCTATATTTTTTGGAATAACTTTTACAAGCACAACAATCTTCATAACATCACCTCACCAATTTTTGGTTTGTAGCCATTTATAAAATCTTTTACATCCATTATTTTTTTTCCTTCTGGTTGAACCCTAAGTATTTTAACACATCCTTTTAAAGAAGAAACAAGAAAGTACTCGTTATGGACATAAACTATCGTTCCGGGTGTAGAATTATTAAAAAACTCATTTAAAAAATCGGTTTTGAATATCTTTAACTTTTTTTCTCTAAAAATTGTATAGGCACCAATTCTTGTCAGTGCGCGAACTCTGTTGTGAATTCTAAATGCATCCTCTTTCCAATTAATTTTTTCTTCTTCTTTTCTTATCTTTTTTGCATAACTTCCCTCTCCAACCTGAGGCACAGGAGAGCACATACCTTTAAGACAGCATTCAAGCGCTTCTCTTAAAAGAGGAATTCCAACATCATAAACCTTTTTGAGGAAAGAAAAATAGTCATCATACACTGAAACATCAAAGTGTTTTTTTAATAGTATCTCACCTTTATCAATTTCTTCATTCATCTTTATAATTGTAACGGCAGATTTACTTACCCCGTCCATAAGTTGTCTCTCAATCGGACTTGCGCCTCTATACATAGGAAGGTCAGATGGATGAATGTTTAAAGGACATTTTGTTAATTCAAGTATGCTTTTGGGAATAATTTTTCCAAAAGAAAAAACTACCAACGCATCAGGTTTATAGCTTAAGATTTCATTTACAATTTGTTGAGAAAAGTTTTCAATCTCTAAAACAGCCTTATTGTACTCATCTGCAAATAATTTCACAGGATTTGGAGACACTTTGTTTCCACGTCCCCTTATTTTTGGTGAAAGAGTAACGAATAAAACAATTTCTCCGAGTAAATTCTCTGCAAATGGAATTGAAATTTCAGAACCACTGAAAAATGCGATTCTCATTTCTTCAAGTATCTTTCGATAAGCTCTTTAGGTATTTCGTAACCTTCTTCAACTTCTAATTTTTCAATACTATCAATGTAGTCTGTAAAAATTATTCCGTTTAAGTGGTCAATTTCATGTTGGAAAACTCTCGCCTTCAAACCGTTTAATATTTCCTCATGGACCGAACCGTCAAGGTCCATGTATCTTACG
This sequence comes from Caldisericum exile AZM16c01, assembly GCF_000284335.1. NCBI lineage: Bacteria > Pseudomonadati > Caldisericota > Caldisericia > Caldisericales > Caldisericaceae > Caldisericum > Caldisericum exile. Next base: position 840,743 of record NC_017096.1, read on the forward strand.
ACAATTTCTTGAGGTCTCTCAACGATTCCATAAACACCTGGGACTGAAAGACACCCCTCCTCTTCTTTTTCGGTTTCTTTTCTTCTTTCTAAAATTTCTGGGTTTACAACGACCCCTTTGTCATCTTCAAGTTCATAGACAAAAAAAGAATAGGTAACCCCAACTTGAGTTGCAGCAAGTCCAATACCTCTTGGTGTATTTTGTCGCATTGTCCTAAACATCTCATTTATAATTTTCTCTATGTCCTTATTAACTTTCGTCAATTTTTTTGCCGTTTTCCTTAAAACAGGATGACCATATGTATATATCTTCATATTTCAACCGCTCCCTTCCTAATTATAACAGGTTTTCCAGAAGTAAACTCTACAATTGTAGATGGTAATCCAAGCATTTCAATATCATGTTCGAATTCAATGTAAAGAACTTTATATCCAAAAGTTTCTAATATGCTTTCCTTTGTTTCCAAAGGTGGCATATCTGAGATGTTTGCGCTTGTATTAAGAAGCGGCATCTTGATAAACGCAAGAAATTCTAAAAGATCAGGATATTTTGGAATTCTTACACCTAATGTTTCTCCTTTTTCATCAGGTTTCGTGTAAAGTTTTTTTTGCGACCTAAATATAATTGCAAGAGCTCCAGGAAAGTATTTTTTCATTAGGTCAAGTGCCTCATCAGTAATACCGTAAACATAATCGTATATTTGTTCAACTGAATATGCAAGAAGATAAAGAGGCTTATCGTAGGATCTACCCTTTAAATCAAACAAATTTTTAACTGCTATATTACTAAGACCATTTACTCCAAGCCCCATAACCGTATCAGTCTTAAACGCTATAATACCATTATTATTAAGATGTCTAAGTGCTTTTTCATAAATTTCTTTCATATTTTATCCTGGTTCCAAAAACTATCCGAAATTGGATAGCTTTTGGTAGGCTTGTTTTTAATCCGCCAATTCAGGTTAGCCATATAGCCTACAGGCGGAATTTGGCTAACCATAGTCCCTGCACCAAGCACAGGGACTAACCTATTTGGTAACCTTGCCCAATCCGTTAAGAGTGTTTTTAACGGAGAGAAGTCCCTAATAAATGACCTCCCAAAGATAGGGATACCAAAGGCTACCTTAATAACTTTCCTAAGTTTTAAAGAGTGTTTTAACTCTTCCCTAATCTTTTCTTTTCTTAGATCTATAAGTTCTTGGAGCTTTAGAGTGCTTGAGAATTTTCTAATTATTCCATAAATCTTGTTTAAGTTTTGCACGTTTAACAACTCTCTATTCCTCATATTTAATATCCTTAATTAAAACAGTTTTATTAACTGTTTTTAGCCTCCCAAAAGCAAATCGGTCTAATTGCGCTAGGTCTTTAATTATATCAACTTTTCTGAAATATTTTTTCATCTCTTTTTTAACCTTATCTTGTATCGAAGGATCTATTTCAAAAATTACAAAGCCATCATCCTTCAGTAACTCGAATGCCTTTTTAATTAATGCAGGATAAATTTCAAATCCATCAACTCCTCCGTCAAGCGCTATTTCTGGCTCAAACGGAAGATTCCTTACATCAATACTCCTAACGTAAGGAGGATTAGAAACTATAAAATCAAACTTATAACCCGGATTGTAATTTCTGAAATCTGTCAAAGCTAATTCGAGTCTTTCGAGTAAATTTAATCGTTCTGCATTTAATTTGGTAATCCTAATTGCATTTTCTGAAATGTCTATAGCATTACCAGTAATTTCTTTACAGTAGTGTAAGATTGATAAAACAATTACCCCAGATCCACAACCGATATCTAAAAAACGCTGTTTTTTGCATCCATATTTTATTGCAAGCTCCGCAAGAGTTTCAGTTTCTGGTCTTGGAATTAATACTCCTTCATCAATATAAAAATCCAACCCCATGAACTCTTTATGTCTAGTAAGATATGCTAAGGGATATTTATTTCTCAATTTTTCAAGAGAACTTTTAAAAAGTTTAATTTGATGGTCAGAAAGAACTTCATTTTCTTTTAAATAAACCTTTTCCTTCTCTATTTTAAGAATATAAGAGAGCAAGACAAGAGTTTCAAGATAGTATTCTTCGCTTACTTCTCTTAATGACCGAATTGATTCTAAGAATGCTTCTTTTACCGTCATGACTTTCCAAAGTATTCCTCAAGAAGCTGTGCTCTTTCATTTTCCATAAGGGCGTTTACTAGTTCATCTAAATTTCCTTCCATAATTTCAGGAAGATTATAAAGAGAAAGATTTATTCGATGATCAGTTACTCTTCCTTGCGGAAAATTATAGGTTCTAATTCTCTCATTTCTATTTCCCCGACCAATCTGAGCACGGCGTGTACTTGTAATTTCTTGTTCTTTTTGCTGCTCGTATAAGTCGAGAAGTCTCGCCCGTAAAATTCTCATTGCTTTTATCTTATTTTGGAGTTGCGAACGCTCGTCTTGACATGTAACCATAATTCCAGTCGGTTTGTGAATAATTCGAATTGCTGTTGCAACCTTTTGGACGTTCTGCCCACCGTGTCCACTTGCATGGAATATATCAATGCGCAAATCATCAGGATTAATTTGCACATCAACTTCTTCTGCTTCGGGTAATACTGCAACCGTTGCAGTGGACGTATGGATTCTTCCTGACGCCTCTGTTTCAGGTACTCGCTGAACTCTATGAACTCCACTTTCGTATTTCAAATGCTTATAAACATCTTTTCCTGAAACCGAAAAAATAACTTCTTTAAAACCGCCAAGATCAGTTTCATGAGAATCAAGAATTTCAACTCTCCATCCCATTTTATCGGCATAGCCTAAATACATTTTGTACAGGTCTTTAGCAAAAAGCGCTGCCTCTTCCCCACCAACACCTGCTCTAATTTCCATGATTATATTTTTTCCTTCGTAAGGATCCTTTGGAATTAGAAGTATCTTAATTTCATTCAAAATACGTTCTTTCTCTTCTTCAAGATGTTCCAACTCTGTTTGAGATAGTTCTTGTAATTCTGGATCTTCAGTTTCAAGAAGTTCCTGAACACCTTTTATTTCTAACTCAACCTTTTTGTATTTAATGTAAAGATTTACTATAGGTTCAAGTTCCTTATATTCTATAGAATACTTCTTAAAAAGTTCAGGATTTGAGATTACAGAAGAATCTGATAATAGTCTCGAAAGTTCGTTATACCTTTCAACGGTTTTCTCGAGTCGGTCAATCATCCTTACCACCCTTTACGTAGTGATGCAATTTACAACGTGCTTCATATGATTCGCTTGCACCTATCATAATTATAGGGTCATCGTATTTCGCAGGTTCTCCATTTATAAGTCTCTGCGTCATTGTTGCTTCTTCACCACAAACAGTACAAATTGCATGCAGTTTCAACACTTCATCTGCAATAGCCATAATAAATGGCATTGGTCCAAATGGCTCTCCTCGAAAGTCCATGTCCAAACCAGCAACAATAACCCTCTTTCCTAACTTTGAAAGTCTTCGCAATGCATCAGTTATATCCTTATCAAAGAACTGTGCTTCGTCAATTCCAACTACTGCAGTATCTTCTTCGACTTTTTCTAAAAGTTCTTTCGTTCCCGATACAGGTATAGCCTCAACCTTTTCGCCTGCATGTGAGACAACCTCAACAACTGAATATCTGGTATCAATTGAAGGCTTGAAAACTTGCACTTTTTGCCTTGCAATTTTTGCCCGTTTAATTCTTCTTATTAACTCTTCACTTTTGCCAGAAAACATACAGCCAGTTATTACTTCAATTTTACCAATTTTACCTTTCATCTGGCACTATACTCCTTAAAAGTTCTTCATTTGACCTTGTTTGCTTAAGCATTTCAATGAGTCTTTCAAGTGCTTCACCTGGCTCAAGAGAACCTATGAATTTTCTCAAAGTCAAAATTCTTCGATATTCATCTTCATTATACAGAAGTTCCTCTCTTCTTGTCCCCGTCTTTTTAATATCAATCGCAGGGAAAATTCGTTCTTCTGCTAATTCTCTGTCAAGGACTATCTCCATGTTTCCAGTCCCCTTGAACTCTTCGTAAATTACCTGGTCCAATTTTGATCCAGTATCTATTAGCGCTGTTGCAAGAATTGTAAGACTACCGCCATTCAGTATACTTCTTGCAGCACCTAAAAACTTCTTTGGTCCTCTTATTGCAGCAGGATCAAGGCCTCCGGAAAGTGTTTTTCCACTTGTAGAACTTAGAAGGTTATAAGCGCGTGTAAGTCTTGTTATTCCATCAAGCAGTATCATCACATCTTTTCCTATCTCGACAAGTCTCTTTGCCTTTTCTAAGGCAAGTTCAACAACTCTTATGTGATTTTCTGGAGGTTGGTCAAAAGTCGAACTTACAACTTCTGCCGCAACTGAATTCTTCATATCTGTAACCTCTTCTGGACGCTCATCAATGAGAAGAATCATAAGGTAAATTTCTGGATGGTTCTTTACAACACTTTTTGCAATTTCTTTCATAAGCGTTGTTTTTCCAGCTTTAGGTGCAGAAACAATTAGTCCTCTCTGACCCTTTCCAAGTGGTGCAATGAGATCAATAACTCTTAAGGCAATATTACACCCGGGTGTTTCAAGAATAATTCTTTCTGTTGGATAATACGGTGTAAGATTTTCAAATATAGGCCTCTTTAAATATCCTGTAACTTTTATTCCATTGATTGTATCAACGTTAACGAGAGCAGGATATCTTTCCCCCTCCTTTTGTGGTCTTTGGACAGGACCAGAAACAACATCACCTGTTCTAAGTCCAAATTTACGAATTAACGGGGGTGAGACATAAATATCAGTGAATGATGGAAAATAATTTGCTCTTAAAAATCCGTATCCGTCAGGATGGGCTTCAAAAAGTCCCTTAAAGTAAAGTTGTGGCTCATTGTCAACTCTCACGTAGGCAGTTTCAGGTGTTCCTTTGGAAGTATCAAGAAACTCTTGAAGACTTTCCTGTTTTTCAACTTTTTCCTCTTTTGTCTTTTGCTCTTGGAATTCAGTTGTTCCTCTTTTAGTTTGTGTTTTAGTCTCCTTTGTTGGTTCTTTTGCAGTCTCTCTTTTGTTGCTTGAGGACTGTTTTAAACTCTGTATTTGCTTATACAATTCTTTTACAAGTTCATCTTTTCTATAATGAGAATAGTTCTTTAATTTAACGATTTGAGAAATTTTATAAAGTTCTCTTGCAGTCATTGCATTTAAATCGTTTTCAGTTAAGTTTAAGATTTCATCCATTTACCTAATGCCTCCTTATATTGTTAAATTATTTTGTATTTCTTCTTTTAATTTAAGAATGTAATTTTTAAATTCATTTTCAATGTGTAAGAGTCTTGACTTTGTATCCGTAACGAATTTTTCATCTTTCACCGACTTTAGATTTATTAAAACATTTGCTTTTGCTCCATCAAATGCAGCTTCAAAAAAACTTAAAGCTGTATACAGATCAGAAATTGCAGATTTCGGACAAAATGCTTTTGCTTGGTCTAAAACTTTACTTCCATCATACAAAATATTTATAACTTCAAAAGGGACAAGAGTGGAATCTATAAGTGCTTTTTGCATTTTTTGTTTTCTTATTTCTTTTTGTTCCTCAGTGTCTTTTGGAAGTTGCACTGCTTCTATAAACCGCTCAAAAACCTCAGCATCTTTTGAAGATAGCCTAAGAAGAAGATCAGACTTTTCTTTTGTTTGTTCAATAAGCGGTTCCAAAGAAGATTCTGGATTTTTCTTTTGGTAAATAGATAGCACCATTGAAACAAGTGCAAAACCAAATGCACCAACTAGAGATGATGCAGCCCCACCACCAGGCGTAGGGTTAGAAGATGATAATTCTTCAATAAATTTTTCTAAGGGTAAATCAGAAAACATAAACCACCTCACCTTGAGTCACATTACGAAAATAACAAAACTCCTTGAATTTCCTTTATATAATATAACAAATTGAAATTTAGTCAAGAACCAAAAGTATGATACAAAAAAACTAAATTTTCGAATAAAATATTACGATGGAAGAAATTTTAGAAAAAGTTTTAAAAACCATAGAAAAGTATAAATTAATTCAAAAAAATGAAAAAGTACTACTCGCTGTCTCTGGTGGTATAGACTCGATGACAATGCTTTCAATTTTCCATAAAATAAAGGATATAATCCAGGTCGAAATAGGAGTTGCAACTTTTGACCATGGAATAAGAAGTGAAAGCAAAGACGAGATAAAGATTGTCGAAGAATATTCTAAAAAGTTGCAGGTTCCTTTCTTTTTCGGCGTAGGAAACGCCTTAAAGGTTCATCTAAAAACAAAAAGGAATCTTGAGGATGTTGCAAGGGAACAGAGACTAAAGTTTTTAAGAGAGGTAAAAGAGGCTAATAGTTTCAATAAAATTGCACTTGCTCATAACAAAAACGATTTCGTTGAAACTTTTTTTATGCACCTCCTTAAAGGATCAGGATTAAAAGGTATTACAAGTATGTTGGCTATAGAGGAAGATTTGATTAGGCCATTAGTTGGAGTAACACGTGAGGAAATCGAAAACTATGCAAAGAATGAAGGAATTCCATATATTATAGACTTAAGTAATTACAACCTTTCCTACGAAAGAAACAGATTAAGATACCAGATTTTACCACTTATCAAATCTTCATACCCGAATTTTATGGATCATGTTCTAAATTTTTCTGATATTGCACTTAATGACGAAAATTTATTAGATAAAATTACCGCAATAGAACTTGAAGGAATTAAAAGACAAAACAACGAATATTCAATAAATCTTTTTAAACCACTTTCTCTTTCAATTAAGAGACGCATTATAAAAGAATTATTGGGGGAGAATGCAAATTATGAACGTGTAAATATGATTATAGAATTCATAGAAAGCAACAAAAAAAAGTTTAGCATAGGGAAAGATATATACGTTGCAAAAACAGGAAATTCATTTTATATTGAACATGGCACCCCATTTACCATTGAAAGGTCCTATATATTAAAAATTCCGGGAATTACTACAATACCTGAAGCAGAAGTAAAAATAATTTCGGAAATATTAGAGTCAAAAAAAGAATTCGATTTAAATGATAAGACTAGTGCCGTATTTGATCTTAATTTCCTTAAATTCCCAATTTCCGTTAGGTTCAGAAAAGAGGGTGATATAATCGAGATTGAAAACGGAAAGAAGAAACTGCAAGACTTATTTGTCGACTTAAAAGTTAGGAGAGACATTAGACACAAAGTACCCATTGTAGTAGATAATGATGATAAAATACTTTGGGTGTGCGGTGTAAGAAGAAGCACAATTGCAAAGATCGGAAAAGACACAAGAAAAGTTCTTTTTTTAAAGATAGTTCCATTAACTCAAAATTTGTGATATAATTGCTGTATGCATGAAGATATTGAAAAAATCCTCGTATCGCAAGAAGAGATTAAAAAGAGAGTTAAAGAATTAGGAGAGGAAATTTCAAGGGATTACAAGGACAAATTTCCTCTTTTTGTTTGCATTCTAAGAGGTGCTTTTGTATTTCTTGCTGATTTAGTAAGGGAAGTCCATGTTCCCATATCCGTTGATTTCATGGCGATTTCAAGTTATGGTGGTAAAACTGAGTCTAGTGGACAAGTAAAGATATTAAAAGATCTTGATACACCAATTGAAGATAGGCACGTTTTAATAGTGGAGGACATTGTTGATACTGGACTTACGATGGATGCAGTAACAAGATTATTAAAAACAAGAAAGCCAAAAAGTATAAAAATTTGCACATTATTGGACAAAGTTGATAGAAGAATTATAAATATTAAGGTTGATTACTATGGGTTTAGAATACCTAATAGTTTTGTTGTTGGTTATGGTCTTGATTATGAAGAAAAATACAGAAATTTGCCTTATATAGGCATCTTAAAAGAAAAAGTTTATAAGGGAGGTTCGAATAATTAATGGCACCAAAAAATAACAATAATCTTAAAAATTTAATGATAAGAGAAGTAATTGGATGGATACTTTTAATAATTGTATTATTTTTCGCTTCTAAGTTTCTATTTGGAAATAGTAATACTACTGTTGAGACAATTCCGTTTTCACAATTTTTAAACTACATAGAACAAAAAGAATTTACTAACGTTGTTATAAAAACACAGGATAATGTAATGACCTTAGTGATAGGCACTCTAAAAGATGGAAGACAAGTTCAGGCAAAAACTCTACCTTATTCTTCAGTTCTTGAGGATACACTAAGGCAATCAGGTACGACTTATGATGTTCAGCAGACAAACTCAACATTCGTAAACCTTCTGTGGAATATAGTTCCATGGATTATAATGATAGGACTTTGGTGGTTCTTAATGCAAAGAATGTTAGGTGGAGCATCATCCTCTTCAAATCAAGCTTTCAGTTTTGGGAAAAGTAAGGCAAAGTTATTCCTTGAAAACAAGCCACAAATAACATTTAAAGATGTTGCAGGAGCAGATGAAGTTAAAGAAGAGGTTAAAGAAATCATTGAGTTTTTGAAAAATCCACGTAAGTTTACAAAATATGGTGCAAAAATTCCAAAAGGTGTTTTGTTGGTTGGACCTCCAGGGTGTGGTAAAACACTTATAGCAAAGGCGATAGCAGGCGAAGCAGATGTACCGTTTTTCTCTGTTTCTGGATCAGAATTTGTTGAGATGTTTGTGGGAGTAGGAGCCTCACGTGTTAGGGACCTATTTGACCAAGCAAGAAAATATGCTCCGTGTATAGTTTTTATTGATGAAATTGATGCTGTTGGTAGATACAGAGGCGCAGGAATTGGTGGTGGACATGATGAGAGAGAACAAACTTTAAACCAACTTCTTGTAGAAATGGATGGATTTGATCCCCACACTGGTATCATTGTCATTGCAGCAACCAATAGACCGGACATTCTTGACCCAGCACTTTTAAGGCCGGGAAGATTTGATAGAAGAATTGTTGTTGGATTGCCAGATACAAAAGAGAGAGAAGAAATTCTTAAATTGCATGCAAGAGGAAAACCTATTTCAGAGGATGTAAATCTTACAGCCATTGCACAGCAAACAGCAGGTTTTACAGGGGCAGACCTTGAAAATCTTTTGAATGAAGCAGCACTAATTGCTGTAAGAAAAGGGCAAGAAAAGATAACACAAAAAGAAATAGAAGAAGCAATTGACAAAATAATTGCAGGACCCGAAAAAAAGTCACTCGTCCTTTCAGAGGAAGAAAAAAAGATCGTCTGCTTCCACGAAACAGGGCACGCTATAGTAACAACTGCACTACCTTCAGGAGATGTGGTTCATAGAATTTCTGTTGTTTCAAGAGGCCTTGCGTTAGGCTATAATGTTCAACTACCAGAAAAAGATAAGTACTTACAGAAAAAGAGCGAACTTATTAATAAAATTGCAGCACTTTTAGGTGGACGGGCTTCAGAAGAAATATTTATAGGAGAGGTCTCAACAGGCGCAGCAAATGATCTTGAGAGAGCAACTGATATCGCTCGCAAAATGGTAAGAGCATACGGAATGTCAGAAAAGTTGGGACCTCTTACATTTGGAAAACAAGAAGAACTTATTTTCTTAGGTAAAGAATTAGGAGAACAAAGGAATTATAGTGAAAAGACTGCAGATCTAATTGATGCTGAAGTTAAGCGTTTTGTTGAACTTGCTTATGAAAAAGCAAAAAAAGTATTAGAAGCAAATAAAGAATTGATATTTGAAATAGTTGACGTCCTAAAGCAGAAAGAAACTCTTCAAGGTGATGAACTCAAAAACTACCTATCGAGAGTCAAAAAAGAAGAAGAACTTAATCTTGAAAGTGTATAATACACTTTACGGTTATTTTGGAAAGCAAAATTGGTGGCCTGCAGAAACTCCTTTTGAAGTAATTGTAGGTGCAATTTTGACACAACAAACCTCATGGAAAAACGTCGAAAAAGTTATTTTGAGACTAAAAGAGCATGGGTTGCTTGAGCCCCGTACTCTTTATAATTTAGATATTCAAGAACTTTCAAATTACATAAAAGAGTCTGGCTTCTACAGACTGAAAGCACAAAGATTAAAAAATTTTCTGGATTTTTTTAAAAAATATAACTTTGAGCTGCTGGATCTAACACATATTGAAATAGAAAACCTTAGAAACGAATTATTAAATATTAAAGGTGTTGGGAAGGAAACAGCAGACTCAATAATTCTTTATGCGCTGGAGAAACCCATCTTTGTAGTTGATAATTACACCAAACGATTTGCAGTGCGTTTTGGCATTTTAGAAAATATGTCGAGCTACGACGAAATCAGATTATTGTTTGAGGATGCACTAAAAAGCGAAAATGAAAAAGAAACACTTATAAGATTTAAAGAAATGCATGCTTTAATTGTAGAATTAGGTAAAAACTTCTGTAAGAAGGAACCAAACTGCAGTGCTTGCCCTTTAGGAAACTTATGTTTAAAGAAGGGAGTAGAAAATGAGTACAGTAAGAATAGTTGAAGAAGTTCAATATAATAAAGAATCGTTGAGAAAAAAACTAATCGAAGTATTGGATTGGGTAAATTTTGACGAAATAAAAGACAAAAATATTTTAGTTTTTTTTGACTTTCCGACACCTGATAATTTAGTAATTTATGAATTAAAAAATTTTCTAAAAGAAAAGGGCGTTGCGAAAGTTGAATTTGGCACTTCAATTTTGACACACAAACAAAGGGAGTTGATATCGAACTTATTAGAGAACGGAATTACTGTACATGATTTTCGGAACGAACCTTATGAAGAATTTGCCGTTGATTTAAAAAGTAAAAAAAATGAACACTATTTTGGATATAAGATGCTATCGCCTGCCCAATATCAAGCAGAAAAAGCTTTTGAAAATTCAGACATTTTCAAAGTAAGGACATTAAAAAAAGTTTATATACCGGAGGCAATTGCAAACAGTGACTATATAATACCAATCATTAAGATAAAAGATTCTCCCGTAGGCAAGATTGGCGGATTTATAAACTCACTTCTTTACATTGTTCCTACGAATATACGCTCAGAAATACTTTTAAAAAATCTTTCAATGAAATTTGCTGACTCCTTATTAGACGTCTATGGTGTAATTAAGAAGTCTGTACTTTTTGGGTTAGTTGACGCGGTAAATGGAGATTTAACTCACACAGAAGAAGACAATTTTGGTTTATTATTATCATCCAACGACTTATTGGCATTGGACTCGGTAATTTCTGTTCTTGTAGGCTTCCGCTCCTCAGATATCGAATCAAATAAATTAGGCTCAGTCTACGATTTAGGCCATGGTCTTTTAAAAGAAATTGTAATTGATGGTGCAGATTTTCTAAAGCTCAGAAAAGAGCTAACCAAAAAACTGAAGTTTAGCAAATTCTTCGGCAAGAAAGTAACACCTTCAATTTTAGAACAAACCAAGGAACTTGATACTATAAGTTTATTCTGTCCAACTGGTGCAATCATAAAAGAAGACTCTCAATATAAAATAGATAAATCTAAGTGTATCAACTGTAATTTCTGCGTTGAGCTATCGCCTGAAATTTTTGGTTCATAAGCTTTGCGAATTTAGAAAATCAGTGATATAAGAGTATAAAGACAACATCTGCAATTAAAATTTCAAACAAAGTAATTGGAGCAACTTTCTTTATATATTCTTTCCAACTAACTTCGATACCTGCATTTCTTAAAATTGAAAGTCCAACCACATTGGGCGAAGCACCTATTGGGGTTAAATTTCCGCCAACATCAGTTCCAAAGGTTGTAATTAATCCCATACTCATAAGACTTACAGGAACTTTTCCAGTAATTGACTTAATGAGAGGAACCATTGATGCTGCAAAAGGTACGTTATCTACAAATCCTGAGAGTATGCTCGATACCCATAGAAGTACATTTTTAGTAATCAATGCACTGCCCTTAGCAAAGGAAATAATCATACCAGCAAGGACTTGAATAACTCCGGTTACCTCAAGTGCACCAATTATTATGAAAAGTGTTGCAAAAAATACTATTACTTCCCAATCTATTTTTTCCCATATGTCAGAAACCCTATGACCATTAAGAAGCAAAGCAATTGTTGCACCAATAATTCCAACATGGCCAACCGTTATCCCGATTTTTTCGTGGACAATGAGGAGAACTATTGTTAAAAGGAAACTAAAAAGCCCAGAATAAAACATATAAGGATTCTTTACATTTTCGAAGGGCTTTATCGATGAAATGTATAAACTATTAAGCTCTTTTGCCTTCTTAAAACTTTCTCGGTTCGTAAGATAAAAAAGATATGCATTAAGAATAAGGAGTAAAATTACAGTTGGTCCTAAATAAATTACATATTGTGCAAGTGTTACTCCTAAACCTGTTCCAAGAATAACATTCGGTGGATTACCCATAAGTGTTGCACTACCGCCAAGATTTGAAGAAGCTATTTGAGAGAGAACAAAAGGTATAGGATCCATATCAAGTTGTTTTGCAACCTGCATACTTAGCGATGCCATAAAAAGCATAACAGTAATACTATCCATGAATGCCGCCATAATTCCCGTAGTAACTGCTAAACTCATAAAGATGATAGATGGTTTTCCTTTTGAAATTTTAATAACGTAAGAACCCAATACATCAAAAAATCCGCTCTCTACAAGGACACGAACAAGAATAAACATTCCCAAAATAAGACCCATAGCTTCCCAGTTTATAAGGGAAACAACCTGAGTATCCTTTAGAATCCCGAGGATAAAAAGAACAACAGCACCACCTAAGGTTACAATTGACCTTGGCAAAAGGTCAACAATGATCAATGCATAGACAAAAACAAATATTAATACTGAAGTAAGCGCCTGACTATTCATAGTTACCTCCACTTTAATCACAGATTAGTAGTAATGGCTTTGGCAAAAATGCAACGAGCAATTTCAAAGTAGGATCTAATGAAAAAGGTTTAAAAATATTGTGTAGTTTGTAAGATGGCCTTGGAGAACCTCTTGAACCTATGATTATGTCTGAAAAAGGCGCTCTTTTAAGGATAGAGTTTATTTCGCTTTCATCAGCATAAGTAATCGTAGATTCCACATGAAAATTTCTTAAAAGTTCTCTAACTCTTTCTGCAATTTTTTCTTTCGGTTCTCTTAAGATCAAAGCTTCAACTTCGGAATCCCAATAAGAAGCAAGTTTGCCAACCTCGACCGTTGCGATTTCAGAGTATTTACTACCCGATGTCGGATGCAAAATCTTAGGAGAATTTTTAACTTCTATGTCTTCGTTTAAAAGTAGGACTGGAACATGAGAATTAATTAAAAGTTTATAGGTCGTACTTCCAATTTTTATTTTATTCACGCTAAGTCCGGCATGTGTTTGTAAAACTATAAGGTCTATGTTTTTCTTTTTTGCATAACTTAAAAGTACATTAACTGGCTCACCCTCAAGAACCTCTGTCTGAAATTTCCCCTTCTTCTCTTCAAGTAAAAGTTCAAGTCTATTCAATGTTTCCTCTGCTAAAGACTTCATTTCTCTAAAAACTGTTTTTGTATAGTATCCTGCAAACGGTCCCAGATTAATTACGCTTAGAAGATAAAGCGTTGCTTCTGGAAAGAGGCTATAAGTATATTCCACAACCTTACTCATAACTTGGGAATTATCAACAAGAATTAAAATCTTTTTATACATTCCTTTTTAACCTCCTTACGTGAAATATTTTAACAACTATTTGAATTTTTACAAAATTTTTGTGAAAACCCGTTATAATATATTAACGAAATCTTTAAAACGAGGTGAAGATGAAAAGCGGTATTGTAACAATTTTAGGTAGACCAAATGTTGGCAAGTCAACGTTACTTAACTACTTAGTTCAAAGAAAAATATCTATAGTCACACCAAAACCGCAAACAACAAGGTTTAGAATTTTGGGCGTAAAAAACCTAAAGGATGCTCAAATAGTATTCGCTGATACTCCTGGCTTTCATTTGGCAAAAAGTGCGTTGAATAAATATATGGTGAATGTCGCTTTAAAGAGCCTTGATGGAGCAGATCTTGTTTATCTAATGGTAGAAGTTAATGATTATATAGGAGAAGAGTATCCAGAACTTTTAAAACATTTGAAAGGGTTAACGATTCCAGTATTTTTGGTAATAAACAAAATAGACATGTATAAGGAAGAGGACATATTAAAGACAGAAGAAATTTTTAGAAGTCTCTATGATTTCAAAGAGGTTTTCAAGATTTCTGCTCTTACAGGTAAAAACGTTGACTCACTAATTGAAAAAACGGTTGAGTATTTACCTGAAGGACCTGCATATTTCGGAGAGGGAGAAATAACAGATTTACCTTTTAATTTACAGGTTGCAGAACTAATTAGAGAAAAATTATACTTGCTACTTAAACAGGAATTACCGTATGAGACTGCTGTAACTGTTGAAGAGATAAAAGAGAGGGAAAATGGAGTTCTCTACATAAATGCTATTATACATGTTGCAAAAGAGACCCAAAAAGGAATAGTGATTGGCGCAAATGGTTCAATGATAAAAAAAATTGGAACTGCAACGCGACTTGAACTACAAGAAATTCTCAAAAAACCAGTATATCTTGACTTGCAAGTTAGGGTTGAAGAGGATTGGCCAAAACTGGAAGGAAAATTAAAAAAATTAGGCTATATTATAGAGTAAAAAATTAATTAAGGGAGGTATTTTATGGGCATTGAAGACAATTTAAAGTCTCTTGGTTTAGAGTTACCAAAGCCATTAAAGACTCTTGGAAGTTATGTACCAGTTATTACAACTGACTCTAAACTGCTTTTTTTCTCAGGAGTCATCCCAGTAGAAAATGGAATTGTAATAAAAGGAAAGTTTGGCAAGGATTTAAAATTAGAAGACGCTAAAAAACCTGCCCAACTAATCGTCCTTTCAATACTTGCAAATATAAAAGAAATAACTCAAAATTTTTCACGCATAAAACAAATAGTAAAAATTGAAGGTTATGTAAATTCTACCGAGGATTTTGAAGAACAACCAAAAGTAATGAATGAGGTCTCAAATTTACTTGTAAGTATTTTTGGAGAAAAAGGTAAACATACACGCATTGCCATTTCCGTAAATTCTTTGCCAATGGGTGCGTGCCTTGAAGTTGCGGGAATAATTGAATTAAACTGAAGGTATTACCAGAACCGGAATTTTTGATAACCTTATTACGTTTTGAACCGTGCTTCCAATTAACGTTGGAGTAAATCCAGCACCAGTTGAGGCTATTATTATTAAGTTGGCTTTTTCTTCTTCGGAAGTTGTTACAATAACTTTTGAAGGGATTCCGAACTCAACTCTTAAAGTTACTTTAAAGCCTTCTTTTTCCAAGTTTTCTTTTACATATTTCAATCTTTCAAAATTTCTTTTTCTGTATTCCTCGATTTCAAGTTTTGACGAACTCCTTGAAGTAAATTCTTCATATTCTAAGACATTTACAACTACAACTTCTTTTAAGCCAAAATTTTTCAATTTGGAAATATAAGGAATAACTTGTTCGCTAAACTTAGAAAAATCAAATGGAAAAACTACTTTACCAATCATATATTCCTCCTATTTAAAAATAAATATGCCAATAATTCCAATAACAAAGCAATACACCGCAAAAACATAAAACTTCGTTTTCTTTATTAAAGGAAAGAATGCAAGCAACGATAAAAGCCCAACAATAAATGATACTATAAATCCAACAGCAAGATCTTTAAACGTAAAGCCAATAAGACTACTGCTCCTAACCTCTAACAGTGCAGCACCTAAAATTACTGGTATTGCAACGAGAAAGGAAAACTTTGAGGCACTTTCTCTATTTAATTCCGAGATAATACCGCCTGTAATTGTGGAACCAGATCTAGAAACACCTGGTGGAAGTGCAAAGATTTGAAATATCCCAACAATAAGTGCATCGGTAATACCCATTTCTTTAATTGATTTCCTCGCTTTATCGGAAAAAACACTTGAAATGACAAGAAATATTCCTGTAATTAAAAACATATAAGAAACGGCTTTTGGGTTTGAGAATAACTGATCCACTTTCTTAGAGAGCAGTACTCCTGCAATACCTGCGGGAATTACGGCAACAACAATCATAAGTAAAAGTTTCAAATAAAATTCTTCTTCAGAATTTCTTTTTACCTTAAAAATGGCAAAAAATCCTTTAAAAAGTCCCAAAACCTCTCTATAAAAATAAACAATTAATGCAAGCAAAGTCCCTGCATGAAGTCCCATTGTAAAAGGAAGATTCGGCATTTGTAAATGAAAAAGAGCAGGGATTACAACAAGATGGCCGGAAGAGCTTACTGGTAGAAATTCAGTTGCGCCTTGTATGATACCAAGGATTACTGCTTCTTTTAATCCATTCATGCTTACCTCCATTCGAATTTTATCATAAAACTTTTAAAAAAAGAAGCACAAGAGTATAATATTAGTGGAGGTGAAACCATGAAAAAAATCGCGGTTCTTATTGAAGACAATTTTAACGAGTTCGAATTAATCTATCCTTACTACAGGCTAAAGGAAGAAGGATTTGAATCAATTCTTGTCGGACCTCAAGCAAAAGTTTATCACTCGAAAGTTGGACTGGAAATGAAAGCAGATTTCTCAATTGATGAAATAAACTTTGATGAATTTGACGGAGTTGTTATTCCAGGAGGTTATGCTCCAGATCTACTCAGAAGAAATGAAAAAATCCTTTCATTTGTAAGGAAAATGTTTGAGTCAAACAAATTAGTTGGGGCAATTTGCCATGCTGGTTGGGTACTTATCTCAGCCAAGATTGTAAATGGTGTAACAATGACTTGTTTTTATTCAATAAAGGATGACGTTAAAAACGCAGGTGCAAAATATGTCGATCAAAGCGTAGTAGTTGACAATAATTTAATAACTTCAAGAGGGCCAAATGACTTGCCAGATTTCATGAAGGAGATAATAAAGTTTTTGAAAAAATGAAGGAGATATTTTCTACCTCCTTTGAAAGTACCTTTATAAAAGTTATTCAAGGTGATATTACAGAAGAGAACGTCGATGCAATAGTTAATGCTGCAAATTCTTATCTATCACACGGTGGTGGGGTTGCCCTTGCTATAGTGAAAAAAGGTGGTATAGAAATCCAAGAAGAAAGCAATGAAATTATTAGAAAGAATGGCCCAATTCCTGTAGGAAGTGCAGCAATAACAAAAGGATACAGATTAAAGGCAAAATATGTAATTCATGTAGTCGGACCTCAATGGGGAGAAGGAGACGAAGAGTCTAAACTTCGAAGCGCAGTGAAAAGCGCACTTACTATTGCAAAAGAAAAAGGAATTACAACAATTTCACTGCCAGCAATTAGTTGTGGGACTTTCGGTTTTCCAAAAGACAAGGGTACAAAAATTATCGTTGATGAAATATTAAAATTCTTGAAAGAAAATAAAGGCACATTTAGTGAGATTCATCTGATTGGAATTGATAAAGAAATTCCTGAACTTTTCAAAGAGGCTTTATTAAATGCTTGAAATCTATACAGATGGAGCAAGTAGGGGAAATCCTGGAGAATCAGCGATTTCCTCTGTATTTGTACTTGACGCGAAAATTATTTACGTAATGAGTGAGAGTATTGGAATTGCAACTAACAATGTTGCCGAGTATAAAGCAATCCTAAAAAGTATGGAGGAAGCAAGACGAAGAAATTTCAAATCTGTAAGTTTTTTCTCAGATTCTCTTCTTGTAGTATCTCAATTGAATGGAATCTATAAGGTAAAGTCTAAAGATTTGTTTACTCTCTATGAGGAAGTTAAAAACTTAGAGAAAGAATTTGAGTCGGTATCATTTGTCCATGTTGCTCGTGAAACAAAATTTATAAAGATTGCCGACTATCTATGCACACTTATTTTAGGCCCTAAATAAGTTTTAAGGCATTATATATTCTATGGTTATTTTCTTTTCCTTCTCGTCCCATGTAACCGTACAACCGATTTGTTCCGCTACAAATCTCAGTGGTACCATCGTTCTATCGTTTATAATTAAAGGTTTTACAAGTGGGTTAAATGGATCAATTTGAATTTCTTTTCCGTCTACCTTTGCAACGTTATTTCCGATTTGAAGATCTATTTCTTTATTATTTACAGAAATCAAAACTCTCTTGTTTGTTGCATCCCATAAGACAGATCCTCCAATTTTCTCCACAATAGCCCTAATTGGGACAACAGTTCTATTCCATCCAGAAATGATAATAGGACTTGTTCCCCTTCCCGGATCAATTTCTTCAGGTATTCCATTTACATACATAATGGGGTTATTAATTTGTAGGACAAGTGTTATTTTCAATTTGCCAGTAAATTTAACAATTCTTACCAAGGTTGTTTCTTCCCCTGTTTTTGCCTTTGATGTTATAATGAGAGTCTGAGTATAACTTGAAAGCGTTAATTTATATGAGAAACTTCCATCTGAGGCAACACTTATTGATATACCATTTAAGAAAACTTCACAGTCAGGTGTTGTTTTTCCAGAAATTATTATTGTTTGATTTGGAGTTGTAAAGTTGTCAGGAATATTGACAGAAAGGCTAGGCGTTATAGTAATTCCACCGGGGTAAATTAAATCAAATTCCTGAATTTCATCAGTAACTGTTGCATATTTTGGATTCAAAATTTGGAGCACAGTACTTCCTATTTCTAAACTCTTGAAACTAAGATAGCCTATAAGTGTTGAATTGTAAAGGAAACTATCTTTCGGAAATTCTATCAAAACAGAAATTCCAAAAGCGTTTGCGTTTGTGAGCAATACCGAATTTGTTAATCTTTCTGATAGATTAAAACCATTAAATACCACTTTGTTTTTATCAAAATTTAGATCAAAAGATACTCCTCTTATGCCCTGAGCGTTCTTTATATAAACTGGAACAGAAACATTCTCTCCCAACTTAGAGCTTACATCATCAATAAATATAGAAGGCTTAAGATTTGTTGCAATTTTAACAGTTGCATTAGAGGAGATTGAAATTTTTTCGTTTGTAGAGTTAACTTTAATAATAATTTGAGTTGAATCGCCTTCTATTGCGGTTTCTTTGCTTTCGATAAATACCCTTATCCTCTTTGATGAATTCGGCGCCAGACTAAAATTACTATTTGAATCAACTAAAGAAAACTTAAAAGAATTGGTATTTGTTAGACTCACAGTATAAGAATAAGAATCTGCTTTTAGTCCTGTATTCGAAACTGTAAAATAGATGTTAACAAAATCCTTGGGAGAAATAACTGCTACTTCCGGAGAAACTCCCAAGGCAAACGAGTAATCAGGATATTGTTTTTTTACCTCAAAAATCCACACAACATTATGAAAGGCATCGCATGTAATGATATGCGAATCTACTATTTCAATTGAGGTCAAACCTAAATAATTTGAATCAGTTTCAAAAAGAGGCGCAAAAGAATTTGTAAAAACTGAAATCCTTCCATTTTCAGTGTTTGTAACATACACATTCCCTTCTTTATCTATCCCAACATCCTCAGGAATATACAATTTAAAGCTAGACTTTCCAGGACCCCCAAACGATGAAATCTCTTTAAAATTTGCATCATATACATGGACCTTATTATCTTCTAAAGAGGTAATAAAAGCATAACCTTTTGAATTAAAAGCAATCCCTGAGGGACTGTTACATACACCAAAACTTCCAACAACTTTAAAGTTTGTATCAAGTTTAAAAACAAGATTTTTGTCCTGAGATGTAACCCAATAATATCCATTACTGAAAATAATTCTCTTAAGTAAACCAAAATTTGCATTAATGACATTTTGTTTGAAACTCCCAGATGTACTATAGAGAATTATTTGATTATTACCAATTACGATCAAATTCCCTCTTTTGTCGGCGTATATAGAAGTTAAAGATGGTAGCATTTGAGAACCTATCTTGGTAATTCTAAGCGATAAACTACCATCTGGGCTAAATCTTACAATTTCGCTTTGATCCAAGTTTCCTTTATTCAATACCCACGTATATCCATTCTCATCAAGGGAAGCGGCAACCGGATTCAATAGAATCCCTTTGCTAGAATCTCTTACAAAGTCTTTTTTATTTATGAAATAGCCTGAAGTATTAAATACAGAAAGCCTTGTAACTAATGGATACCCAAAAGGCGCATCAGAATTTGATTGTAAATAAAAGAAATAACCGGAATCAAAAACATATACTGAATTCGTTGAACTTACAACAATGCCAGAAGGTGTTAAAAAAGCACCATCTGGAATTGAGGTTAAACTACTTGAAAAGCTACCAAATGTATTAACAAGTTTGTAATTATTATCGAAAACCACGACTTTTGGTCTGTTTGTTCCTCCACTATCTAATCCCCTGTCTACAACATAAATATAGCCCTTCGAATCCACGGCAAGGTCCGATGGAAATAAAAGCACATCGTCCCCAAATGCATTCAAAAGTTTAAAAGAAGAATCAAAAACATAAATTTTTCTATCCTTGCCTGAAACTGCACATATGTTACCAACCTTATCTAATGTTAAACCTAAAGGAGTTTGGACATTTGTAGAACTTATTATTTTTCCGCTCATATCAAGCTTAAGTATAGAATTCGAAAAATAGTCAGATACAAAAATATTTGAAGACGTTACAGCAATTCCAATAGGAGAAGAAAACTGCGCATTTTTTATGCTCTTTAAGAAAATCCCATCTTTATTGTAAAGCCTTAATTCCCTTCTAAATGGATCTACGATATAGAAACAATTATTTGCGTATGCAATATCAGTTGGATATGTAAATTCTTTAAGAGAGCCAAAAGAAAACTTTTCTTGAAGTAAAGGAGTCAAAACATGAATTCTTCCATAAGCATTATCAATCACTGCAATCAAACCGTCATCTGTTACAGACATTCCCTGCATGGGAAATAGGAATCTTGTATCAAAATCATTCTCAAAAAAGTTTACTTCAGCTAACGTAGCACTCCCTATAAAATCATCCTGCGGAATTCCTATAGTTTGTATGGGAACAATTGCATCGATAACTGATGCCTTTGCGTTACTCACTGTTAATAACGAAATTATAATTGAAATAGTTACCAACACAGCAATAATTCTTTTCATTAATCCTCCTTACGGATAAACTTCTCCATAATGTTTTGCAAAAATGAAAAAGTCATTTTCATCAACACTCCCATCAAAGTTTAAATCACAACGTGAATCAAATTTTGGGTCATCACTCTTCAACCCAAATGTTGCCTTAAAAATAGAAAGATCTAAAGAATTAACACGTTTGTCACCATTAAAATCGGCAATTTTTGCATAATCTGAAACCAAAAAGTTTAAACTATTAGCATAAAAAATATCACCTGAATCTGCAATAGGATTATAAATTTCTATGAAACCACTGCCGTTTTCCACTGCTTTAAATGTGAGCGTAAAGCTCGCGTTGTTTAAGGAGATATTAGAAGTAATTCTAATCTTTGAAGGATTCTCTCTATTAAAATCAACAGTCACGTTATCAAAAGAAGAGCTCACATCTAATAAACTTATTTTAGTAGAATCAAAATACAATTCCAAACTTAAATTTTTAAATGGTTTAGTTACAGACACATTTAAATTGACAGTTAACATATCGCCCTTGTTCATAAGCGGTGCATAGTTATCCGGTAAGACCAGAGTAATTGAAGAAGTTACATTTACATTAGAAACTTTAAATTTATCGCTTTTTGAATAGGTTTCAACAACAGGATATACAATTTTGCCTTTTTCATTATCATTTGCTTCAATGTATGAAACTTTATAAAAATACATACCATTAGCAAGTATATATGTACCTTGCAAAGGATTAAATGGAGAAAACGACACTGAATAATCACCTACATAAATAGGAGCAATATCAAAAAGGTTCTTAATTAAATTACCCTTAGAATCGATAATCGAAACTTTTACCTCTTCTGCAATATTTTCTCTAAATTTGTAATTTTCACCAGTTCCTATACTTCCAACTCCAACAGAAAAATAAATGGTAGTACTTCCATTTGCCGATAAATTGTTGTTCGTTATTTTAACATTATAAAGTGGGTCTTTAGGCTTATTATCTTTAAGAAACATATAAGGGACATGCAACTTTTCAAAACCACTATCGAAGAAAACAAAACCATAAGCACTCACAACATCTGAAGAAGCTGTTAATGTTATATCAAAGGTAACTCTCGAATTCCCACTAACAGTTATTGTAGAAGGTATATTAATACTGATTGTATCATTTGATGCGTTTAAGATACTTGTGGAAAAGGTTTTTGTAGTATCTGAAAAATTCTGTATAGTTAAGTTAAAAGTTTTTGTTTGGACTCCATTACCGAATATTAAAGAAGAAGGATAAACAATGGCATTTGAATTAACTGCATTGAAAACATTGACTCTTCCTGCACCTTGCAATGTTGGTGGAAAAGGTCGTGATGAGGCAGGATTATATAAAATATCAGAAGTGTTCATTATCAGTGATTTTATGTCTTGAGGAGTAAGATTTGGCTTTGCCTGTTTTACCAACGCGACTGATCCTGCAACCACGGGAGATGCCATAGAAGTTCCACTCATTTCCATATAGGAATTGTTTAAATATGTAGAAGTTAGGTTTACACCTGGTGCAACCAAATCGGGTTTTAGATAAAAATCATTAGTAGGACCAGAAGAAGAAAATTCAGCAATTAACCCGAGTCCGTACTCGTTAGTAATATTTATGTTTTCATTAGTGTGGTCTTTCAAAAATTTTCCGTCAGTAAATGACACAAAAAGGAAAGGTATAAAATCATTTCTTGAAGGATTATTCTGGGAGACTAAAGTGATTTTAGGCATACCGCTTACGTTATTGTAAACAATCACGCCAATTGCTCCTGCATCTTTTGCATTAAGATCCTTATCACCAAAATAAATTTGCCCTCTTTCAATCAAAGCAATTTTTCCTTTAACATCGACACCTTGAAAATCTTCTTTTCTTCCTAAACCGCAATAAACCATCTGGTATGTGCCCTCTTTAAAATCTGGAGATTCGTTTGGATATTGAGCAAGTATACTTTTACCGCTGCAATTTATTACTCCAGTAATTCCGTCGGAAGTAGCACCAACTCCTATAGCAAGATCAACTGATCCAGGAGAGCTTATTGGATAGTCAAAAAACTCTCCCGGAACGCCGTTGTTTCCGGCCGCAGCAACGACCACTACTCCAGAACCAACTGCCCTTCGTACAGCATCAGATTCTGGATCATCAGAAGTGGCCCCTCCATTTTGAATACCAATAGAAATGTTAACAACATTACACTTATCTTTCACTGCTTGATCGAGAGCCTTAATTATGAGAGAACTTGTTGTCGTCGTACTATTTTTAGAAAAAACCTTATATGCATAAATCTTTGCATTTTTCGCTATTCCCTTTTCAGAACCTGCTGCAATTCCTGCAACATGGGTACCATGCCCATCATAATCCATAGGATCCGGGTCATTGTCCGCAAAATCATAGCCTCCAACAACTTTTAAATTGGGAAATTTTCCGCCACCTAATTCTTTGTGGGTATAATCAACACCTGTATCTATTATCCCAATTTTTATGTTATTCCCAGTTATATAATTTCCTAGCTGATCCTTCTTACTACTTACAAGATCTGCTTTAATAACTTTACTGGTTATCTCTCTTTCTAATGAATATGTTTTTTCTTCATATATATTTTTTATAAAGTCGTAATTTAAAACCTCATTAAGCAATTTACCGCTTCCTTTAACGCTAATCCCATTAAGAACGTAAGAAAAATCGTAAGACGGTTTTAGTCCCAATCTTTCAAAAGCTCTTTTGTAATTTTCATGTTTACTATTTACCGAGTTTTCAAAACTTGTGAGTGCATCAATTTTAAGGAACGAGAGTAGTTTATAAGAAAAACTGTTTTGATAGTCAAGAACTGTAGGATCTTTAAAAACAATAATTGCGTTATAAAACCTATTTTCATCAAAGTGTTTTTTAGTGACAACAGTGTTATTTGCTTGCGCTTTTCCAAAAACACCAAACAATAAACAAATTATTAGAATAATCGAAAATAATTTTTTTAACGACATATCCAATTTCTTCATATTCTATTATATACCTTTTGACAGGTAAGCCAAAGCAAATTATAATATGTTGAAATGAAAAATAAAATAAATCTATTAATTTTTGACTTTGATGGAACTCTTTTTGATACGTCTTTAGACATAGCAAATGCAATTAACCATGTTAGAAGAAAACTTGGAATGGAAATATTAGATAAAGAAGTAATATGGAATTACACTGGGGACGGACTTCTAAATACTGTAATAAGGTCATTTCCTGAATTAAAGGATGAAGAAACTTCTACTGTATATCTGAATGTTCTTAAATATTATGAGGAACATTCAGGTGAATTTTCTAAGCCAATTGACGATGTTTTAGCATTTATTGAAAAAGATACACACAGAAAGATAATTCTTTCAAACAAAAATTTAAAGCCGATGTTAAAAGTGCTTGAGAGATTTAATATAAAAGAAAAATTTGAAAAAATTTACGGATTCGATAGTTTGCCTTATTTTAAACCAGATCCAGGAACTGTAAGTATCATTTTACAAGAAACCGGAACAAAAAGAGATGAAGTTGCGTTGATTGGCGATGCAGACCAAGATGTACTAACAGCCAAAAACGCCAAAATAAAATGCTATATAATTCCTTCAAAGAAAATTACTGTTGATTATCCATACACGAAATTTAGTAATTATTTCGAACTTGAAAAATTATTAGAAAAAAATTAGAATACTAAAGGAGGTTAAAAAAATGGCTTATCTTCTAGTAGTTGTACTTAACAAAACAGAAAAGATTAATCGTATTCTTGAGAGGTTTATCGAAGTCGATGTAAGAGGAGCAACAATTATTGACTCAATCGGAATGGGAAGAACACTTGAACCTGAAGTCTCAACTTTTTCGACTCTTCTTGAAATTTTTAACGTTGGAAGTGGTAGATATCCAGAAAACAAAACAATTTTTACTGTAATAAAAGAGGAAAAAACTCTTAGAGAAGCACAACGTGTTGTAAAAGAAGAATTAAATGATTTTAAAGAGCCTGGGACTGGAATTATGTTTGTTGTTCCAGTTATTGATTTTGTTGGTCTTGCACCATCCTTAGAAGAAGAGAAAAAGGCTATCGAAGAGAAACGGAAAATCGAAAAAATTATCTAAAAAATTGGTGGAGGCGGCGGGAGTCGAACCCGCGTCCGAGTAGGTAATCTATACTGGCAGCTACAGGCTTAGCCATTTTTTTGTTTTTCACGCTCTGCTTCCAAATGGCAGGACTCAGAGCGCATAGTCCGAGTTATTACCCTTGAATTAGGCTCGGACAACCTAACACAAGGGGCTCATGTCCCGACGTCTTGCAAATCCCATGAGCAAAGATCTTGCAAGACGGCAGCATTATCTTATGCTGCTAATGCATAACTGTAATCGGCGTTTATTTTTTAGCGGATTTTTTAGGAGGCCAACCGCTATCCTCCGCCTGCTCCAGTATACCTTACCTATCCGTCGAGCCCCAGCGCCCCCATTTTAAACGCCTATTATATTATAACAAATTTTAACTTTTTTGTAGTACTTGCATGATTTCCATGCATTTAACACTTTTAAAATATAATCCATTGTTTCAAACTTTTTAAACTTGTATGTGGTAATAAGTAGGAGATTTAGGTCTATGAATTTTTCTTATAATATTTCATTTCCTGATTAGAGATTCACTATAACTTCTTCTAAAAAGAATTTGGTTTTTAGTAATTAAAAAGTTCTTCGAGATTTTGGATAAATAAAGTTATGATTCTTTTTATTTGATATGTTTCTTTTTATGATGTTCATAAAACTCTCCTAAGAATTTTTATTTGACAAACTACTTTTCTTTATACGGAAAGGTATTTTGAGGTGATTTTGTTTTGTATTTCAAAGAAAACTAAGACCACTGATTAATTCTCTTTGTAGTTTTTTCTTTAACATATTTTTCAGTTTTATCAAAAGCGGTGTAGAGGAATTGATATTGATATAATAAGTAGCGTTTTAATTCTTTGTATAAATACTGTTGAGAGGATTAACTTACGAACAGAAATTCTATTAAAATAAACTGGTGGAGATGAGGGGATTTGAACCCCTGACCCCATGGATGCAAACCATGTGCTCTACCGCTGAGCTACATCCCCACCGATGGTGGGCTTCTCTGGACTCGAACCAGAGACCTCGTCCTTATCAGGGACGCGCTCTAACCTACTGAGCTAGAAGCCCTTACGATGTATATTCTAATAAATTTATTCTTTTTTGTCAAGAGTTTGCATTATTCTTGTTAAGCATTTTTAAATAAATCTTTGTAATCATAAGCAAGTTCATAAATTTTTAAAACAACGTCCGTAGTTAGCGGCGCACGTGCGAGAATAACGTCTTTTCCTTCATCTTCAAAAGCCATTTTTGCAAATTTATCGAGATCTTCTCTTCTAACAGCATATTTTTTAAGTGATTCAAAAGCATCAACTTTTTTAAGATAATGAACAATTCTTTCGATTGTTTTAGTTGGTGAGTCTGTTGAAAATATGGCTTTCCCAAGCTTCTTTAGTCTTTCTTCGTGAATATCTTTTGTTATATACAGGAATGCTGGAAGCAAAATTGCAAGGCCACGGCCATGAGATATTCCATAAAGTCCTGAAATAGGATGCTCAAGTCTATGTATTGGGAAAGGGCCTGATCGTCCCGCAGAAGGAATTTGAGAAAGAGCAAGTGATGATATCCAGGAAAGAGATTCTCTTGCATTGACATCATTTGGGTTTTCGTAAGCTATCTCGCCAAAATGTATTGCTTCCTTCATTAATGCTTCTGAAATTGCATCTGAAACGGGTGCATATACTTTTGAGGATAAATAACCTTCAAGAATATGAGTAAACATATCCACAACACCATCAATAGTTTGCTTTTGAGGTATAGAAATTGTAAGAAGTGGGTCAACAATTGAAATTTTTGGGTATAAGAAAGGAGACATTATTCCTCTTTTGTGTCTTGTGTCTGTATTTGTTATAACTGCAGCACCATCAAGTTCTGATCCTGTAGCTGCAACAGTAACCACAGACAAAATCGGCAGCACATCACTCATTACTCTCTTTTTTGGTGGTCTTTCAAGATAATCCCAAATTCCATTACCAGTTTTTGCAACAATGGCAATTCCTTTTGCTGCATCTATTACGCTTCCACCACCTATTGCAATGATAAAATCAACATTTTCATTTCTTGCAACTTCACCGCCTTTATCAACTGTCTTTGATTCTGGATTTGGTTCTATTTCTGAATACACAACATATTTAATACCTACTTCATCTAATTGTTTAAGTGCTTTATCAAGTAATCCAGACTCTTTTGCAAAACGTCTTCCCGTAACAACAAGTGCCTTCGTTCCGAGTTCTCTTGCATACTTTCCTAACGAGTTAAATTCACCTTTTCCAAATACTACTTTTGTTGGTATATGTAATACAAAGTTATCCATATTTTACCTCCTGTAAAAGATTGAGGGGGCTATTAGCCCCCTTTATTGAAAATTGCAAATTTTATTACGCACTAATTTCTTTAAGGGAAAAGTTGATATCACTTAGTTTATTTTTATACTGGGTGACATCAACTTGCTTTGAAACAAGTTTAGTTGCGATGTTTGCTTCTTTAATACCAAGAATAATTACTCCCACAACTTTGTTATCTTTAAGGACAATCTTCCGATATTTTCCCGAAGATTCATCGCTTGCCCTTATAACTTCAAAACCTTCTTCTTTAGGATTTACAAGACCTACCGAAGTAAGATCAAGTCCAACAACCTTCAAAGTATTAGAGGGAACGGACCCTTTATACTCTATTGACCCATCTTTAACCATATTTGTTGCAGCGATTGTTGCTTGTTCAATCGCAGGTGGAATTATTCCATATACTATACCGTTAAATTCTGCAATATCACCCGCTGCAAAGATATCCTCAGAAACCTGCATGTAAGAGTTAACAAGAGCACCTCTATTGAATGGGAGGTTCGAAAGCTCAAGAAGTGAAGTATTTGGTTTAACACCTGTTGAAAGAAGAACCATTTCTGCAGGGACAACGGTGCCGTCAGCCAAAATTACTTTTTCTACGTTTCCATTTCCTATAATTCTTTCTGTTTTTGCATTTTCTAAAATACCTATTCCCCAACTCATCAATATACCTTTGAGAATTTTTGCACCTTCCTCATCAAGTTGCCTTGGAAGGAGGTAGGGACCACCCTCAATTACTACTGGTTTTAACTTATTTTTAAGAAAAGAATAGGCCGCCTCCAATCCCAAAACTCCACCACCAATAACTACAACTGGTTTTCCATTACCTATAATAAAAGAATGTCTCCTTATTTTAAACGCATCGTTAAGATTCCTTAAAGTAAATACACCTTCATTGTACACGCCTTCTATTTGAGGTACAAAACAAGAGGCTCCATTAGCAATCAATAGCTTATCATAGGCTACACTTCCACCCATGTCAAGAAGAAGGAGATGTTCCTTTGGATCGATTTTTCTTACTTTAACTCCGAGATGGAGTTTCAAATCTCTCTCCTCGTACCACATTGAATCATAGAAGTAAAGATCCCTAGCTTTGATCTCTTCTCTAATAACCTCAAAGAGTTTAGGTCTTGGATAGTAAAGAGTTTGTTCTTCGGAAAAAATATGTATTTCACCTTTAGGATCAAGTTGTCTGATTGTCTTTGCTGCAGTAATCCCAGCAACTCCTAAACCTATAATTGCATAAATCACGTTCTATCACCTTCCAGTTTAAAAAGGCGAGAAATCATTTACCTGCCAGAATCTTTCTTTCAAATCGTTATATTCGTTTGTGAGCATGTTCAAATGTTCTTCTTCCCACTTCATAAGTTCTTCAAAAAGATATCTAACCTTTGCATCATTAGCTTTTTCTGCTTGCTCTTTATAAAAGAGAATTGAATTCTTCTCCAAAATCATTCCCGTTGAAATAGCTGAAAATTCAAAATTCTTACCCTTTAGATTGTTTAAAAAATCCTCAGAAAAAATTCTTCTAAAAGATATGCTTGGTTTTGGGATATTAACTTCAATTTCTTTTTTGTCTTTTATTGCATCGTGCAAATCTTTCAGGTATTTGTAATGTTTCCCTTCCTCACTTGCAAGAAAGAGAAATACCTCTCTTGCCTGCTTATCATCCGTTTTCTCTGCTGCAACTTTATACAAATTTATGCCATTAAGTTCAACTTCCATTGCGGCTTTAAGCACTTCCAAAACATCACTCATATTACATCTCCTCAAATTGATCTTTTGTTGCACCACACACCGGGCAAGTCCAATCTTCAGGTAAGTCTCCCGACTTTATCAGTTGACCTTGAACCAACCCGCATAAATCCTAAGAATTAATTTTTAAAAACCTTCATTTTGCTACTACAAACTTCTGTTTGATCTTTTTGTTCTGATTAGATTCTTAACTCTTCAAAGGGAGTAATGTTTTTTGGAGGTTTAATATGAAGTATTTTAAGAATCTTGTTACCAAGCTCATCCCACTTTGTTTTAAGATAGAATGAATGTCCTTCTGCACTAAATTCTGTAAGATTCATTAAGTTGAGTGCTTCTTTGATTCTTTCAGGTGATGCTTTGATATTATTCTCTTTAAGTGTTAGTTCAAGCGTTCTTTCAAGAAGGAAAGAGAGGAAACAAACAACAAAGTGGCCTTTGATTCTTTTTTCGGTCCAGTGGAAGATTGGCCTAACCTCCAACGTACTCTTCATTATCCTGAATGATTCTTCTATCTTCCATAGAGCATGGTGTGCATCAAGAATGTCATTTACATTCATATCAGTCTTGCTTACCTCTATTGCATAGTATCCATCAAACATCTCATCCCTTGACATTGCATTTTTATCCAATTCCCAGTTCAGCTTGTTTGTCTCCTTGAGGTATTTTCTTCCTCCACGCTTCAAGCTTCCACTGATAGCAGAAGGGTTATCAAGAAATTTTACTCCTTTATCAATCAACCTCTGCCTATCCTCTCTATCCTTTTGAGCTCTCAAGGGAGAATAAGTTACAAGGAGCTTCTCTTTGAGGTCATACAGTTTGTTATCTGTATCTCTTACAGTATTTACATAATCAAGCAGCTTGTATCTGAAGGTTTCTTCATCTTGGCTTGAATCGGCTGAATTGAGGTTAAGGGTATCTTTCCCTTTTATTGTGACGTACCCCTCTTCATTCAGGATACTTTCCTGCACATCCTTCTTCATGCTCTTTATGCGTGATGAAACAATGTAATCATACCCTTTATCTTTGATTTTCTTTAAGTTGAGCTTTGAATTTAGCCCTCTGTCTGCAACGATGATTACCCTGCGTATGCCAAACCTTCCACTGAGTTTATCAAGGGACGACTCAAGTGTCTTACCTTCAAAGGTATTGCCAGGAAAGAGTTCATATCCTATTGGCCGACCAACCATATCAATGAGCAGTCCTAAGACAACCTGCACTTCATTAACCCTATTTTCTTTGCTGAATCCAAAGTCTCTTAATGTATCCTTCTTTACGCTTTCAAACCTGAATGTTGTTGCATCATAGAAGACAACATCAACATTCATATTGAATAGGCTCTTCTGTTTGTTAAAAAGGTAATCTTCAATTGTTTCTTTATGCTCTGATAGTATGTCAAGGGAACGATAGAGGTGGTTTAATCCTACAGAAGGAAGATTAGCATAGTGCAGTTGATTGTTGTATGTTCCAAGCTTACTCTTTGGATTCATAAGGTGTTCTGCTGCCATTAAGAAGATAGAAGTGTTTAAGTCAAACTGGATATTTGTTTTCTCTCTCATATCATTAAGCAGTTTATTTAATCCATAGTTATCCCAGAGTTTCTTGTAGACAGCATAGCCAGTATTAACGACATTTCCACCTTTTACCGTATTCAGGTCAATCATATCCTTAAACTTTGATAGTTCTGCAAGGCGAAGGCCTAATCTTCCAAACATTGGGTTGTTCTCAATCATATCTAATCTACCAAGGTTAAGGATCACCTTGTGCTTTATGATACTTTTTTCTTTGTCTCTGTATGCCGAGACTATGGAGACATACTTATGCTTTCCAGACTTAGTAACTTTTACAAACATATCCTATTGTATCATAAATATTAAAAAATGCAAGCAAAAACAAGAAATAAATGATAAAATATTGCTACTACAATTTTAAAAAACAAAAAATTACAGCTACATAAATACTACATTCTTTAGATAAAAATACTCAAAAATGAAGAGTAAGTGATAAAGTCAGGAAAAGATATCTAACCTTTGCATCATTAGCTTTTTCTGCTTGCTCTTTATAAAAGAGAATTGAATTCTTCTCCAAAATCATTCCCGTTGAAATAGCTGAAAATTCAAAATTCTTACCCTTTAGATTGTTTAAAAAATCCTCAGAAAAAATTCTTCTAAAAGATATGCTTGGTTTTGGGATATTAACTTCAATTTCTTTTTTGTCTTTTATTGCATCGTGCAAATCTTTCAGGTATTTGTAATGTTTCCCTTCCTCACTTGCAAGAAAGAGAAATACCTCTCTTGCCTGCTTATCATCCGTTTTCTCTGCTGCAACTTTATACAAATTTATGCCATTAAGTTCAACTTCCATTGCGGCTTTAAGCACTTCCAAAACATCACTCATATTACATCTCCTCAAATTGATCTTTTGTTGCACCACACACCGGGCAAGTCCAATCTTCAGGTAAGTCTTCAAAAGGCGTTCCTGGAGGAATGTCCTGAGTGTCATCACCTACTGTCGGGTCATAAATGTACCCACAAACCATACATTTGTACTTTTTCATTTTTGCCTCCTATTTTTTAAAATTCTTTAAAAGCACTCTTCGGTGCACCACAAATTGGGCACTGTTCTGGCGCTTCGCCAATAACAGTGTATCCACAAACGGGACAAATATAGATTTTATCAAATTTAACTTCTTCACCCTTATCAATCATTTCCTTGGTATTTGCATAAAGCTCTCTGTGGATTTTTTCAGCAGACAATGCAAAATGGATCGATCTTTCTGCTTCTTTCTCATCTTGTAATGTTGCTATAGCATTATACGCCGGATACATCTCTTCAATTTCAAAGTTTTCTCCACCCCATGCTGTTTGAAGGTTCTCGGAGGTTTTTTTAAGATCCATCAAAGCTTTGAAGTGATTTGTAGCATGTACCTGCTCAGCAAATGCAATTGCCCTAAATAGCCTTGCTACATCGTGTAGCCCTTCCTTTTCTGCTTGTTCTGCGAAGATTAGATACCTCATGTGTGCTTGTGACTCACCTGCAAAAGCCTCTCGTAAACTTCTTTCAGTCATTTGTCTCATAATCGTTCCTCCTTTCAAATGATTAAAATTTAGCTATTATATTATAGCATAAATTTATTATTCTTTTTTACTACAAATCTTACAATTCGGATCCTTTTCTAAATTTATTATTGAAAATTCGTTAGTTAACCCATCAATTAAAAGTAATTTATTCTTCAATACACTGCCAATACCCAATATATACTTAATGAATTCATTTGCAACCAAAGTTCCAGTAATGCCCACAGTTGTTCCAATAATACCTTGGTTACGGTTTTCTACAGTTAGTTTGAACAGAATTTCCTTGTCTCTTTCAGGGAAAATGCAATTGAAACATGCAGTTTCGTAAGGAATGACAACCATAACCTGTCCTACAAATCTTCCTACAGCTCCTATAAAAAGAGGTTTGTTTAACTCAACCGCAATTTTATTTATTAAATAACGAGTTTCATAGTTATCAGTTGCATCAATTACTGCGTCGTATTTTTTAAAAATTCTTCTTGTAATACTTTCATCCGTAAGCCAAGTATCGTATGCCTCAATAACTAGATACGGGTTTAACTTTTTTATTTTTTCCATAGCAATAAGTGCTTTTTTCTTTCCCAAGTCATCGGTGTTATATAAAATTTGTCTGTTAAGGTTGCTCAACGTAACAATATCACCATCAACAATTCCAACTCTTCCAACCCCAATAGATGCAAGATACATAAGTATTGGACTCCCAAGACCTCCAGCACCTACAACCAACACATTAGAGTCTCTAAGTTTTTTTTGTCCTTCAAGGCCAATTTTATCAATTCTTATGTGCCTATCGTATCTTTCTAATTCTTCCTTTGATAACACTTAACACCCCGAATTTTCTATCCTATTAGGTCTCTTAAGATATTTTTCTGGATTTTTTAAAAACTCTTCTTTGCATTCCTCCGAACAAAAATAGTAAATCTCGCCTTTATATTCAACTTTTTGACGCGCTTCGTTTTTCTCCATAATCATTTTACAAACAGGATCTTGCACCATTTACCCACCTCCTACTGGTGAAAATACACTTACTACATCACCTTCGTTCAACTTATCATCAAACCACGCTCTTTTAAGATTAACTAAAACTATAATATATTTTCTTTCTTCTATGCCAAATTTGTTTAAAACATCCTCAACTGTTGAGTTATCCTCTATATTTATATAAGTTTCTTCAGGACCGTACTTTAAATAATCACCATAAAGTTTAACCTTGACAGTCATAACCTACTCCTTAAACAAGATTCTTACCTCCCTAATGTCCCAAAGATATTGAAGTCTTTCTTCTATTTCTTCTTTTATATTATCTGCAAACTGAGAAGTTTTAGGAATATTTAACGTTATTTCAACAATACCGGAATCCACAACCACGGACTTTACAATTTTCGACTTAACAACATCAATGCCAGTTTCAGGATTCATAACATGAGATAAGCGTTCGTATACCTTATCAACTGTTGTAGGTTCATTTTCTTTAATCAAACCATTTTTTTCAAGATAGAGTTCCACTGCAGAGTGCAATGCATCTGCTGCAAGAACTGAGCAGTGAACCTTTACTGGAGGAAGTCCACCTAAAGCCTCTGCTGCATCTTTCCATGTTATTTTTTTTGCTTCCTCGACTGTTTTTCCTTTGACTAAATCTGTAATAATTGAGGCAGTTGCAATATTCGAAGCACAACCATAAGATTTAAATTTTACATCAACAATTCTTTGAGTTTCAGGGTCAATTTTAAGATAAAGTGTAATCATGTCACCACATGCAGGACTTCCTTCGGTGACTTTTACATCCGCATCAGGGATTTCTCCAACATTGTGCGGATTTTTAAAGTGTTCGATAACTAATTTTGTATATGGAATTGGCATTTTAATTTCCTCCTAAGAGTGGACTTATTCTTCGTAAGTCTTCTACAATCTCCTTTAGCTTTACAACTGTATAATCTATTTCTTCTTTTGTGTTATATTTAGATAACGAGAATCTTATTGAACCATGAGAATCTTCATGACTTTTGCCCATCGAAAGTAGCACATGACTTGCTTGCAAATTTCTGCTGTAGCAAGCAGATCCTGTTGTTACACCAATACCTTCAAAGTCAAGCCTTAAAGCAATAGATTCACCTTCAATATATTTAAATGTAACATTCAAAATATGCGGAAGCGAGTTATCAAGAGTTCCATTAAGTTGAACATCTGAAATTTCGTGCATCAATTTCTCGTACAAGTAAACTTTTAGATCTCTTAGATAGTCAGTAATATTCTCGCTCCACAATTCAAAGGCTTTCTTTGCGCCAATTATTGCAGGTGTATTTTCGTGTCCTGCCCTTATATTAAATTCGTTAAATCCACCATCAATTAGTTTTTCAAGCTTTGTTCCATTTCTTACGAATAAAATTCCTATGCCCTTTGGACCATAGAACTTATGAGGAGATATAGTTAGCATATCAATCTGACATTTGGATAAATCAACAGGAACATATGGAACTGCAATTGCAGCATCAACATGCAGAATAATACCCTTTTCTTTTACAATTTTTGCAATTTCTTCAATGTTTTGGATAGTTCCAACTTCGTGATTTGCAAGTTGAATTGAAACTAAAATAGTGTCATTACGTATTGCCTTTCTTAATTCATCAATATCAACAAAACCTTTTTCATCAACACCAACATATGAAACATTAAAACCAGATAAGGCAAGTTTTTTAACAGTTTCTAAAACCGAAATGTGCTCAATCTTTGAAGCAATAATATGCTTACCTTTATCTTTATTTGCAAAGGCATAGCCTTTTATGGCAAGGTTGTTTGCTTTTGTTCCAGAAGAAGTAAAAATAATTTCATTTCCCGAAACGCCTAACTTATGTGCTATATAATCTCTTGCTTCTTGAATTTTATCGGCAACTTGTAAACCCAAAGTGTGTGAAAAAATTGAAGAAGGAATTGCATAATACTCGCTTGTAAATTCACACATTTCATCCACTACAGCAGGATCGGGCTTTGTGGAACTCGCATTATCAAAATAAATCATAAATAACCTAACTCCTTTTTAGCTTCTTCGCTCATCATGTCAGGTGTCCACGGTGGATCATATGTAAGTTCAATTTGGACGTCTTTCACCCCATCAAGAGATCTTAAAACCATTTCAACATCATTCATTATGTAATTTCCCATAGGGCATCCAGGAGCAGTCATTGTCATTAGAACCTTTACAATTCCATTTTCTTCGTCTACATCAAGTTTGTAGATAAGTCCGAGATCAACAATGTTAATGGGAATCTCAGGATCATAAACATTTTTTAATGCATTAATTATTTCTTCTCTTGAAACCATTTTTTCCTCCTTACTCTTCCGAGTAAATTCTTTTCTCTCCTTCTAATTTTTTAATATCAGTAACATCTTGCGTTACTTCAAGTGTTCCAAGATAATTTCCGTTTGTATCACGCACCGCAAAATACCTAATATATATTAGTCGTCCTTGCAAATTTATCCAAAATTCTGCAAGATCACGCTTCCCACTTTTAAAATCCTCTAAAATCTTATTTACTATATGTACGCTTTTAGGTGGGTGGCAATTTTGTACGCTTCTTCCCAATACTGACTTTGTGCGTACAAAAATCCTTTTTTCACCTCTATTAAAGAATTGAACTATATCATCTTTATTGATAAATGTAACTTCGAACGGGAGCGCCTCAAAAAATGCATTTAATTCATCTAGTGTGAATTTTCCAGAACCAAGATAAACATACCTATCCTCTTGCTTACCATATCTATCCTGAGACTCAATAACTTCCGGAATAAGATTTCTGTCTGTAAACTTTGCATATCCTATCTCGCTCATACTTTCTAAAACTTTATTCCATTCTTCTTCATTAAGTCTGTCGATTGCAGTTGGAAATAAAATTTTGTTTTCCTTATAGATGTGAGATGTTTTGAGATCCACAATGTATTTCAAAAGATTCGGTATTTCTTTTAAATCTGCCTCTTCCAAATTGCTGGCCTTCTCTAAGTATTTTTTCAAATCTTTAAGTCTTGCACGAACTGAATCATGTTCATTCCAGAGAATCTGAGGAGGCTGAACAACATCATGCCTTTCCAAAAACGGAAATAGTGCATTTTCTTCCCTAACCATGTGGTTTTCAAGATCTAATAAGGCATCAAACACTTCAAAATTTTCTAGTAATACTTTTATTACTTCTTCTTTATTATTCAGGCTTTCAATCTTGGACGCAATACTCATAACTTTTCCTAAAACGAACGATATTTTTTTGTGCTCATCATATAGAATATACAGTGGATGCCCTGGCTGAACTTTTATTTCTTCGTTTTCAAGAGATTCCCTAAATATATCTATATGAACATCACATAGCTTATGGATTTTCTCTTGTGGAAAATGATCTTGGACAATAAGTGTATTCTCTATTATCGCTATTTCTGCAGGATGCACATTTTCAAGAATTTTTTTAAAACGTTCTTTCACCTCTTGAGGGGAAATTAAACCTTTATCCATATCAATAAGAAGATTCCTCATTAAATTTAGTCTTTCCTCTCTACTTAAATTGTTTTGTATAAACTCACTCATTCTTCTCACCTCTGATAAATTATAACCATTAAAGTAATATTTTGCAAGAGAAAATTCAAAGAATTTTTAGAAATTTTAGTAAAAATTCTTGACAATAATTCAAAATTCTGTAAACTTGTAATGAGAAAATTGTGAAAGGAGGCGATTATCCTAACGATTTGTTAGGAGAAAACCAGTGGCAGAAGTACACAGAAGACAAAATGAGTCCCTAGAGGACATGCTAAAAAGATTTAGAAGGGAATGCGCAAAGGATGGAATTTACGCGGAAATTAAAAAAAGACGCTATTATGTTCCGCCAAGCGTAAGAAAAAAACAAAAAGAAGCAAAGAAAAAGTAAAAAAACTTAAAGGCAGGCTTTACCCTGCCTTTATTTGTTTTGGGGGATAAAAATGGCGATTAATCCAAACACTAAAAAAACCGAAGTTACAATATTAACAGATGCATTTGTTATTAAAGGTTTCATTTATGTCCCTGCTAACATGCGCTTTTCTGATGCGTTGAATAAGTTTTTAAAAGATATACAATTTTTGCCTGTAGTTAACGCTGAAATTCGTGCCATTAACTCTAATCAAATAGTCGAAAAAAGAGATTTTATTCTAATCAAAAAAGAGATGATTGTAGTGATATCACCTTCTTCGGAATAATTCGTTTATTTCCATTACTTTTCTCTTTACATCTTCAATAGTTGGATCGATATAAATCGGTTCTTTGACAGATTTCATGGCACTATCAATATCCTTTAAGCCGTTGCCGGTGATAATAACAACTACTTTATCACTTCCTTTGATAAGACCTTCCTTAAGAGCTTTTAAATACCCTGCAAATGAAGTAGAAGCGGCAGGTTCAGCAAAAATACCACTCATAGTTCCAAGATATTTTATTGCTTTTAGAATTTCTTCGTCACTAACTTTTATTCCAAATCCATTCGAGTTTTTAATGTATTTAACAGCCATGATTCCAGATCGAGGAATACCAACTGATATACTATCTGCAATCGTGTTTGGCACAACAGGTTTTATTATACCATCCCCATTTACAGCATCTACAACTGGAGAACAACCTTCCGCCTGGACTGCAACTATCTTAGGCATCCTATCTATAAAGCCAAGGTTCAACAAATCAAAAAATCCTTTATAAACTCCTGAAATAATATTCCCATCCCCAACGGATACAAAAACATAATTTGGAACATCGAAACTTAACTGCTCTGCAATTTCAAGTGCAACGGTTTTCTTACCTTCAACAGTATATGGATTAAAACCTGTGTTTCTATTGTACCATCCAAATTCTCTCGTTGCTTTTATTGAAAGATCAAATGCTTCATCATAAGTGCCATTAACTGCAAAGACAGTTGCTCCGAACACTAAAAGTTGAGTTAATTTGGCTTTTGGAGCATTTTTAGGAACAAAAATATAAGACTTCAATCCAAGCGACGCAGTTGCTCCTGCAAGAGAAGAAGCAGCATTTCCGGTAGATGCACAAGTAATTTCAGTTTTGCCTAATTCTTGAGCCTTGCTAACTACTATTGCAGAAGCTCTATCCTTCAAAGAGGCGGTAGGGTTTCTGCCATCATCTTTAACGAAAAGGTTTGAAACTCCTAAATCCTCCCGAATTCTGGGAACCTGATAAAGAGGGGTAAATCCAACTTGGAGAGGCGCAATTTTTGAAGGATCATTAATTGGAAGTAGAGGCAAATATCGCCATAATGAGTAACTTTTATTATTTGAAAGATACTCTTTAGTAAATTCTCTTTTTATAGATTCGTAGTCATATTCAACTTCAAGCAATCCATTATCTCCACACTTGGGACAAGTGTACATTACCTCGTTTTCATCGTATTCTGTCCCGCAAACTAAACACTTAAGTCTTTTAACATGACCCATATCAACGCTCCTTTCTCTTTTTCTTATTATATTCAATCTTAAAAATTCTTCATAAATCTATTGCAATTTTTAAGCAATTTTAATAAAATACATTAAAGGAGGTGAAGTATGTTAAAAAACAAATTAAAAACACTAGTTGTTGCATTAGTTATGCTAATGCTTGTATTTACTGCTGTCTCATGTCAGCCTCAACAAACATCTCAAACAACTACACAAACTCAAACTCAAGAGAAGACTATTAAGGCTGGTTTCATCTATGTCGGACCTACGGGAGACTATGGATGGACTGCCGCACATGACGAAGCAAGGAAACAACTTGAAAAGAAATTCCCATGGCTTAAAACTGTCTACATTGAATCAGTTCCAGAAACTGATGCGGGACGTTACATTGACAGGTTGGTAAATGAGGAAAAGTGCAACATCATCTTCACAACCAGTTTTGGTTACATGGATGCAACTGCAGAAGCAGCAAAGAAATACCCGAATGTAATATTTGAACACTGCTCAGGTTACAAAAGAGATACTAATCTTGGAACATACTTCTCAGAACTCTACCAAGCATACTACTTAACAGGTCTTATGGCTGGTGCGTTAACAAAAAGCAATAAAGTAGGTTACGTTGCTGCCCATCCAATACCTGAGGTTGTAAGACACATTAACGCATTCGCAATTGGCGTAAAAGAAGCAAATCCCAAAGCTAA
Source organism: Caldisericum exile AZM16c01 (assembly GCF_000284335.1). NCBI lineage: Bacteria > Pseudomonadati > Caldisericota > Caldisericia > Caldisericales > Caldisericaceae > Caldisericum > Caldisericum exile. The sequence goes on from NC_017096.1 coordinate 880,233, forward strand.
GGTATATGTTAGGTGGCTTTTCTCTTGGTATGATCCTGCAAAGGCAAAGGAAGCAGCAGAATCACTAATTTCCGAAGGTGTTGATGCGTTAGCCTTTACTGAAGACTCGACAGCTGTTATCGATGTTGGAGAGGAACATACGAAGAAGGGACAACAAATTTACACATTCTCACACTATAGCCCAATGCTTCAATATGGTCCTGATACAGTTGTTTCTGGACAACTTGCAGACTGGGAACCAATCTATGAAGATATTATAAGAAGAGTTTACACGAATACTTGGACCAACCAAGATTACTGGTGGCTAATGAAAGAAGGATCATGCATAGTTGGTGCAGATATGAATACACCAATTAATCCGAAATTTGTAGATGCACTTAAAGCAAAATTCGTAAACGATCCGATCTTTGGAAAAATTAGTATCTATGACCTCGTTATGAAGAGAAAAGAACAAATGAGCGAACCTACAGTACTATTCGATCCGTTTACAGGCCCAATCTATGATCAAAAGGGAACTTTAAGGCTTAAACCAGGAGAAAGAGCATCACACGATACTCTTTGGAGTATCGATTGGTTTGTTGATAACGTTGTAGGAGAAATCCCGAAATAAATAGAAATAACAAGTAAACAACTTGGGGGGATTTATTCCCCCCTTCAATTAAATTAAGTGAGGTGAAACCTTGGATGGAAAAGAAATTGAATTCAAGTCAATCGAACTAAAAGATATATATAAAGAATTTCCAGGAGTTGTTGCAAACAACGGAATCTCTTTAAAAATTAATGCAGGAGAAATACATGCGCTTTTAGGAGAAAATGGTGCAGGAAAGACAACACTTATGAACATTATTTACGGAATTTATCAACCTGATGAAGGAGAAATATTTATAAACGGAAAAAAAGTTTTTATTGACTCCCCACGAACAGCAATGAACTATGGAATTGGAATGGTTCACCAACACTTTATGCTCGTCGAGAATCATTCAGTCGCTGAAAATGTTGCCCTTGGACTTAAAGAAGCAAAATTTTTTAATCCAACAAAGGATATTGCAAAAGAAATAGAAAGATATAGTAGCGAAATTGGTTTACATGTAAATCCTGATGCAAAAATCTGGCAACTTTCAGCAGGAGAGCAACAGAGAGTAGAAATTTTAAAAGCATTAATGCGTGGTGCAAAACTTTTGATACTTGATGAACCCACATCAGTGTTAACACCACAAGAAGCAGGCGAACTTTTTAAAACAATTAAAAAACTTGTTAACCAAGGACATTCGGTAATTTTCATTACACATAAGCTTGAGGAAGTCTACGAACTAGGTGGGATAGTAACAGTTTTGCGACAAGGTAAAGTAGTTGGCACCACCACAACAAAGCATGCAACAAAAGAAGAACTTGCAAAAATGATGGTTGGAAGAGAAATTATTTTCAATTTTGAGAAGGAAGTAGTCCCTCAAGGGAAAGTTATTGTTAAAGTTGAAAATCTTGAAGTTTTAAGCGATAAAGGAATAAAAGCTGTTAAGAATTTGTCCTTTGAGGTGCGTTCGGGTGAAATTTTAGGAATTGCAGGTGTTTCAGGAAATGGGCAAAAAGAGCTCGTTGAGGCGCTTACGGGCCTTAGACACGTAGAAAAAGGAAAGATCATTATAAATGGCAAAGAAATACAAAATAGTGGGGCAAGAGAAATCGGTGAAATGGGAGTTGCTCATATTCCAGAAGAAAGAATTAAATACGGAATTGTACCTAACCTTCCAGTTTACGAAAATGCAGTTCTAAGAGATTATTATAAAGAACCATTTTCGAATAAAGGCATTTTAAACTACAAATCAATTAAAGATTTTGCAATAAAACTGGTAAAAGATTTTTCTATTGCAACGCCTTCTATCGAAACCAAAACAAAACTTTTATCTGGTGGAAACATACAAAAATTAATTCTTGCTCGCGAAACCACCACAAAGTCAGACTTCATTGTTGCAGCACATCCAACTTACGGTCTTGACATCGCAGCAACTGAATATATACGAAAATTATTGTTGAAGAAAAGAAAAGAAGGCTCAGCAATACTTCTTGTATCAGAAGATTTAGAAGAAATCCTACAACTAAGCGATAGAATTGCAGTTATGTTTATGGGAGAATTTATGGGTATAGTTGATCCTAAAAAAGTTTCAATTGAAGAAATCGGTTTGATGATGGCTGGGTCACTGAGGAAGCAGGAGGAGAATAATGCACATCTCAATTGAAAAAAGAGGATATGTATCAAAAAATTTCTCAACTGCAATATATATTTCATCAATATTCTTCGCGGTAATAGTCTCAAGTTTTATATTTCTCTTTAGAGGGGTAAATCCATTCTACGCTTTTTATAAAATCTTTCAAGGTTCTTTCGGATCTCTTTATGGCATTAAGGAAACGATAACCAAGGCTATACCGTTACTACTTATTGCAGAAGGACTAATTGTAGCCTTTAAAGGTAAATTCTGGAATATTGGTGCAAACGGTCAACTTCTAATTGGGGCAACATTATCGACTTGGGTAGCATTGAATTTTGGTCCAACCAACTCAACAATTCCAACACTTCTTCTTATGTTCCTTGTAGGGTTTATAGGTGGTGCATTATACGGACTTATACCGGCGCTTATGAAAGTTAAATTAGGCATTAATGAAATCATAATAACTCTTATGTTTAACTATATAGCAGAGGACTTTGTTGAGTATTTGGTATACGGTCCTTGGAAAGGTAAAACTCAGTATGGATTTCCCTACACAGACAACTTCCCTTCAAGTGCAACATTAGCACAGATTCCAGGAACAAGAATAAGTTATGTGACCTTAATAGTTGCATTGATCTCTGCGATTTTAATTTACTTTTTTATAGAAAAAACTAAATACGGATTTGAGATAAAAGTTACAGGAGAAAATCCACATGCAGCAAAGTATTCTGGCATAAACTTTGTAAAGATAACAATAATAATGATGTTAATTTCAGGTGGGCTTGCAGGAATTGCAGGTGTTGGAGAGGTTGCAGGCATTCATAAACACCTAACTTATCCTTCGCAGGTTTCCTCTGGATATGGGTATACAGCCATAATTGTCGCATGGCTTGCGCAACTTAATCCGATTCTTGCAATAATTTCTGCATTTTTCTTTGGCGGAATTTTAGTCGGTGGAGATATAATACAGACATCTCTCGGTTTTCCTTTTTCTACAATCAATGCATTTAACGGGTTTATATTGATATTTGTAATGGTTGGCAATTTCTTTACTGAATATAAAATTAAAATTAGAAGGTGATAATATGAACCTAATTATTTCAATTCTTCAAAGAACAATGGTTGCAGGAACTCCACTTCTTCTAGGAACAGTAGGAGAAATTCTTGCTGAACGATCTGGAATCCTAAACCTCGGTATAGAAGGAATGATGGCATTAGGTGCAATTGTTGGCTTTAGCATCACTTATGTAACAAAAAATCCAGTTATCGGTGTAGTTGCAGGCATTTTAGCAGGAGGAGTTCTATCTCTTATTCATGCGTTTGTTTCAATAACTATTAAGGGAAATCAAACTTTATCTGGTCTTGCCATTGCGATGATTGGATCAGGATTAGCGGGTATGCTTGGTAAAAGTTACATTGGTGTTGCTCTTCCTTCTAAATTTTCTGAAATAGCCATTCCGGGATTATCCAATATTCCTTTTATTGGACCTATACTATTTAATAGAGACCCTCTTTTTTACATTGGCATTATATTAGCTGTTTTCTTTTGGTTCTTACTTTTTAAAACACGCTGGGGAATAAACATAAGGTCAGTTGGAGAAAATCCAAAAGCAGCAGATGCACTTGGAGTTAATGTTGGCCTAATTAGATATATCTCTACGTTTATCGGTGGCTGTTTTGCGGGTTTTGCAGGTGCATATCTTACACTTGCATATATGCCAAACTGGATTGAAGGAATGACTGGCGGACGTGGGTGGATTGTTATTGCACTTACAATTTTTGCTCAATGGAATCCATTGCGTGCAATTCTTGGAGCGTATATTTTTGGTGGTGTTGATGTTTTACAGTACATTTTGCAACCTCTTGGGATACCTGTACCGATTCTCAAAATGACACCATATATTGTCACAATTATAATACTTCTTATAACTGCAAGAGAAGTAATTAGAAAACATTTAGGAGCACCTAACGCCTTGGGTGAACCTTTTGTTAAAGGTGAAAAATAAAATAGGGGGCTTTCGCCCCCATTTATTAACTGAATAAACTTATATCAATATTCACTTTTGATGAACTTTCCAAATCCTTGATTTGCAAGTATTCCCTCTTTCTTATCATAAACAACTTTTCCTCTAAGAATCGTTTTTTCGATAATGCCATTGAATGTGAAACCGTCAAACGGAGAGTATTTATTCTTACAAAGAAGATCTTCTTTTGCATTAAACTTAAAATCCTGGAAAGGATTAACAAGCACGAAATCTGCATCAAAACCAACTTCTATTCGTCCCTTGTTTTTCAAACCAAACCTCTTTGCTACATTTTCCGAAAGAACGCGCTTTAAATCTTCAAGTGTAAGCCGACCCTTCGAGTAGCCAAACGTAAACAACATATAGAAACGTGTTTGAACACCAGGAATTCCTGCATAGTTATCCCAAATACTTTCTCTACTCTTTTCTTCAGGATAAACGCCGCCTGCATGATCAGTTGTTATAAAATCTATACTTCCAGTTTTAAGTCCGTTCCAAAGATATTCAGAATCCTCTTTTTTACGAACAGGCGGCGCTGTTTTTAGAATTGCACCAATCCTATTGAGATCCTCCTCATTAAATATAAGATAATGTGGACACGTCTCGGCTGTAATATCTACACCATCACTTTTTGCCATTTCTATCATCATAAGGCCAAGTTTAGTTGAAAGATGAACTATATGAACTTTGTTTTTAAATTCTCTTGCAAGCGCTATACTTCTCAAAATTGCAACAGCCTCTGCTTCATAATTTCTTCCTTTAGTCCACGCCAAAGGGGAGATATGATTTAAATTCTGTTCCCTTCTTGAAAAGTAGTCAACAAGTTCAAAATCTTCAGCGTGAATTCCTGCAACAAGCCCTAATTCTTTTATATACTCGAAAATAGATGCCATCTCTTCGGTATTAACTCTTGGGTATGTCTTCATTCCTGAAATTGTATAAAGTTTAAGGCCAACAACACCTTCCTTCTTTAAATCTTTGATTGTCTTTTTATACTCGCCCGAGTGTAGTTGCATTGGGGTAACTCCACCCCAAAAAGCAAAATCTACAAATGCCTTCTTAGAAACTATTTCAAGTTTGTATAAAAGGTTTTCCTTTGTTGTAACTTCAGGAATTGAAGTGCAGGGCATATCTATTACTGTAGTTACTCCACCTTTTGCGGCACTTTGAGTGCCTGTAAAAAAATCCTCTCTTTCAGTATATCCAGGGTCATCAAAATGAACATGTGCATCGATAAAACCAGGAAACACAATATAGTTTGTACAATCTATTGTTTCACTATCATTTACATTGTCGGAAAGATTGCCTTCGAAAATGTCCTTTATTTTTCCATCTTCAATAAAAATATTAACTCTTCTAAGATTATTTCCATTTGTAACAATGTTTGCATTTTTTAGAAACACACTATCCTCCTATTCAACAAACAGATCAACAAAACTAAATTTCTCCACATCTACAAGACCAGAATCCGTAATTTTAAGTTTTGGAATAACCGCAAGGTGCATAAACGCAAGAGCCATAAATGGATCAGGATAGGTCACGCCAAGGCTTTCATGTGCAACTTTATGTAACCTTTTTAATATTTCTGCAACTTCGTATACTGATCTATTAGTCATGAGCCCACCATAAGGTAAAGCAAGATAATCAAGTACAACCCCATTTTTTGCAAGAGCAATTCCACCACCCATAGCCTCTAATTGACTTACCGAAAGTAGCATATCTTTATCATTTTCCCCTGCAACAATTATGTTGTGAGAATCATGAGCAATTGATGTTGCAAAAGCACCATTTTTGAGACCAAGCCCATGGATAAATCCAACCGCAACTTTCCCCGTTGCTTTGTGTCTTTCAAAAACAGCAATTTTTATTATGTCGTTCACAGTATCAGATACAACAAACCCGTTAACTATCTTTGGTTCTACTACAAGTTCATCCGTAACTATTGAATCATTTCGCAATCCTATTACCCTAATTTTTTTACCTTTTACGGGAACTTTTAATTTCTCAAATGTTGCAGTCTTGAGGTTTATTGTGTTCTTTACAGCATCATCGTGACGTGGCTCTTCAACATCGAAAAGAGGAACTCCGTCCTTCGCAACAAGTTGTCCATCCTTGAACACAAGATCCATTTTTTTCAAACTCTCAAAAACAACAATATCCGCAATATAGCCAGGGGCAATACCACCTTTTCTTCTAAATCCAAAGAAAAGTGATGGGTTAAGAGTGGCAAGTCTAACAGCAGTAGGCAAAGGTATTCCATTTTCTACAAGAAGTCTAATTGCAAAGTTTATGTGTCCTTCTGAAATAAGATCCTCGGGATGTTTATCGTCAGTGCAAAGTAAGAAACGGTGTTTCGTGCTATCATTTAAAACTGGGAGCAAGTTTTTTGCATCTCTTGTAACCGATCCTTCACGCATCATTATCCACATACCTTTAGATAATTTTTCAAGCGCTTCCTCTTTGGTTGTGCACTCGTGATCTGCAAGTATACCGGCTGAAAGATAAGCATTTAAATCATATCCTGAAAGGGTTGGAGAGTGTCCATCTATAACTCCATTTCTAAAAAGCAAAATTTTGTCCAAAATCTCTGGGTCTTTATTGATAACTCCAGGATAATTCATCATTTCTGCAAGACCCAGCACTTTTTCATGATTTTTTAATACTGCAAGGTCCTCGGCATATAAAGTTGCTCCTGACGTTTCAAGATTTGTTGCAGGCACACAACTTGAAAGCATAAAATAAATATCCATTGGTAAATTCTTTGAAGCATTTATCATAAATTGAATTCCTGGAATTCCAGCAACATTTGCAATTTCATGTGGGTCAACTATTGCAGTGGTTGTCCCAAGTGGCACAACAGCCTTTGCAAACTCTGTTGGTATAAGCATGGTGCTTTCAATATGCATATGAGAATCAATAAAAGAAGGGGAAACAAAAGCACCATCAACATCAAAAACGGTGTTAGCCTCATCGTATCCACCTATACCGGCAATTACTCCTTCAGCGATTGCAACATTTCCTTCAACAATTGTTTCGTTAAATACATTCACTATTTTTGCATTCTTAATTAGTATATCTGCCGCTTTCCTTCTCCTTGCAACATCAATAATATTTGAAAGTTTTCTTCTATCAAGTTCCATGACTAAAACCGCCTCCAGAAATTCTTTGCAATTTCTTGTGATTTTCTTGATACCTCAATCTCGTCAATGTGTGTAAGTTTTTGGTCTTTTACCAATAACCTACCATGAACGAAAACGTCTCTTACAGAGTTTTCCCTAATGCCGAAAATAAGATGGAAGAAGAAATTGTCTTCATTTAGCGGAGTTGGAGGATTGTAGTCAAGCACAACAAGATCCGCATATGCTCCTTCTTTTATGACACCCACAATTTTATTAAAGAAACGATTTGCAACCGAAGCATTATTTTCAAACAGCATTCTTCTTGCAAGATCACTTCCTACTCTCGGGTCTTTATAGTGAAGTTTAGGCAATATATACGCAACTTTTACTGATTCTATCATTGAAGGCGTGTAACCATCAGTTCCAAGTCCTATTAAAATACCTTTCCTATCCATTTCAAGAATTGGAGCAACACCTACTCCATTGTTCATATTAGACTCTGGATTATGAATAACAGTTGTATGAGTTTCATTTAAAATATCAATTTCAACATCATTTATATTAATACAGTGAATTGCGAGTGTATCTTTTTTAAGTATTCCGAAATCTTTCAATCTTTCTACGGTTCTCTTATTTGAAACTTTTAAGGCGCTTTCTACATCTTCAATACCTTCCGCAACATGAATATGAAACCCAACATTTAGAGAGTTTGCTATACTTGAGACTCTCTCAAGTGTTTCATCTGAAAGCGTAAAGGAAGCGTGTAATCCAAAAAGCGCATTGAAGAAATCTCTATCTTTTTCCTTTTTAATGTATCTTTCATTTTCCCTTATTGACTGCTCAGATAATTCTTTACCCCATCGATCTGAGGTTTCGAATGCAAGCACTCCTCTTATACCGACATCTCTTAAAGCATTTTCTACAATATCAAGAGAACCATCTATAAGTCCAAATGAGGCATGATGGTCAATAATAGTGGTCGTGCCAGATTTCAGTCCTTCAATTGCAGGCATTAAAGCACTATAATAGATTTCCTCTTCAGAAATTAGGAGTTTATCAAGTTTCCACCAAATCTGCTCAAGAATTTCTTTAAATGAATAGGGACTCGCTCCGCCAAATCCGAAACCTCGTGCAAAAGTGCTATAAAGGTGCATGTGAGTGTTTATAAAACCTGGAATTACATATCTATTTTCAAGGTCGTATAGTTCTGCATCTTTATACTTAGAAGTGATCTGCTGGGTTGTTCCCACATCGAAAATTACACCATCGTCAATTGCGATAGCACCATTTTCAATATATGGTCGGTCTTTGTCTAAAGTTATAATTTTTCCGTTGTAAAGAACCTTCATTTAATCCTCCTCCTTATATGATTTCTATGTGATAGTCCTCAAGTACTACTCTTGGCTCACTTTTAATAAATTCCACTACCTTTGATAGTGTGCTAAAAAGATGTGACCTTTCCGTGTTTACACTAACAACTGTTATATAAACATCCTTCCAGGAGTCAACACTTTCTTCTGCAATAGATACGTTAAAATTGTTACGTAATTTTTTAAATAGGCTTTGAGTTACTTGCCTTTTATCTTTAAGTGAAAAAGAATCAGGAACTACAAACTTAATATTACAAATACCAACCTGCATTAGAAATAGGCAGATTCTGTCTCTTTATCAAAAACGTGAATGTTTCTTAGATCAACATATAACTCAACAATATCGCCCATCGTATAGTCTGCGTTTGCAGATGCACGTGCGATTGCAAGAGTACCATTCAATTTAAAGTGTAAGAAAGTTTCAGATCCCATAAGTTCAACAAAATCAATTGGTGCCTTTAAATGTTCAACAAAAGGTTTCATATTCTCGAGCAATTCCTCCTTGGGGAAAATATCTTTTGGTCTTATTCCAAGGATAACTTCACGTCTTCTTAGATTTGCAGATTCCAATAGTTTTGCATGATCTTTTAAGAGTTTAAGTTTAAAATCAGAACCTTTTAATATAAGGTCTTCGCCCTCTTTTTCGACAGTTACGTTAAAGAAATTCATAGGAGGTGTGCCTACAAACCCTGCAACAAATTTGTTTGCTGGCTTATCGAAAACTTCCTTAGGTGTCCCTATCTGTTGCACTTTTCCTTTATTCATTACTACAACTCTGTCGCCGAGAGTCATTGCCTCAACTTGGTCGTGCGTCACATAAATTGTCGTAACACCAAGTCTCTCATGTAACTTGATAAGTTCACCCCTTGTTTGCACTCTGAGTTTTGCATCCAGGTTTGAAAGAGGCTCGTCCATAAGGTAAACTTTTGGGTCTCTTACAATCGCTCGGGCAAGTGCAACCCTCTGTCTCTGACCACCTGAAAGTTCCTTAGGTTTTCTTTCAAGAAGATTCTCAAGACCTAACATTTGTGCAACTTCTTTTACTTTTTTGTCAATTACATCTCTTGGAACTCTCCTCAATTCAAGTCCAAAAGATATATTTCTATACACGTTCATATGAGGATAAAGAGCATAATTTTGGAAAACCATTGCAATGTCACGATCCTTCGGTGGAATATCATTGACTAATTTACCTCCTATATAGACTTCTCCGGACGTAACTTCCTCAAGTCCTGCAACAATTCTAAGTGTGGTTGTTTTTCCACATCCCGAAGGTCCAAGTAGCACTAAGAATTCTCCATCTTTTACATCAATGTTTACATTGTCAACTGCGACTACGTTGCCAAATTTTTTTGTAACGTTAACCAATTTTACGTCAGCCATTGTTTCACCTCTCCTATTTTTTACATTTTGTAATAAATGCAATGTTATGTATACTATTATAGTATATTTTTATTAAAAATACAAAATAAATTGAGGTTAAAAATGCAAAATAAACTATTTTTATGGCTTCACATGCACCAACCAGATTATTTAGATTCCTTAACAGGAAAAATTATTCTACCTTGGGTTAGAAGACATGCACTTAATGGCTATTATTCTGTTCCATCAATGCTTCTAAAAAGTGAGTTTAAGGCAAACATTAATTTTTCAGGAATTCTTATAGAGCAAATAAAACAATACCAAGATGGCGAGAAAGACGTTTACCAAGTTTATGAAGATGCAGAACCTGAAAGTTTAAGTGAAAGTGAAATAAATTTTATATTCAGGAGATTTAAAACACCTTATTCTTTTAAAAACAAGCGTTTCGATTACTTAAAAGAAAAATTTTCTAAAGGAGAAAAATTATCATCCCAAGAAATTCTTGATTTTCAAGTTATTTTTAAGTTATCTGCTTTCGCTCAAATTGATGAGGAAATAATCGAATTGAGGAATAAAGGTATGAATTTTACAAAACAAGATAAAGAAGTTCTTATCAATCTTGAAAAGAAGATTATACATAGCCTTTTCGATATTTACAAGGAATTAATTAAAAGAAACCAAATTGAAATAACGGTTACACCATATTATCATCCAATAATTCCGCTTCTTCTTGACTTAAATTCTGCAGTTAAAAGCAAAAAAGATGCAAAAATCCCTAATTTGCAATCAAATTTATATGAAGATGCAAAAATACACATAGACAAGGCTCTAAGTATAGGTTTTGACACCTTTAACATACAAATTAATGGAATGTGGCCTGCAGAGGGAAGTATATCTGAAGAAACAGTCATCTTATTTAAAAACTCAAAAATTAAATGGATCGGAAGTGACGAAACCCTTGTAAGATCACTTGGTTTAGGACAGGGGGTTTACAACTATAAAGATGTTACCTTATTCCTGAGAAATCATTCTGTTTCTGATAAAATTGGCTTTATGTACAATAAAATGAAACCTAGCGATGCAGTAGCCGACCTGAAACATGAACTTGAAAAAAACGGTAATCTTATCCTTATCCTTGATGGAGAAAATCCATGGGAGTATTTTGAAAATTATGGTGCAAACTTCATGGAAGAATTATTTAAATCCTTCAGTGGAAAGGAAACTCTTCTTGGAAGTGAAGCAGAACCAATAAAAGAAATTAATTATTTTGTACCTGGCTCTTGGATAAACGGACATTTTGACACATGGATTGGAGATGAAGAAACTAATACTGCTTGGACTTACCTAATTGAGACACGCAAATTCGTCAACAATGATACCGCAAAAGAATTCATTTTGAAAGCACAAGCAAGTGATCACTTCTGGTGGTACAGTGATTTTCACAAGAATGAAATTAACTTTGATTTTGATTATCTTTTTAGAGGACATTTAATTAAAGCACTTTTGGAAAATAAAATCGATGTCAAACCATATTTGTATTACCCAATTAAAAGTTTCCCATAAGGAGGTTTAAATGCCAGAACTAAGAAGAGATCCAACAACAGGAAAATGGGTTATTATCGCTACAGAAAGAGCATTAAGACCAACTGATTTTAAAAGCGAAGAAGAGGTTTTAAAAGGTCCTGAAAACTGTCCATTTTGTGTCGGACATGAATCAATGACCCCCCCTGAAATTACTGCAATAAGAGAAGATGGATCATTTCCAAATGGTCCAGGGTGGGATGTACGTGTAGTACCAAACAAGTTTCCGGCATTAAAGGTGGAAGGAGAACTAAATCGTCATGGAAAAGGCATCTACGATGTTATGAATGGTATAGGAGCCCATGAAGTGATTATTGAATCAGGCGATCATTATAAATCTCTTGAATCTCTTCCACTTGACCAAGTTGAAAAAGTAATTTGGATGTTTAGAGAAAGGATGCTTGATTTAAGAAAGGACGTAAGACTTAAATATATTCTCGTCTTTAAGAACAAAGGAAGAAGGGCAGGCGCATCATTAGAGCACCCGCATTGTCAGTTAATTGCAACGCCTGTTTTACCAGATGTTGTCAAGCTTGAACTTGATATGGCCTTAAGATACTACCAGTATAAGGAAAGATGTATTTACTGCGATATCGTTCAGCAAGAACTTGAAGAGAAGGAAAGACTGATTGACGAAAATGAAAAGTTTATTTCAATTGTTCCATTTGCAGCAGCCGTTCCTTTTGAAATAATGATTCTTCCAAAAGAACACATTTCAGACTTTGGACAGATAAAAGCAAATGAAATTATAAAACTTGCAGAAATTCTTCAGAATTCTTTGAAAATGCTTGAAAAAGCAGTACCAAATGTTCCCTATAATTTCTATATTCACACATCACCCCTTGATAATCTGAATATCTCATACTACCACTTCCATATCCACATAGTCCCGAGGCTTACACAACTTGCTGGGTTTGAATGGGGATCAGGTTTTTATATTAATCCAATGATTCCAGAACAGGCAGCACAATTCTTAAGAAATGCTAAGGAGGAAAAACAGGCATGAATATAGGAATAGTTTCAAGCGAAGCAGTGCCATTTTCGAAAACAGGAGGACTTGCAGATGTTGCAGGAGCATTGTTTAAAGTGCTTTCAAGTATGGGAGAAACAGTTTACCTGTTTACTCCTTACTATAAGAAAACTAAAGAACTATTCAAACAATTTGAAAAAAGAATTCCATTCAAAGTTAAAATTTATGGAAAAGATGTTGAAGGGATTGCAAATGTAGTTGAATTTTACAAAAACGGAATCGCTGTCTTAATAGAACAGAACGAGTATTTTAACAGAGATAGTCTATACGGGGAAAAAGGGGTAGATTATCCCGATAATCCTTTAAGATTCGGATTTTTTGATAAGGCTGTTCTTGAAACTTTAAAGGTTTTAAACCTCAAAGTAGATGTGCTACATCTAAACGACTGGCAAACAGGACTTATTTCTCTTTTTGTTAAGGATAAACAACTACCATATAAAACCCTTTATACAATTCACAACCTTGCATATCAAGGAAATTTTGACTATGACTTTTTAAAGTTATTAGAAATTGATGAAAAATATTACTCAATTGATGGCGTTGAATTTTATGGAAAAGTGAGTTTCATGAAGGCAGGCATTGTATACTCTGATAAAATAAGCACTGTAAGTCCGACCTATGCAAAGGAAATTCTTACTGAGGAGTTTGGTGAAAGAATGGAAGGAATTTTAAAATCGAGAAAAAACAATCTTATAGGAATACTAAACGGTATTGATTACGAAATTTGGAATCCGCAAACAGACACACTAATTTATAAAAAGTTTGATTTAGACAATTTACAGGGTAAAAGAGAAAACAAAATTGAGTTCGTAAAAGAACTTGGGTTAAAAAGTATAGATGCACCACTTCTTGGAATGGTATCAAGAATTGCATCACAAAAGGGTTTAGATATACTTTCAGAGTCTCTAAAAGAGATTTTGAAAGAAGATGCAAATGTAGTAATTCTTGGAACTGGGGAAAAACCTCTTGAAGAAAAATTAAAGGCACTTTCAGACCTTTATCCAGAAAAATTCAAATTATTTTTAACGTTTGACGAAGCGCTTGCTCATAAGATATATGCTTCATCTGACTTCTTCCTCATGCCTTCAAAATATGAACCTTGCGGGTTAGGGCAGATGATTGCATTAAGATATGGAACACTTCCAATCGTCCATGAAGTGGGTGGATTAAAGGATACAGTTGATAACTATTCAGATATAACACAATGTGGAAATGGTTTTTCTTTCGAAGAATATTCAAGCGATGAGTTAACTTCAGCAATAAACAGAGCGCTTTCTATTTTCAAAAACAAAGATTTAATGTTAAAATTAATTAGGATTGGCATGAGCTGTAACTTTTCATGGGAACAATCAGCAATGAAATATTTAGAGATTTATAAGGAGCTATTAAATGCCAATTAAATTTGGTACATCAGGCTGGAGAGGAATAATTGCAGACGACTTTACTTTTGAAAATGTTAGGCTTGCTTCAGCGGGTATAGCCTACTACCTTAAGGAAATTGGTGCAAGATCAATTATTGTAGGATACGATACACGTTTCATGTCTGAGGATTTTGCAAAAACTTCAGCATCGGTTGTTGCTGCATACGGAATTGAAGTTTATTTTTCCCAATACGATATACCAACTCCTGTCGTTGCCTTCGAAATATTAGATAAAAATGCAGACGGAGGAATTAATATTACAGCGTCTCATAACGATTACATGTATAATGGCCTTAAATTTTCGAATAAAACAGGTGGACCTGCTCTTCCAGAAGAAACAAAGAGAATCGAGGAAATAACCAACCAAATAAAAGAAAATAAAGAAAAAATTCAGATAACTAACTTTGATGAGGCAGTTTCGAAAGGTTTAATTCACATTTTTGATAAAACAAACTACTTTGATAACTTACGAAAAATGGTCGACTTTGAAAAAATTAGAGAAAAACGTCTTAGAGTTGTTTATGAACCATTTTTCGGAACAGGAAGAAGATTTCTTCCGCCATTGATTCAAGATATTACTGATTTTGAAATGATTCACGGAGTGCGTGATCCACTTTTTGGAAAACTCCATCCAGAACCGATAGAAGAAAACCTTAAACCTTTGCAAGAAGCCGTTCTTAAAAAACAAGCAAATATTGGAATCTCTACAGATGGCGATGCAGACCGTTTCGGCTTTATAGATTCAGACGGTAGCTTCGTTCCCCCAAATATTATCCTATCAATTATTTACCATTACCTTCTTGATGTAAGAAAACTTAAAGGGAATGTTGTTAGAACAATTTCAACGACAACACTACTTGATAGAATCGCCCATGCACATGGTTTTGAAGCAATTGTTACACCTGTTGGTTTTAAGTACATAGGAGAAGCACTTTTTGAGAAAAAAGCAATTTTTGGAGGAGAAGAAAGTGGTGGTGCTTCGTTACAGGGATGGCTTCAAGAAAAAGACGGTATATTAATTGACACTCTTGTGCTCGAAATAATCTCTCACTACGGGAAAAGCCTTAGGCAATTAATGAACAATTTGTTCGAAAGATACGGCACGGTACATAATAAAAGGATAGACTTCTCATTTTCTAAAGAATTACAGTCTAAGTTAATGGGTCTCCTCAAAGAGTACATCATTCAAAACAAAGAGCTACTTGCTGTAACTAATATCAATGAACTTGATGGTTTGCAAATTACCCTCGAAGATCAAAGCACGATTCTTTTTAGACTCTCTGGAACAGAGCCAAAAATGAGAATTTATCTCGAAGCATATTCAGAAGAAAAACTAAATAAATTATCGCATTTTGCGATTCAAATTCTTAACAAGGCAGGTGGATTAAGTGAAAATTGATTATTCGAATATATTGAGTGAAAATATAGGCATTCGTGGGATACAAAAAGCTGAAATTTTAAAAGAAGAAGATTTACTTAAAACCGTTAAAAATAGAATACTGTCACGAATTAATGATGACTACTATCCCCTAAATCTTCCAGATGCAATGCTCAATGAGGTTCGTGAAATTAAAGACTACGCTTCAAATATAAAAGAAAGATTCGACAATCTTGTAGTAATTGGAATGGGTGGCTCAATTCTCGGTAATGAACTTCTTCATTATTCAATTAACGGTGTATATTCAAATTTAGAAAAATCTAAGAAAATCTATTTCATCGATAATATTGATCCAGAGACAAATATTACACTTCTTAGAAGTCTTGACCTTAAGAAAACGTTTTTCAATATCATAACAAAATCTGGGTCAACAAGTGAGACATTGTTAAATTTACTTTTACTGATCGACCTTTTTAAGAAAGAGGGGCTCAATCCGAAAGACCATTTTCTTTTCACAACTGACCCGGAAAAAGGCTTTCTAAGGAAACTTTCAGAGGAACTTGCGATTAAGACATATCCTATTCATCCGAAAGTGGGCGGTAGATATTCTGTTTTATCGCATGTTGGCCTATTTTCTGCTGCGTTTGAGGATGTTAATATTGAAAAACTCTTACTTTCTGCAAAAAAAAGGAAAGAAAAATTTTTGTCTAAGAAACCAATTGAAGATAGTGCGATGGTTTTTGCTTTGATTCAATACAAATTTTTTAGAGAAAAGGGTGTTAACATAAACGTTTTGTTCTCATATTCTGACGGTCTTGAATATTTAGGCAAGTTTTATGAACAACTCCTTGCAGAAAGCATTGGTAAAAAGTTTACAAGAGATGGACAAGAAATTCATTCAGGTATTACACCTGTTGTCGCAAGGGGACCGTACCATCAGCATTCAACACTCCAACTTTTCATGGAAGGTCCGTATGACAAGTTAATTATTTTCGTTGCACCAAACAAATTTAGAAAAGACATAGAAATTAAGAAAAGCTTAGAACACGATGAAATTAACTTCTTAAGTGGAAAATATTATTCAGAATTACTATTAAACGAATATATTGCAACCAAGATGGCCTTAACTCAGAACGGTAGACCAAACGTTTCGATAGAAATCGAAAAAATAAACGAAGAAACCTTGGGTGAATTAATTTACTTTTTAGAACTCGAAGTGCTTGCTTTGGGAGAGATTCTAAATATAAATCCAATTGATCAACCATCTGTTGAAATTGGTAAAAAATTTACACACGCCTTGATGGGAGATAAAAATTACTCTGAATACCTTAAAACTCTTGAAAAATTAGGAAATGTTGATAAACTAATCCTTGATTAAGGAGATATAAATGAAGAGAAACACCATACTTACAGTAATTTTGCTTTTAATAGTTTCGTTTGTCGCTGGTTATTTTGTAGGGTTCAGATATCCAATAGGAGTTAGTAAAACAAGCTCTCACTTGCTTCTTACGAGAACCGCAGATTACCTTCTTTCAAATTTCTATAAACCCATTACTGAAGAAGAACTCATAAAAGGAATGGTTAACTCTTTGAATGATCCTTATACAGTTTTCATGAATCCAGAAGAAACAAAAGCACTTCAGGAAGAGGTAAAAGGAGAATATGCTGGAATTGGAGTTGTTATAAACAAAAACAAAGAATTAAATTACCCGGAAATTGTAACTGTTTTTAAAGATTCCCCTGCTGAAAAAAGTGGATTGATAAAAGGGGATATTATAGTCGAGGTAAACGGAAAATCTACATACGGCCTCACCTTAGATGAAGTTGCATCAATGGTAAAAGGTAAGGTTGGAACACAGGTAACATTAAAGATAAAAAGAAATAGCACGGAACTTACATTTAACATAATTAGAGCGACCATAAACATACCTTTAACTGAGATAAAGTATCTTGACAATGGTAGGATTGGCTATTTGAGCATTTTTATGTTTTCTGAAGGAGCAGGAAAAGATGTTGAAAAAGCATTAAACGAATTTAAAGAGAAAAATGTACGAGGAATCATTTTAGATTTAAGAGGTAATCCCGGTGGACTTTTGTCTGAATGTGAAAATGTTGCCAGTCAGTTTATTCCAAGTGGAGTTTTACTTTACACAAAAGATAGAAGCGGAAAACTAACACCAATTAATATAAGTGGTAAAAAACTTAGTATTCCAATGGTTGTTCTTGTCGATGGTGGCACTGCAAGTGCTTCAGAAATTTTAACAGGCGCGTTGAAATACTATAAAGTTGCAAAAATTATTGGCGAAAAAACATTTGGTAAAGGCGTTATACAGCAAATTTTCCCTCTTCCTCAGTCATATTCTCTTAAGATAACGGTAGAGGAGTATCTTCTTCCTGACAAATCAAGTATTAATGGAATTGGCATTAAACCAGACATTGAAGTTCAAGATGACCCAAAAACTACACAGGATGAACAATTAGATAAAGCCTTGGAACTTTTAAAACCATGATTATAGTTATATCAGGTCCATCAGGTGTTGGAAAAGGTGCGGTTAGTAAAGAACTTGTTAAACTTGATCCACGTTTTGAAATTGCAATAACTTGCACAACAAGGCATCCAAGAGAAAACGAAATTGATGGTATAGATTATTTTTTTGTAAGCGAAGAATCCTTCAGAAAAATGATAGAAGAAGGGGAATTAGCAGAGTATTCTATTGTCCATGGGAATCTTTATGGTATACCACAAAGATTCGTCGACTTAGGTTTAAATAACGAAAAGGATGTTATCTTTCAAATTGATGTACAAGGAGCAAAAAAAATTAAAAATAAATATGATGAAGCACTTTTAATATTTTTAATGCCACCAAGCATAGAAGCGCTCATCGAAAGACTTAACAAAAGAGGAACCGAAAATTTATCTGAGATAGAAAAAAGAACAAAAAGAGCCAAAGAAGAGATTGAAGAAAGATACCTGTATGACTATGTCGTTGTAAACGATATCTTGGAGAATACAGTTAAAGAGATTTACGAGATAATTTTAAAAGAGCGTAAGCTTCGCATCGGTCTTTAAACTCGCAGGAGTTACAACTTCCATTAACATTGGGTGGAAATTTCCCTTTAAATATATTCTCTGTAATTTCTGTAATTCTCTTTTTACTTTTTTCAATAAGATAAAGTCCAATATCAAAGTTAATTTTTTTCCCTTTCCTTAGATAATGAAAACTGATTTCTTTAATACTTTTCCCGTATTTATAATTGCCTGCAATTTTATAAATTACTGGTTGTAAAATTTCCTCTTCTCTGAATGAATCTGAAAGAAAGTTGTTGGTTTTATAATCAATTATTACAAAATCTTTTCCTACACTATCAACTCGGTCAAGACGTCCTCTCAACTCCAACCCCAAAAACGGAATTGAAAATTCAGATTCAACCTCAAAAGCAGGAGTAAATCCAAAAATGTTTTCTCTATAATAAGCAGTAAGCATTTCTTTGGCTTCATTTTTCGCTTTTATTTCTTCTATTTCGTTTTTATAACCAGCGCTTATCCAGTGCTTATCGAGAAGTTCAATGAGATACTTATAAGGATCTTTCTTAAGAACTTTAAAGTTTTCATTGGGACTATAGAATTTCTCAAGGACTTTGTGAATAGAATTCCCAAGGCTAAAATAAGGTTTTATCTCTGTCTCCAAATTATCAATATAAATAAACTTATATCTTAACGGACATTTTACATATGTTGCGATTTTTGAATAACTCAAGTAGAACTTTTCATTTTCCGCCATAATTCCAATACCTTCTGCTTTAAATCTTCAAAATCTCCACTATTGTCAATAATTACATTAGCACGCTTCATTTTTTCCTCAATTCTCATTTGGGAATTCACTCTTTCTAAAGCTAACTCTTTATCTATATTCTCCCTTTCAATTAATCTTTTTACTTGTAGTTCTTTAGGAGTATATACAACCCAAACTTCATCTGTAAATCTATCCCAATTTGCCTCAATAAGAATCGCAGCATCCACAACAACAACATCGACATTTTCATTTTTTGCTTTTTCTAATTCTTCCAAAAGTCTTTCAGTCATTACAGGTATCATGATGTTGTTCAATTTCTCAAGCATCTTTTTATCGCTAAAGACGATGTTTCCCAATGCACGTCTGTCAAGCTGCTTCCCATTTTGAAAAACGCTTACGCCAAAAGTTTCTCTAATTTTATCGACTACACCCTTATAGTTAGTGTTTTGAATTTCTTTTGCAATACTATCCATATCAATAATTTTTGCACCTAAGTCTCTTAATATTTTTGAAACTGAACTTTTTCCTGAGGCTATATTTCCAGTAAGCCCAATTACCTTCACGTACGTGCCTCCCCAAGGTTTCTACCATAAGAAATATCAACTTCAAGTGGCACACTCAGCTTACAAATATTTTCCATTGTATTTTTAATTAAGGGTAATTTTTCAATGAGTGCATCTCGCTTTATCTCAAACACAAGTTCATCGTGGATCTGCAGTAAAATTCTTATATCTTTTATTTTGTTTTCTATCTCGACCATTGCAAGTTTTATTATATCTGCAGCGCTTCCTTGAATAGGACTATTTATTGCAATTCTTTTTGCACTCTCTCTTATAACACCATTTTTGTCGTCGAGCCCATGTATAAACCGTCTTCTTCCAAATATCGTTCGAGTTTCTCCTTTTTCTTTTGCTAAGACAATCTCTTTTTCAATATATTCTCTTACCATTGGATAACGATTAAAATAACGCTCAATATACTCTTTAGCCTCATCCTTTGAGATACCAATCTGCTTCGAAAGGCCATAAGGAGAAATTCCGTAAATAATTCCGAAATTTATAGCCTTTGCGAGATTTCGTTTCTCCTTGGTAACTTCACTTTCTTTTAAGTTAAATATTTCCATTGCGGTTCTTTTGTGGATATCTTCTTTATTTAAGAAAGATTCAATAAGATTTTTATCCTTTGATAGATGTGCAAGTATGCGTAGTTCTATTTGAGAATAATCTGCACTTACAAGCACGTTATTTTCTCCTTGGGCTATAAAACCTCTTTGGATCTTATTCCCCCATTCATCTTTCACTGGTAAGTTTTGTAGATTAGGATTTGTGCTTCTTAATCTTCCTGTTGAGGTTCCAATCTGATGATATATAGTATGCAATCTCCCTGTTTCTTTTGAAACAAGATGTGGTATTGGTTCAATATATGTATTTTTTAATTTTACAAGGTGTCTATATTCAATAATGAGAGGGATTATCGGATGAGAATTGCTTATTTCAGTTAAAATACTACTTCCTGTGCCACCAGAATAACCTTTTGGAAATTCAATTCCCAATACTTCATACAAAACAGAAGACAATTGCTTTGAAGATAATATGTTGAATGAGATACCTGCTAATTTATAAATTTTCTGTTCAAGCTCCTGAATTCTTGCATCAATTTCATCGTTCAGTCTTTCAAAATATTCTACATCAATTGCTATACCTAATTTTTCCATGTTGTAAAGGACCTTCGCGAGCGGTAATTCAATATTTCTAAATACGAATTCCAAACCTTCCTTCTTTAGATACTCTAAAATATGATGTCCGTAGTTCTTTAGAAAGTTTAATTCATCATGTAAATTAGCAATTTCTATTTCTGCATTTAAGTAACGTTTAAAATTCTTTATAGAAAAATCTTCTCCGTCTGGGTCTATAAGGTATAGAGCAAGTGATGAATCAAGCAAAACATTGTTTAAGGGCACTCCAATATAGTCTGCAACTTTATAAAGCATTTTCAAATTGTTCGTATACTTTTCCAAATTTGCATTTAAAAGAACATCTTTCAGAATTGGAAGATGTCTGTGATCAAGGAAAAGCTTGTTTTCAAAATCAAACTCATAAATAGATTCATTATATACAAGTATAACATTCTCTAATCGCTTTTCATTAGATGAAACATATAGAACTGCTTTTTCAGCAGAGTCCCCTCTATCTTCTATTTTTAAATTTGTAGACTTTAACTCCTCTTTATTAGCATTTCCAAAAAGCGAATCATTAACTAAATCTCCTTCTTTAAATCCAAATTCTTTTGATATCGAGTTAAATTCATATTTTTTGAGTGCCTTATGGGTATTCTCCGTTTTAAAATCTGGTACTTTTAGGTCATCAATTTCAAATTTAACTGGGACATCTTTAACAAGCATACAAAGTGATTTATTTTTAAGTATCTTCTCTTCTTCATCTTTTAATCTAAATTTTAGTGCAACTTCCTCATTTTTAAGTATATCTTCAACATTTTTAAATTCACTTATTAGTTTGCTTGCAGTTTTTTCTCCTATCCCCTTAACTCCTTCAATATTATCTGAAACATCGCCCAATAGTGCCTTGTAGTCAACAAGATGTGTGGGCTCAAAACCAAATTCCTTGACGAATCTTTCCTCGTCGTAAACCTCAATCTTTGTTACACCTTTTCTAGTAATAAGTAGTTTAACATTCTTTTGAATAAGTTGGGCAAGATCAAAATCAGAAGATAGTATTAAAATTTCAAGTTCGAATTTTTTAAGTTTCTCTACAAACGTTGCTATTATATCATCTGCCTCAAAGCCTTCAAGCTCGTAATACCTTATCCCAATTGCATCAAGAATTTCCTTTACTATATCAAACTGAACTGATAGTTCGTCTGGCATTTTCGGTCTTTGAGATTTATATTCTTTATACTCTATGTGCCTAAAAGTGGGTGCTTTTTTATCAAAAGCAACAGCAATATATTCAGGTTTTTCATCTTTAAGGATTCTCAAAAGCATCCTCAGGAATCCATAAACTGCAGAAGTTGGAATACCATTTGAGGTCGTAAACTTAGGCAAGGCATAATAAGCCCTAAAAATTACGCTACTTCCATCAACCAATATTATTTTCTTCATTCACAATTATTATATACGTTTTTGGGTTATAATTAAATGAAGGAGGTAAAATATGGATAACTTTGTATTACATATACCAACAAAAGTAGTATTTGGAAAAGGTGAATTTAACTCGTTAGGAAAGTATGCAAGAGAACTCGGAACGAAGGCACTTGTTGTTACGGGAAGACGTTTTGCAAAAGAGTCTGGATTACTTGATAAAGCACTTAAACAATTAGATGAAGTAGGTATTAAATATGTTGTGTATTCAGAAATAGAACCAAATCCAGAATCAAAGACAGTTGATAAAGGCGGTGAAGTTGCAAGAAATGAAAATGTTGATTTTATCATTGCAATAGGTGGTGGAAGCGTAATAGATGCAGCAAAAATTATTAAGGTAATAGCAAAAACAGAGAAGTCTTGTTGGGATTACTTTGAAAGACCACCAAAAGAAACTATTCAAGATAAAACTCTCCCTCTCCTTACTATCGTAACATTTGCAGCAACAGGCTCAGAACTTGACAACGCAGCAGTTGTAACAAATTCGGAGACAAGAGACAAAAGAGGGCTTTTCCATCCCGAGTTATTTCCCTCAATCTCAATAATCGACCCACTTCTTACACTCTCAGTTCCTCAAAGGTCTACAATAGATGGTGTAGTTGATATGTTCACTCATATCTTCGAAAGCTATCTTTCATCTAATGCACACGCACCTGTTTCAGACAGAATTTCTGAAGGTCTCTTAAAGGAATGTATGAAAGCGGGTGAAGTAGTTTTTCATGATCCTCAAAACATCGAGGCAAGAGAGGCACTTTCATGGATTGCGGCACTTGCGCTATCTGGAATACCGAATGCAGGAAGGAAAGGCCCTCATCCAATGCACAGATTGGAGCATCCAATTTCTGGTATCTATGGTATTGCACATGGAAGAGGGCTATCGGCAATTATTCCAGCATACTTAATTTTCACATATGACCTTCACAAAGATAGACTTGCACTTTTTGGGGAGATGGTCTTTGGCATAACCAACCCAAGAGAAACTATCTTACGAATAGTTGATTGGCTCAGGCAAATTAACGCACTTAATGGTTTAAAAGACCTTGGAGTGAAAAAAGAATCTTTCAAAGCATTTGTTGAATCTGCCTTAAGAGATGACGGAAACCAAGACTTTATAAGAGCGAAGAAACCGATTTACAAAGATGAAATTATGAAAATTTACGAACTTGCATACGATTACTCAGAAATTGAAAAGAAAATTTTGGAACTTTTTTAAGACCGATAGTATCTAATTAAAGAGGAGGTATATATGAAAAAAATTTTGGTAGTGTTTCTGGTTGTTTTAATGTTTTTATCTGGTTGTAGTATTTTTAAGGAAAGGGAAGTTTCACTGTCAAAAGTAAGTGTAAATGGCGATGGCTCAATTCGTATCGAAGGCAGAGGTCGCGCATTTGAAAACACTATTGGTATTAAGGTAGTCGATGGTAATGATTTTATTCTGTTTCAGGGCTCTACAATAACAGATGCAAAAGATATGGGTCAATTCGGAAATTTTAAAGAAGACATAAAATTGAAAGTATTTCCGCAAACCGATAAGATCAAAGTTGTAGCGTATATTGCTTCGCCAAAGGATGGTACAATCACAAGTTCCGACGAAAAAAGTATTAACTATGGAATGCCCTACAAAACAGTTTTAGTTTTTTACGGTAATACAAAGAAAAATCCTGAAATGCTTGACTGCACCAAGGTATTCCCAGTTGAGAGGCGTATAGCTTCAAGCTCTCAAGATATACCAATAGACACAATGAAGATATTCCTTTTGGGACCAACCAAAAATGAAGAATCCGAAGGCTATTTAATGACAACCCCGAAAAACCTAACGATAAACAAAATTGAAAAAATAACAAGCAACAAGGTGCAAATTGATTTTGGTAAAGAGCTATTAGTCATTGCAGGTGGCTCTTGCCGAGTAGCAGCAATAAGGGCAGAAATAACTAAAACTCTCGAGCAATTTTATCCTGGATACGAGGTTATAATTTCTGCAAATGGCAATACGGAAGAGGTGCTCCAGCCTTAACCTGCTTTGTATATAAGTTTTGGGTTCAACTCTTCAACAACCTCAACCGTTTCAAATCCAATTTCCTTTAAAGCAGAAATGATCTCAGATGAAATTTTGTCTATTATTGTCCAGGAAATTGCCTTACAAAAATTACAAGTGGGAGTTGAACCCTCGAAGGAAACAAAAACCTTTATGTATTGTTCCTTTGGTGTAAATCCATAAACAAGGTTTTCTGATATTATGTCATTTCCTGTTTCAGGGTCTTTCACCTTTTTTAATGCTTCAATTATTTTTCTTTCAAGTTCATTCATATTAAACCTACCCCTTTAAGTATATTTCTAAACTCCTCTTCGTTAAAAGAATCTTCCATAAGAGGTCTTCTTACATACCTTTCAATAGGGATGTTCATAAAACCAAGTGCAACTTTAATCGCATAACCAAAAGAAGTTGTAAGATTATAAATATACGTTAGCCTTGTAATTTTTTTGTGCAACTCTACTACCTTTTCTAAATCTCTTCTGATAAATGCAGCCTTAACCTCATTAAAAATATCGAGCGCTATATTTGCAAGAGCCATTACTCCTCCATCTCCACCTGTTACGATTAGTGGCACATAGAGTTGCTCAGTTCCTGTAAAAATTTCAAAGTCACTTTTTACTGCCTTTACTTCATTCACAAGCCTAACAAGGTATCCCATGTTATCATATGTTACCTTGATACCTTTTATTAAGGGATGCTTTGCAAGTTCCTTAATTAAATCTACCGATAGAGAGTAACCAGTGAGTGCTGGGATGTTATAGATAAACGTAGGTAACTCAGAAGTTTCTGCGATTTTAATAAAATAATCATATAAGCCCCTTTGTGAAGGCACAAGGAAAAACGGTGGTGGGGAGACTATCGCATAGAAGTTTCCTTCTTTTGCAAATTCACACATTTCAAGAGTCTCTTCAAAAACCGTCGAGTGCACATTCACATATACAGGAATGTCTTTGGAATTTTTCTTTACAAAAAGTGCAACATTTTTCTTTTCCTGCAAACTTAAATTTGTAAATTCACCTGTAGTTGCGTTTGCAAAAAGACCATCGGGGGACTTAGTTGTAAGATAATCCAAAAATTTTTCGAATCCTTGGTAGTCAATTGCACCATCTTCCTTAAATGGTGTTATTAATGCAACTATATTTTTTATATCCATTTTTTCCTCCTAATACATTTTAACTTAATATTTCATATCCTGCAAGGTACTTTAACTTGTAAAAAGTTGCAACTTCTTATAAAATTTTGTATGAAATCAGAAATTGAATGCCTTACCTGCGTATATAATCAGATACTTCGCATTTCAAAGGTTGCAACAGAAAGTAGCAGTGATATTGAAATTATATTAAAGGAAAGCGCAAAATACCTTGGTAATGCAAACCTTAATCTTACTCCACCTGAACTTGCACAACCACTTTACAAATTGGTATACAAAATAACTAAAAACGACGATCCATATAAAAACATAAAAGACGAACATATAAAAATTGCACTTACCCTATACCCAAAACTCAAAGAATTTGTTGAAAAAGGGTCTGATAGACTTTTAGAAAGCACAAAAGTTGCAATGATGGGTAATGCAATAGATCTTGGAAGCACATTCGATAAGATTGAAATAGATTTTGAAAAGTTTTTAACCGACAATTTTGAATTAAATGATTATATAGAATTTAAAAAGGCAATAGAAAGATCCAAAAAAATTCTTTTCATTGGCGATAATGCTGGCGAAACCGTTTTTGATAGAGTGTTAATTGAAACTCTGTTAGACCTTGGAAAAGAAGTTAAGTATGCAGTAAAAAGTAAGGCAATAATAAATGACGCAACAAAGGAAGATGCACTAAAATCTGGAATACAAAATGTTGTCGAAACAGGCTCACAAATGGCAGGAACTGTATTGTATAAATTAAGCGAAGACTTTATTCAAATCTTAAAAAATACTCAACTAATTATTGCAAAAGGACAAGCCAATTATGAAACACTATCTGACGAAGAACTGCCAATATTCTTTCTTCTCAAAATAAAATGCGCCCCAATATCAAGATCAATCGGATATAATATTGGTACGAATATTTTACTAAAATCAAAAAAATATAAATTAAAATCTTGACTACAAAAACTTTTTTCATATAATTACCTCAAAGCACAATGAAAAGAAAAATTTAAACCAAAGGAGGCGAAAGTATGAAGAAAGTGTTGGTGTTGCT
Source organism: Caldisericum exile AZM16c01 (assembly GCF_000284335.1). NCBI lineage: Bacteria > Pseudomonadati > Caldisericota > Caldisericia > Caldisericales > Caldisericaceae > Caldisericum > Caldisericum exile. Next base: position 906,906 of record NC_017096.1, read on the forward strand.
TATTACCGTATTTATGGTAGTAAGCCTATTTGCGGGATGTAAACAAGCAGCACAACCTACAACCCTTGTTTTTGCAAAAGCAGGAGATGCAGTTGAACTAGATCCAGCAGATGTAACAGATGGAGAATCTATAACTGTTATGAACAACATCTTTGAAGGTCTTGTCCGTTACAAGCCAGGCACAACTGAGGTAGAACCATGGCTTGCAACAAGTTGGGATGTATCAAGCGATGGACTTATATGGACATTTCACCTAAGGCAAGGCGTAAAATTCCATGACGGAACACCATTTAATGCGGATGCCGTGGTCTTCTCCTTCGAGCGTCAAAGGGATCCAAACCACCCGTTCCACAAGTATGGAAAGTGGGAATACTGGCAATGGTGCTTTAGTGAAATTAGCAAGACTGAGAAGGTTGACGACTATACTGTAAAAATTACACTTAACCATCCATTTGCACCATTCCTCAGTACTATGGCGATGTTCACTGCTTATATTGTAAGCCCTACAAACTGTGAGAAATGGGGAGATCAGTGGTTTGCACACCCAGTTGGTACTGGCCCATTTAAATTCGTAGAATGGATAAAAGGTGACCACATAACGCTTGAGAAAAATCCTGACTATTGGGGAGAGAAAGCAAAAATTGATAAACTCATTTTTAAGGTTATCCCAGACGCATCTCAAAGACTTCTTTCATTACAAAAAGGTGAAGTGCAAGGAATGGAATTTCCAAACCCAGATGACCTACAAAAAATCTCTCAGGATAGCAATCTCCAAATTTTAAGCGAACCAGGTTTGAATGTTGGTTATCTTGCAATGAATATGGGTGAAGATACACCCGGTTTCCAAAAACCATTTGCAGATGTTAGGGTTAGACAGGCAATTAACTATGCAATAAATAAGAAGGCGATTGTTGACCAGCTCTACAAAGGAACTGCTGTCGTTGCAAAGAATCCTATTCCACCAACACTTTGGGGTTACAATGATTCAATTCAAGATTATGAATATAATCCAACAAAAGCAAAAGAACTTCTAAAAGAAGCAGGTTATCCAAATGGATTTAAAACGCAACTTTGGGCAATGCCTGTTTCAAGACCTTACATGTTTGATCCCCAAAAGATTGCAACAGCAATCCAGGCAGATCTAAAGGCAGTTGGAATTGACGCTGAAATCGTAACCTATGATTGGGGAACATACTTACAAAAGACAGAAAATGGAGAACACCCAATGGCACTTCTTGGATGGACAGCAGATTATGCAGATCCAGACGACTTTTTGTATGTCTTGCTTGACTCAGATTCTGCAACAGTTGGAAGCGCAGGAAATATTGCATTTTACAGAAATCCGAAGGTGCATGAGTTAAATATTAAGGCACAAAGAGAAACAGACCAAGCAAAAAGAGCAGAACTTTACAAACAAGTCCAAGAGATAGTTCATAATGATGCACCTTGGGTGCCACTTGCACACGCAAAACAGATATTGGTTTTCAGTAAGAACGTGCAAGGATTTGTGCTATACCCCACGGGTGATTACCACTTTGAAACAGTAAGTATCACCAAATAGATTGAATTTATGTAGGGGGCGAAAGCCCCCTTAACTTAAAACAGAGGTGTGAAAAGTGAGAAATTATATAATTAAAAGGTTTATAAACATCTTGGTGATGCTTTTTGCAGTTTCGATCATTATTTTCTTACTTGTCCGCTTTATTCCTGGAGATCCTGCAAGAACAATGGCAGGTGAACATGCATCAAAAGAGATCCTTGAAGAAATGCGAAAAAAATGGGGACTTGATAAACCAATTTGGGAGCAATACCTTATATGGCTCAAATATGCGATTCGAGGAGATTTTGGAAGGTCAATTCTAACACACGAAAGTGTTCTAACAGAGATAACACTTAGGTTTCCTAATACTTTGGAGCTTTCAATATTTGCAATGCTTTTTGCAAGTATTTTTGGAATAACAGCAGGAATAATCTCTGCAATTAAAAGATACACGCTTTTTGATTATATCACGATGTTCTTGGCACTTTTTGGTGTTTCAATGCCTATATTTTGGCTTGCAATAATGCTTGTACTACTTTTTAGTATTAAACTGAACTTACTTCCAACTGGTGGAAGGCTTTCGGTCTTCTATTCAATAAAACCAATAACTCATCTATATCTCATTGATAGCCTTTTAACACTAAATTTTGGCGCTTTCTTCGATGCACTGAAACACTTAATTCTCCCTTCCATTGCCCTTGGAACAATTCCAATGGCGTTCATCGCAAGGATAACTCGTTCAAGTATGCTAAACGTAATAAGCCAGGATTATATAAGAACAGCAAGAGCAAAAGGACTTCCCGAAAGAACTGTAATCGTTAAGCACGCATTAAGAAACGCTCTAATTCCAATTCTTACATCAGCCGGTACAGAGTTTGCAATGCTAATGGGAGGAGCTGTATTGACTGAAACAATTTTCTACTGGCCTGGATTGGGTACATATATAGTGCAAGCAGTAAACGCAAGAGATTATCCTGCAATTCAAGGTGCAGTGATTTTTGTTGCGTTCGTTGTTGCGATAGTAAATTTAATTGTCGATGTTTTATATGCCTATATTGATCCAAGAATTCATTACTAAGGTGAGATTATGAATGAAGAAATTCAAATACATGAGACATTCTTAAGCGATTCGCTAAAAAGTTTGAAGAAAAATAAATCCGCAATTCTTGGTTTGATAATTGTTTCAATCCTTATTGTAACTTCAATTTTAGCACCAATAATATCACCAAATGATCCCATAGAACAAAACCTCTACAACAATCTTAAACCGGGTATTTGGGCAGGAAATACAAAAAACATTTTGGGAACAGACGAATTTGGTAGAGATATTTTAAGCAGAATTATATATGGTGCTCGAGTATCTCTTTCGGTAGGTGTAATCGCAGTTATAATTGGGGTTTTCCTTGGAGGTATTGCAGGTATTTTTTCAGGATTTTACGGTGGGTGGATTGATAATCTTCTTATGAGACTTACAGATATAATGTTTGCACTGCCTTCAATCTTGCTTGCTATTGTTATTGTTTCTGTCTTAGGAAGAGGATTATCAAAAGCCATGATTGCAATTGGAATTACATATGCACCGCAAATTGCAAGAGTTGTAAGATCAGAGACAATTGTTGTAAGAAATAGCGAATACATTGAGGCAGCAAAAGCAATTGGATCACCAAATTTAAGGACATTAAGAGTGCATGTATTGCCAAATGTCCTCTCTGTAATAATAGTTTATACTACGTTAAGTATCGGAAGTGCTATTCTTGATGCAGCGGCACTTGGTTTTTTGGGGTTAGGTGCTCAGCCTCCCACACCTGAATGGGGTGCAATGCTTGCCAATTCAAATCACTATATTACAGGTGGGTATTGGTGGCTTGCAACATTCCCAGGACTTGCAATCCTTATATCTGTTCTCGGTTTTAATTTGTTTGGTGATGGTTTAAGGGATGCAATTGACCCAAGACTCAGAAAAAAACTCTAAATTTTTCTTTGAAATTCCCCAAAAGTATTGTAAAATTAAAAGCAAATATAAAAGTTGGAGGTTTAAATGAAAAAAATTGGTGCCTTGCTTATAATTTTGCTTTTGCTCTCTGGATTTGCAACATGGTTTATACTTCTAAATATAAGTTACTTTACATCAATCAATCTCTTTGGTTATTTGATTGAAAATGTTTCTTCGGGCGCATTGGTTCTTGTGTCTTTCATCATCGGTGGAATCATAATATGGCTCATTTCATTCATTGCATACAGCATTGAAATACAACAACTTAAGGAGCAAATCCAAAAAGCAAAGATTGAACGACAACCTTCTAATAGGGAGGAAGAACATAAAGAAGGGAAATGAAAACAGAAAGAGATGATTTAATTATTCTTTTAAGATCTGCGATCATCGCTGGGCTCTACTTCGCCTTAACAACAATATTAGCACCAATTTCATTTGGTGTAATTCAAGTTAGGATATCTGAGGCATTAGTTGTGCTCCCATATAGTTTCCCTGAGGCAATATTGGGTGTTACAATTGGATGCTTTCTTTCGAATTTATTTTCACCTTTTGGACCTATTGATTGGATTTTTGGAACATTCTTGACCTTAATCTCTGCTCTCTTAACCTACTTTATTGGAAAGAAAAAACTTAAAAAATACTTTGCACCACTTCCACCAATTATCTTTAATGCATTAGGAGTTAGTTCTTATGTAGTAACGCTTGCAACTTTAAATACAAAACTTGGACTTATTGACGCATTCAAATACTCATTTAAACACTTTGCCTTGAAACCATATTTATTTGGAGTACTTACAATAGGCATAGGTGAAGCAATTGCAACATATCTTTTAGGATTGCCACTATTATATGCATTGGAAAGGAGATTTAATAGATGAAATTCAAAATTTCTCTTGCACAAATTAATCCAACGCTTGGAAATCTTGAAAAAAATCTTGTAAAACATCTTGAATTTGCAGAAAAGGCAATTTTAGAAGGTGCAAGAGTTATAGTGTTTCCAGAACTAAGTATCACAGGATATCTATTAAGAGACCTCACATATGAAGTTGCGCTTCCTTCAAATTCAGACTTTTTCAAACCTATCAAAGAAATGAGTAAAAACATTGATATTGTACTTGGGTTTGCGGAAAAAGGTGAAGATAAAATTATCTACAACTCAGCACTGTATCTCTCTAAAGGAGAAATAAAATTACTGTATAGAAAAATGTTTCCTCCAACACACGGAATGTTTGAAGAGTTAAGATTCTTTGGAAGAGGAGAAACATATAAATCAATAAAAACTGACTATGGAAAAATAAGTGTAATAATATGCAGGGACTTCTTTCATCCACCGCTTCTAAGTCTTGCTTATTTTGATAATGTGGATTTTGTTTTTGCTATTAGTAATATGCCACTTAGAGGACTTAAAGGCGAAAAACCACAAATCCAAGAAACCGTTGAAAACGCTTCATCAGTATATACTAATTTCTTTAGTTTTTTTATCGTTTACGTAAATAGGGTTGGTTTTGATGATGGGCTTGGCTTTTACGGAGGAAGTTTTGTACAGTCACCTACTGGAAAAAAAATTGTTAGAGCAGGACTTTTTGAGGAGGAAATTGTTACTGGAACCGTAGATACGGAAGACATTTACAAAAAGAGGACGTCATTTCCACTTATTAAAGAAGAAAACAAGCAAGTTTTTGAAGAAAATCTTCGAAAAATAATTGGAGGAAGCGATGATTGACCTCTCGCTTAATTATGAACTAACAAAGAAATTTATAGTTAAGTTTATACAGGAAGAATTAAAAAGTAATAACTTCGAGCACGCATTAATCGGAATTTCTGGTGGCATTGATTCGGCTCTTGTTGCGTATCTTGCAGTAGAGGCGCTTGGAAAAGAAAATGTTTTTGGAGTTCTTCTTCCGTATAAATTAAGTTCAAAAGAGTCAATTGAAGACGGACTAAAAGTCGTAAAAGATTTAGGTATAGAACATGAAGTCATTGAAATCACAGACATCGCTGATTGCTACTTTGAAAGAGAAAAGATTCAAGATAAATTTAGAATTGGTAATTTTCTTGCACGTATCCGCATGAGTATAATATTTGATAAAGCAAGAGAATTTGACTCAATAGTTCTTGGCACAAGTAACAAAAGTGAAATACTTTTAGGATACACAACATGGTATGGGGACATGGCTGCAGGCATTTATCCTATAGGGGATTTGTATAAAACTCAGGTTTTTGGTCTTTCCAAATATATAGGTGTGCCGGAAAGTATACTTAATAAAAAGCCCTCAGCAGATCTGTGGCCAGGACAAACTGATGAGGACGAAATTGGAACTCCATATTCTGAAATTGACCAAATTCTATACCTCTATCTTGAAGAAAGAAAAACAAAAGATGAGATAATGGAAATGGGCTTTAAAAAAGAGCATGTAGAAAATGTCTTGAACAGGATGTTCTCAACTCAATTTAAAAGAACTTTACCACCTGTATGCAAAATTTCGTTACGTACTTTTGGACACGATTTCCTTTACCCGCACGATGTATTCAAATAAAAATACCGGGCAAGAGCCCGGTAAACAAGTATTTAAAATAATTAGATCAATTTAGATAGTTCTTCAACCCCTTTCTTAATTGTAAGCATTACCATTCCAAGTTTTGCTTCTCTATTGGTAACAACCATTAGCGCAGCAAGGTTTTTAATACCAGTTGTAATAACATAACCGAATTCACCTTTTACATAAGCCTGTTCCAAAGTTCCTTTCTTAAGTTCATCAAGCGCTCTTTCTCCCAATGCAAGAATTGCAGCGGACATTGCAGCTACTCTGTCCTCTTCTGCATCTGGTGGTAACAAACTTGCAATTGGAAGACCATCAAGACTTACCACTGAAAGTGCTTCAACATCAGGATTTTCCTGTTTTAGCTGCCTTAAAACCTCAACGATTTGTGCTGGTTTTCCTTCAACCATTTTCGCCTCCTTATTTTTGTATAATTAAATCTACAAATAAACAATATCACCCCAGATATTCTTATCTTCCGCATACAAATACCCCAAACTTGCATTTTGGATGGCAAGTGAACCTGGGTTAAACAAAAGTATCTCATCAATATACCTATTCATAGGCTGATGTGTATGACCAAAAACATACGCATCGCATTTCGTCTCAAAAGAAGCTCTGATTCTTTCTTCTATTCCTTTCGGTCCGCCACTCCCATGAGTTAAACAAACTTTCAAGCCTCCAATATTAACCATTATTTTGTCCTTCAAATGTTCTCTAATTATAAGCTCGTCCATGTTACCAAATACTGCATAAACTGCTTTTTTAAATGAGTTAAGATAGTTTAGCACATCAATAGACGTAAAATCCCCAAGTGCAAAAATAGCATCAACATCTCTCACAAAAGCACTCAAATCAGGTATTACTGAGATCCTATCGGGATAATGTATATCAGAAACAACAAGTATCTTAATCATGTTAAATAGGTGCGCCGTAATCCTCTGATTCCTTATCAAGTCCCAGTCTCTTTAAGTGCATTTTAGTCGGAATACCATCTTTTGACCAACCTCTTGCCATATAATATTCATCAAGCATCTTTTGTAATTCTTCCTCATTTACATAATGTCCTTTACTTACGCCGTTTGAAATTGGCTCGTGAGTTACCCTATAAGGCAAATAGTCGTCTTTTCTTCCAAAGCCTTCACGAATGTTAAACAACTTCTGTAAGTTATAAATACGTTCACCAATTGTCATTAACCAATCAACACCGAATTTTACACCAGTAACTGCCTCGATCCCTTCTCGTATTTCATCTTCCAGCCAGAAAAGACTTCTTGAGAATTTGCACATCCCGATTGTATCATAAACAGTCATGAAGTCTTCACCAGTCTTTACCTCATAACCTTTCCAGTTAGTTGAAAGTCTATCAACGTTTGAAAGTCTCCAGAACTTACCAGTTAACTCTGGCGCATAGATTCCACCTGTTAGGTGACAAGCACCTCTTACGGATACCGCAATTGCAAGTGCCATTCCCTTAAGACCTCTTACATCATAAGCAGGTGGCTCAAGGCCTTTTACTTCAAGAGCAAATTTATCGGAGCCTTTGCCAAGTTTTTGAGATGCTTCTTTTACCCCGTTAAACAATAACTCTCCAAGTTTACCTTCTCGTCTTGCGAGTTTTTCCATAGCCTGGACTGCAGCATCGCCATTTCCAAACCTGAGATCAAGGCCATCTGTGTCTTCTTTAGTTAACAAGCCCTTTTCATATGCTTCCATTGCCCATGCTAAAGTTACACCTGCGGAAATCCCGTCAAGTCCAGCTCTATCACAGATGGAGTTCAATTTTGCTGTAACCTCTATATCCTCAATCCCGAGAACTCCACCTAAGGAATACAGAAGTTCATATTCAACGCCTTCAACACGAAGACCAGCATATTTACCTTCTTTAATGACTATATGCCTCCCACATGGCTTATTGCAATTTGGGCATGGGTGTAACTTTTCAGTGTAAATGGGAGACCAATAATATGGATCGAGATGTGATTTTCCATCAGGGTGTGCCTTAAAACTATCCTCAAAATAACTTTGTTGCCAGTTTTTAACTGGAAACACGCCAATTTCTTTATTTACCCACTCATAGAACTCTCCAGAGCCATAAGCCATATCAAGTTTTGCAACTTCACTTCCAATAATTTTTCCATTCCATTTCTTGATTGCTTCTTTCAGCTTTTCATTACTTGCAACAGGGATTTCCTTTGTGCCTTTTATGGCAATTGCCTTAAGCAGTTTGCTTCCCATTACTGCACCACCGCCTGCACGGGCTGCCTGGCGCTCTTCAAAATCAATCCCAGCTATCTTCGAAAGCATTTCTCCAGAATAACCGATCGCACATGTATTTACACCACTATGCTCATTTTTTAAAATTTCCTGAGTTTCAATAGCATCTTTTCCCCAGAGATTTGTTGCATCACGAATCTCAACTTTGTCATCGTCAATTAAAAGGTAAACTGGCCTTGAACTTTTACCTTTTATCACAAGTGCGTCAAAACCTGCCTTTTTAAGTGCAACACCAAGATAAGCGCCTGCTACACTTCGTCCAAAACCATTCGTTAAAGGAGATTTAAAAGTAAGAGCAGTTTTTGATGCAGTTGGAAGCCCAGTTCCGACAAGCAGGCCAGATGCTACTATAAGAACATTCCCTTCTGACAGGGGATCAACATGAGGATCTGTGTAATCAAAAAGTAATCTTGTTGCAAGCCCAAGCCCTCCAAGATACTTTAACAAAATTTCTTCTGGAAGATTTTTTACTTCATAACTTCCTTTTGTAAGATCAACTTCTAAATACTTTCCAAAAACTCCATGCATACGATAATCACCTCCTTTTATTTTTCAATGAAGTTCTTTAACAAAGCCACTGTATTTTTAATGTCATTAATATCAGCCAGTTCGCCTTGTGTATGAACATAACGAGTTGGAATTGAAATAGCAGCAGTCTTTACACCTTCCTTTGTAATTTGCATTGCAAACGCATCAGTTGTTCCACCAGTTATTACTTCAAGCTGGTAAGGAATATTATTTTTTCTTGCAATATTGACTAGTTCGTTTCTCAAATCAGTATTTGTTATCATTCCACCGTCCATAACCTTTATTGCAGGTCCTTTTCCTAACTCGAGTGCATTAATATGGGGATCTAAAAAATCACCCGCAGTTGTTACATCAACTGCAATTCCAAAATCTGGCGTAATTTCATAAGTAGAAGTTCTTGCTCCTTTAACGCCAACTTCTTCTTGCACGGTAAAGACCGCGTACAAGTCATATTTTAGACTTTTTTTCTTTACGTTCTTCAGAAGTTCAACAAGAACAGCACAGCCAGACCTGTCGTCAAGTGAAGGTGAAATTATCCTATCACCGTTTAAAAAAAATTGCGGATAAAAAATACCTTCCATTCCAATACTTACAAGATTTAAGGCATCCTTCTTGCTTTTTGCACCTATGTCTATAAAATATTTCTCAATTTTAAACTCTTTGGGCTCCCAAAGATTTTCTCTATCATCGTAATAAATTGTACCCAAAATGCCATTCTCAAAAAGTACACGACTACCCAATAAAAAAGAAGTCCTCAATCCACCAATCGAAGTAAACCTTATTAAACCGTTTTTATCAACATCAGTTATTATGAAGCCAATCGTGTCAAGATGAGAAGCAAGCATTAGTTTCGGCCCATTTTGAGGAATATGCGCAATAAGATTTCCAAACTTATCAATCGAAATTTCGCACTCACACTTTTTAAGTTCTTCCTTTATTAGGTTTTTAACTTTATCTTCTCTTGACGAAGGCCCAAAAACCTTAACCAATTTTTCTATTAACTCTTCCATTATTACCCCCTTTATAGAGACTTCAAAAACTCAATAATAAGTTTTTTTGTGTTTTCATAATCATTTATATTGAAGAGAGAAATTGGTGAGTGAATATACCTTACTGGAACTGCTACAACAAGTACTTTTACTCCAGCTTTGGTAAGTTGAATTCTTGAAGAGTCAGTGCCACCTACAAAAACTTGTTTAAATTGATAAGGAACTTTAAGTTTTTCTGCTATCTTAACAAGTTTACCTCTCAACTCGTGATCGGTAATAACAGAATTATCTTTAATCGTAATTACTGGGCCATTACCCACAGTAGTGCACTTCTCGTGATCGCTTACATCTGGAAAGTCTGCAGATATTGTTCCCTCAATAGTGATTGATATTTGCGGTGTATACTTAAAGGCTCCAACCGTTGCACCACGCAAACCAATTTCTTCTTGTGAGGAAAAAAGTGCAACAATAGGAAAATTAAATTTTTCCTTTAAAATTTCTGTTATAAGGGCACATCCAAGTCTATCGTCAAGCGCTTTTCCAACAAAGGTATTCTCTGATAATTGCTCAAATTTTACATCAAAACCAACAAAATCGCCTAAACTTACAAGTTTTTCCGCTTCCTCTTTTGATTTTACTCCGATATCAATAACCATGTCCTTTGCTTTTTCAACACGGTTGCGTTCACTTTGTTCTTGAAGATGAATCGGAACTGTTGCTATAACTCCTTTTACTCTGTTTTTTCCGATGACAACTCTTTTGCCTAAAAGTACTCTATCATCAATTCCACCAACTTTACTAAACTTTAGATATCCCTCAGAAGTAAATCCCTTTACAATAAGACCAACTTCGTCCATGTGCGCATTGAGCATTACTATAGGCTTTGCCAATTCAAGAGATTTGACCGCAATAAAGTTTTTAAGTGGGTCAACTTCAAAACTATCAACATAACCTCTTACTTCACTTTTCAAAATTTCAATTACTTCATCCTCAAACCCCGAAATTCCAAACGAATTGCTCAATTTCTTTATAAGTTCAATATTCGCCATTTTTATCCTCTAAAGGTTTGAATTCTTCAATAAAAAGTTTCAATATTTGCACAGTTTTGTCTACATCAAAAGGATCAAACATTTCAATAGGAGTATGCATGTATCTTATCGGTATGCTTATAAGCGTAACAGGAATTCCTGATCTTACAAGAGAAATTTTGTCTGCATCAGTTGATGAAAGTACTCCCACCTCTTTTTGATAAGGAATTCCGTACTTATTTGCAACCGAAGAAAGTTTATCTGTCAAATCTCTGTTCACGGATATACCATAAAATATCGCAGGTCCTTTTCCTAATTCAAAACCATCAGAAGAAGTTATTCTGTACTGAGTTCCAAATGTTACATCAATTACAACAGAAGCACTCGGGAAAATCGAAAAAGTAGCAGTTATTGCACCAAGCCCTGTAAATTCTTCCTGCGAAGAGAAGAGAAAATACACATTTACATCGTGCCTAATATTTTTCAGAACCCGCGCTGTTTCAATCAGCACATACACACCAAGCCTGTTATCAAAAGACTTATTTACGAAATAATTTCCAATTTTATCAAAGTTTGGAGCAAATGTCACGTAATCACCAACGGAAACTAAATCTCTTATTTCGCTTTCAGAAAGACCAGTATCAACAAATAGTTTATTAAAATCATACGCGACATTCTCATCGCCTTCTTTCACAAGGTGATAAGGTTTTACTCCAATAACTCCCTTTATTCTTTTCTTCCCATGAATAATGACTTCTGAACCTGGCAAAATTTTAGGGTCAATTGATCTTGAGGTAACTTTTAAAAAACCATTTTTCTCTAAGTTGCTAACAACCATAACTACTTCATCTACGTGTGCTTCAAGCATCAAGGCACACTTTCCTGTTCCTTTTTTAAAACCTATGAGAGAATTACTTGGCTCATGAACTTTAATTTCATCTATGTAACCCTTTAACGCACTTTCAATAACAGGAAAAATGGACCTTTCACTTCCGGTTGGCGCAAAGTTTTCAGTAAGATTTCGTAAAAGATTCTCGTCCATACATCACCCGAAAAAGATCCTAAGTTCACGTTCAGCATCTTCCTTACTTGAAGATGCATGCACAACATTCTCGGTGAGATACGGTGAAAAATCTCCTCTAATACTTCCAGGAACTCTTTTTTCAGGATAGGTATCTCCAACAAGAATCCTACAGTTCATAATTGCATTTTCTCCCACGATTTTCATTACAACAACAGGTCCAGATATACTATAGTTAATGAGTTTTTCGAAGTAGTCTCTTCCTTTATGTTCAGCATAAAGTTCTTCTGCCAACTCCCTTGTTAGAGTAAGCATTCTGAGTTCAGTAATTGACATTAATTTTCGCTCAAACCTGGAAATTATCTCGCCTATCAATCCTCTTTTAACGCCATCCGGCTTTATCATTACAAAAGTTTCTTCTATCATATCTCCTCCAGTTTATCAAGATAAACTTCCTTGTCTTCAGGGTTGTAACCAATTAATTCAGCATATCTTCCAAGTTCAATGATGCTTTTGAGTGTCTCTTCTGCTTCGACATCTGACATCTCTTCCTGAAGGAGTTCAAGAAGGTCATCTTTGTCAATTGAGTTTTCTGTTGCTTTGATAAGAATATTTATTACCTTCTTAAAAATGGGAAGTTTTTTTAACGACTCCTTAAAAATGAGTTTCCTCTTATTTTCATCACCATCAACAAGTTCACGTCCAATATCTGTGATAAAAACATCTCCTTCTCTAACTTCAACGAAACCGAGCATTTGGGCAAGACGCAAAAGTGAAATTAATTCATCAGCTTCGATTTCAATGTCCTCGGGAATCATGTAAATGTCAACTTTTCCATCTGAATCTTCAAGATAAACAAGCAAACCAATAAGCTTGCCAACTTCTACGTACGGCAATGGCGATATGTCATCCATTATTTCCCCTTACCGGGATTCACCTCCTTACTTAAACTTGAACCAAGTATCATTGAATATATTTTATCATAAATTTTGTAAAATTCCTTGCTTTCTCTATCACGAGGTCGAGGTAAATCAATCCTTTCATCGGCAATAATTTTTCCGGGATGAGTTGAAAGGATAATAATCCTGTCTGAAAGATAAACTGCTTCCTCGATATTATGCGTTACAAGAAGAATAGACTTTAAAGAGAGTTTCCTTGATTCCCATAGGTCTATTATCTCAGACCTCAAGTTTTCGGCAGTCAAAGCATCAAGTGCAGAAAAAGGCTCGTCCATTAGAAGAAGTTCCGGTTCCATAACCAAAGCTCTTGCGATACCAACTCTTTGTTTCATACCACCAGATAGTTCCCGTGGATATGCCTCTTCAAAACCTTCAAGGCCTACCATATCAATATATTTAAAAGCCTTCTTAAGGCGCTCCTTTAGAGGAACCCCTCTTGCCTCCAAACCAAGTGTTATGTTTTCGGTTACATCAAGCCATGGAAGTAGTCCAAACGTCTGGAAAACCATGCTTGTAAATGGGTTAATTCCTTTTATCTCTTGTCCTCTAAAAAATACGCTTCCAGACGTTGGTTTTAAAAGACCTGCAATGATTCTTAAAAGCGTGCTCTTTCCGCATCCTGATGGCCCAACAAGACTAACAAATTCGTTTTCTTGAATATCAAAACTTACATCTTCAAGTATCACAACCTCTTTATTTTTGAGAGGAAATGTTTGGTATACGCTTTTAACACTTAAAAAGTCCATTATGCCTCCATCCTATACCTATCAAGGATTTTATCATAAAGAGGTCTATAAACAAAATGATTGATTGAGTAGACCATAAAAACAAGTGACACAAGAGCAAGTGTAAAAAGAGCTTTTTCATTCTGAGCCAAAGATGTATTTAAAAGTGCTCCGATACCTTCAACTGAAAACGGCTGTCCTTTTATGTCTATGTATTCTGCAACAACTAAAGCATTCCAGGCACCACCCATTGCAGTAATCGTGCCAGTAAGAAATGAAGGTAATATCGAAGGAATTAACAATCTCCTTAGTCTTAAATTTCCTTTAACGCCGTAAGAGTCAACTACTTCAAGAAGATCATTGGGTATTGCCTTTAAACCTCCCAAAACAAGGAAGAAAATATACCACTGCATTCCCGTAAGAATTAGTATTATTGAAGATAACTCTAGTCCAAACTTGAAGGGCAAAAGAAAATAAAGAAGTAAAGGAAAGAATGAAATAGCAGGGATTGATGAAAGTATTTGAAAAACAGGCAAAATAAAATTTGCTATCTTTTTTCTATTGTAGAGAAAAATTGCAAAAGGCACCGTCCACAATACAGCAAACACATACGAGGAAAGAACTCGTAAGGTTGAAAATAATAGAGATCTCAAAACAATCAAAATATAGGAGAGCTTAAATGACAACGCAATGCTATATATACCTTTGACCGTATAGAACACTATGTATATTACAGCAATTACAGAAGCCGCAAGCAAACCATACTTTATTATTCTCTCTACAATCTCAAATACTTTGAATCTGAAAACGTTTTTTAGATTAAGACGCTCGAATTCGATTTTATCAAAAGGCTTTTTAATTGCGTTAATGATACTGCCAACGAATTCCCAAAAGATAATTACAATATCAAGGACTTCTCTTTCCTCCTCTTCACCCGGGCTTATCGAGTATCTAAATTTCCTTGACCACTGTAACAGTGGTCGCCACATAAACATGTCAAGGAAAAATATTGTTACACCAAGGCTAAGAATTCCCAAAAGAACTAAACCAATTTTGTTTTCAGTCGCAGAAACAAGTATAAAACTTCCAATACCGGGAAGTCTGAAAGATTTTTCTCCCACAGCAAATATTTCAGATGCAACGAGAAAATACCAACCATTGGACCAACTTACAATGCTATTATAAATGATTTTTGGAACGGATGCAGGTATATAGAGCCTTCTGAGTTTAAGATTACAAACTGGGTCAAAAAATTCATAGGCTTCTTTAATATCCTTTGGTATTGCTTTAATGCTTTCGTAAACACCAAACGCAATATTCCACGATTGAGAAGTAAAAATAAGAAATATTGACGCAAGTTCAACACCAAGAATTGAATTTGGAAAAAGAGAAATAAAGAAAGCAATTGCAACAGGAAAGAACCCTAAAATTGGCACAGACTGAAGGATATCAAGTATTGGTATCATTAAGGCTTCTCTTCTTTCACTTGTTGCTGCAAGGTATCCATAGGTAAAAGCAAATAGAAGAGATATAACATATGCTGTAAACATTCTTATAAGGGACCGAAAGATATAATACGGAAGCGATGAAACCCTTAAATCTTCGACATAACTTGCAATGTTAATTTGTTTTTTATAAAAGGCATAAACAACTCCAATAAGAAGTATTATTATAAGCAATTGGGAAATTATTTGTGTTAGTATCCTTTTCTCTTTCATCTTCTAAAAAGCGGGTGGATTTTCCTCATTTATTTCATCTTCTTTTTCTCTTATAATTTCAAATACAACAGTATTATAAGGATCCGGACAAGAAACATACGTCTTGTTTTCGTCTTTTTCCCATGGTAACCTTCCACCATAGCGGAGCGGCGTTATAAAAGGCCACAAGGAAACAAAGGCCCAGCCACAGAAATTAATTGGAACTGGTTGGCCGTTTTCATTTATTTCAAACTCATCTCCAACTTTTAAATTGGCAGAGCATGTTCCTCTTACTTCAACAACTCTTATCTTTATCCTGTATATGGCCATATCATTTCATTTTATTAAAAATATGTATTTTTCCAAATACAAATAGGAACATTTTGTGTATAATTCAAGTATGGGAAAAGAGAAAATTGATAGAAGTATCAAAGAAAAGGTTCTTGGCAAAAAGGCTTATGTCTATAATGTAATTATTTCGGTTTTGTTCATTGTCCTTCTTTTTGTATATTACAAGTTAATCCCGCAGCAAAGTACACCAGCAATTCAATCTTATAGTGGTACTGTCAATATTTTTTACACCCCTGATATGGGAAAAACTTCAGTAGTAGATGGAATAAAAAATGCAAAAAACTCAATCGATATCGAAATTTACACATTCTCAGATACAGAAATTCTCCAAGAACTTGTTAGCGCCAAAAAAAGAGGCGTAAAGATACGGGTTATTCTTGAGGAAAACCCGTATGGTGGATACAGTGCAAACAAAGAAACAAAGGATAAACTTTCTTACTATGGGATAGAAACGAAATGGGATAACAAGGCTTATAACTACACACATTCAAAGTTCATGATTATTGATAGTAGAACTGGCTATATAATGACACTCAATTTTACAAAATCTGCTTTTACTAAAAATAGAGAATTTGGGGTTATTGTAAATGATGAAAATATCGTGCAGGAACTTATTAAAATTTTTGAGGCTGATTGGAAGAGGTCACCATACAATCCAAAAGGAGATACTCCTCTTGTTGTAAGTCCTGAAAATTCAAGAGAAAAGATTGAAACTCTTCTTAAAAGCGCAATAGGTGAAATTCTCATTTATGCAGAGGAAATTCAAGATCCATCGGTTATGGACATATTGAAAAAGCGTAGAGCATATGGTGCAGATGTGAAAATAATTATTGCAGACCCAAAGAATATTCAGGGAAACGATGTGGTAATATCAGAATTAAAAAGATACGGTATTGACATCAAATATATAACGAGCCCATTTATTCATGCAAAGATAATCATTGTTGACAGAAAGTATGCATTTGTGGGATCGGAAAACCTATCTTCAAATTCACTGGACAATAACAGAGAGGTTGGAATTATTCTTTCAAATCCCGAGGTTATAGATAAATTGAGAGAGGTTTTCTTCTGGGACTTTGCAAAATAAATGAATGAATTCACCGTCCGTAAACTTCTGTAATTTCCTTTAGTTGTAAAAATTTTTCCTCATCTATATCGCTAAATTTTAATTTGAAGCGCCAATTTCCCGTCGATGTGCCTGGAGTATTCACTCTAAAGCGTTCATCGAGACCCAAAACATCCTGGACAGGAACAATTGAAAATTGTGCAATAGAAGAGTGAGCAAGTCTTATTAAATCAAAATTAATTGTTTGAATCGTTATTGCCTTCCCCAAGTATTTTTCAAGATACTCCTTGCCTTTTTCTGTAAGTTCATATTTAAACCAACCCACTGTTGTGTTATGATCATGTGTGCCTGTATACACAACCGTTGGATTTTTATAATTATGTGGAAGATACCCGTTTTCAGGAGATCCATCAAATGCAAATTGAAGAATCCTCATATTTGGAATATTGTAGTGCTCAATTACCTCTACAACATCCTCTGTAATTAGTCCAAGATCTTCTGCTATAAAAGGCATCGATGGAAAATGATTTTTAATGGCGTCAAAAAATTCATACACAGGAACCCTTATCCAGTCGCCAACTTTTGCATTTTCTCGCCCTGCATCTATTGCGTAATATGCAACAAATCCTCTAAAGTGATCAATCCTTACGATGTCTACAAATTTTAAAAGATGAGAAATTCTTCTTATCCACCATTCAAAACCTATTTCTTTATGCTTATCCCAATTATAAACAGGATTACCCCATAATTGTCCATTTTCATTGAAGTAATCCGGCGGAACTCCTGCAACTTTTATAGGATACCCTTCCTCATTTAAGTTAAATAACTCTCTATTTGCCCACACATCAGGGCTATCGAGATCAACGTATATTGGAAGATCTCCAATTATTTCAATTCCGTTTTCATTTGCATAGGCTTTCATCTCCAAGAGCTGTTTGTATGCGATAAATTGTAAAAATTTAACAAAACGAATTTCATCTTTTAAAATATCTTTTGCAAGATTTAAGGCAACTTTGTCTCTATTTTTAAACTCTAAAGGCCACTCTTGCCACGGTTTATTTCCAAATCTCTTTTTTAATGCTGTGAAATTTGCATAATCATCTAACCAAAAAGAATTCTCAGCACAAAATTTCTCAAATTCATCACTTTCTTTAAAATTTTTGAACGCAACACCAAAGGCCCTGAATTTATTCTCAATAACTTCTCCAAAGGGAACAATATTAGATTCCACAACTTCGTAATCAGAAAGATTGCTTTCAAGAAGTCCTTCTTCTTTAAGTTTTTCAAGACTTATAAACAACGGATTTATTGCAAAAGCGGATACTGAGTGATACGGCGAATTGTCAAAGAAAGGCTCCGTTGGGCCTATCGGTAAAATCTGCATTAATTTTTGAGATGAGTTTTTAAGTAAATCAATAAAATTCTTTGCTGAATATCCAACATCACCAATTCCAAACTTACTTGGCAAACTTGTAATGTGAACTAAAACTCCACTTTTTCGAATATTTTTTCCTCTCATATTCCAATCTCCTAAAATATATTTTCAATGCCTGCAAAGTTTCTTAGCCAAATCTAAAGCAATTCTCCACTCAATATGTATAAGAAACTTTTGCTTAATTGTAGGTCGTTATCCTACTTAAAGTATACCATTAATTGAGGTTTTTTTGTCGAATTTTCAACAAAGAGAAAATAAAATGCCCAACAGATATAATTGACCTAAATCTTCAAGTATTTGATTGAGTTTGCTACAATAAATTTCCCCAAGCGAAACTTTTAAGGGAGTATTAAAGCTTTGGGAAATGTTTTTGAAACAGTTTAAAGTTTATTAACCAGTAAAGAAGTGTAAATAAAACGATCTATTGAACCTTGGAAATTTTTTATACTCATATTCAAATTTTTCATTGCCTTTGCATTTAGTAACTCAACTTTTAAGTTTCAATAAACATTTCATAGTCCTGCAACCAGATAGGAGTTTTATGCACATAAAAGTTGTATTTTATCTGAAATTGCATTTTCAAGAAACATTGATTTTGAAAAGTGCCGTATGATTTAATTTGTTTATGACGAAAGCGATTTAAAAAAATCAAAAACTACACAGTGCATATTATCTAAACTTTAAATAGATCTTCTTGGAATTAAGAAAACAATGGCTTACAAACTCAATAAAGTGCTTCTATCCTTTTATTATACCTTTATTAATACAACCTAATAAAAAGGAATCTTAGGAAAAGGCTAATTTTTCGTTTGAATAGGATAAGTTTTCAAACGTTAGAATATGAAAACCAATAAAAAAGTTTGTGGAGTCAAGCTAAGACAGTTATCTAGTTTAGAAACTCATAAAATAAATTTGGCTCCCCGTGTAGGACTCGAACCTACAACCTAGTGGTTAACAGCCACCCGCTCTGCCGGTTGAGCTAACGGGGAACCCGGTCTCGCTATATAGAATAATAAATTTTTTCTTTTTGTCAAGAGGCTGAAACCTTTTTCTCAAGAATTGGGCAAAATAAAGGTATATTTATACCACACCCGGCACAAATGCCATTCCTACAATCTTCAGTTATAACGCCGTTTATTGCATTCTTATATTCTTTCAATAAAAATTGCTTTGAAACTCCAGAATCTATATGCTCCCAGGGGAGTTTTTCATCTGTTTTAAACTCCCTTAAATATAGATTCATATCAACGCTTTCCTCTTCAAAAGCCCTTTTCCAGATTTCAAAATTGAAATGCTCGCTCCATGAATCCATTTTTGCACCAAGCTTAAACGCTTTTTCGATAACGTTTGAAATTTGTCTATCACCCCTATCAAGAATTACTTCAAGCGCACTCATCCTAAAATCGGAAAAATCAACTTTTACATTCCTTATTCTCAATTCTTTTAAAAGAACTCTCTTTTTTTCTTCAAGAGATTCAATGCTCTCAAATTGAGCCCATTGGAATGGAGTATTTGGTTGTGGCATAAACGGATTAATACTCAAATGAATCTCAAAAGGCTTTCTAAATGCTTTGTTTGCTTCGCCAACTTTAAGCATTTCTTTTGTTAATGTTACAATCTCAAGAACATCCTCCATCGTTTCAGTGGGAAGGCCAACGATATAGTAAAATTTCAGCGTATGAAATCCAAGAGAAACAGCCGTTTTTACCACATTAAGAATTTCTTCATTTGAAATCGTTTTATTGATTACTCGTCTAAGTCTTGGCGTTGCAGCCTCAATTGCAAAAGTAAGACTATGAACTTTTTGTTCAAGAATTGCCTCTCCAAGTTCCTTGGTAAATTTATCAATTCTAAGCGAAGGAAGTGATATAGATACATTAAAATCCTTTGTTAGTTTCCTAATAAGGGCAATTAAGCCATTCATATCTGAATAATCGTTAGTGCTCAAAGACAGGAACGTAATCTCTTCATAACCTGTATTTTTTAATACTTCATAAGAATATTCTTCTATTTTCTCAATGCTCCTCTCTCGTACAGGCCTATAGACAACACCTGCTTCGCAAAACCTACAACCACGAGTGCAACCTCTAAAAATTTCAACATACGCCTTATCCATTATTATACTTCCAAGTGGAACAATAGGCTTTGTCGGAAAATATGAATGCTCAAAATCTTTTATTGCATCTTTTACTACTTTTTTACCATTTTTCTCAACTATTAAACTGTTGTACTTTTCGAATTCAAAAAATTTAGGGACATAAACGCCTCTTATCTTTGAAACTTCTTCCAAAAATTTTTCTTTATCTTTTATTTCCTTTCCAATTTCAAGGATTTTTATAAATGAATTTTCTCCCTCTCCTAAAACAAAAAAGTCCATAAACTTTGAAAGAGGCTCTGGATTATACGAAGAAGTTCCACCCATAAAAATAATGGGACGATTTCTTTTGTCTGCGTGTAAAGGAATCATTGACAAATCAAGTATGTTAAGTATATTCGTGTAGTCAAGTCCAGTTTGAACGGAAAACCCAATAAGATCAAATTCATTCAACGGTGTTCTTGATTCAAGAGAAAATAATGGTATTGACTTTTGCCTTAAATACTCTTCAAGATCTCTCAAAGGTGCAAATGCTCTTTCAACGGAAACTCCATTTAACTCATTTCCGAGGTGATACAGAATTTTGAAACCAAAAGAGGACATGCCAACTTCATATGTATCGGGATATACAAGCGCAACTTTTAGTAATCCAATGCCCTCTTTATGGATACTATTAAATTCATTTCCAAAATAATAATAAGGCTTCTTAAATTTTATAAGTTCATAATCCTTAATCATAGGTTAATTTCATCCTTATAATTATACACGCTTACCGAAAGCCCCAGTGCAAGAAAATTCACAATTTCTGAACTTCCCCCGAAACTTAAAAAAGGCA
This sequence comes from Caldisericum exile AZM16c01, assembly GCF_000284335.1. Lineage (NCBI taxonomy): Bacteria > Pseudomonadati > Caldisericota > Caldisericia > Caldisericales > Caldisericaceae > Caldisericum > Caldisericum exile. The sequence goes on from NC_017096.1 coordinate 927,985, forward strand.
AGGGGACTCCTGTAACCGGCATAATACCCATGTTCATTCCAGCGTTAATGAGTATTTGAAAGAAAAACATTGCAAATACACCAAGCGCAATTGCTCTTCCGAAAATATTTTTTGTCGAAAACGCTGCCTTTGAAGTAAAGTATAAAATGTAAGAATAACATAGTAAAACCACAACAACTCCTATAAAACCCCAAATTTCTCCAATTGCCGAAAGTATAAAATCAGCATATTGCACAGGAACAAAGTTAAGTTTAGTCATTGTACTTCCTGAAATTCCTTTTCCAAAAAGTCTTCCTGAACTAAATGAAATTATGGATTGTAGAACATTATAGCCACTTCCCAATGGATCTCGGTATGGATCAAAGAAAGTTAAAATCCTTTCAATTTGGTACGGTTTGAGTATTTTTGGTAACAGCGGAATCATAGACAGCGCTAAAATAACCAATGTTAATGCATATTTGTAGTGAAGAAAAGCCAAAATTAAGAAAAAGTAAATGAACGCAAACACAAGAGAAGTTCCCATATCAGGTTGCAAAAATACAATCATCGCATATGGTATAAGTAATAATGCAGAATATACAAATTTTTGAAAGTTATTCCACATTTTATGTTCATAAATCCAGGCCAGGACTATTATGAGAGAAATTTTTGCAAATTCGGAAGGTTGTATTGTAAAAAGCCCTGCAATACTTATCCACCTTCTCGAACTATTTATTGCAACACCCACTATAAGGACACCAATAAGAAGCACTAAAACTGCTGAATAAAGTGGGATTGCATAGAATTTGTATACTCTAAAGTTTACTGAAGAAACAATTAAAAAAATGAAGAACCCTGCAAGAAAATAAATAACTTCTTTTGGCACAAATTTCCTAAAATTGATAATATAAAGCGCAGTTATCGAAAAAAACGTCAAAATTGTAACAGAAAAAATTAATAAATATGGAACTTTTCTCACTTTTCTTTTTTTGTTTGAATTAGCGGCACGATCGCTTCAAATATACTCTTTTCTTTTGTTCTTTCTAAATTTATTTTTATTCCATTTTCTTCAATATCAAAATACTTAGAGAGTACTTTTATAATATCTTCTTTTAACATTTCAAACTCTTTTGAAGAAAGCGATAAGCGGTCCTGAATAAGAATCAATTTTAGTCTTTCCTGCGCTATATCACTTGCATTTTTCCCGCCTTTAAAGATATTCATGAACCTCTCCTAAATAAATTACCCAAAAATCCTTTTTGCTCTTCAATTTTTATTGGAATCGATTCACCTTCAATTCTTCTTGCAATTAACCCGAATTCCTTTGCTGCAGGAGATCCAGGCAAGTAATTCACAAGTATTTCTCCCCTATTTGTTGTTTCAATAACATTTTTATCTTCAGGAACAACTCCAATTGCATCAATGCCTAAGATATCAACAATGCTGTCAAAGTCGAGCATTTTCTTCTTCGCTACTAAAGCAAGGTCATACCTATTTACTATAAGACTTATTGAGAAGATTCCTTTGCTTTCTATAATACCAACCACTCTATCTGCGTCTCTTACAGAAGAAACATCAGGCGTTGCAACAACAAGCGCCTCTTTTGCAGGTGCAACAGAAGATTCAAATCCTTTTTCAATGCCTGCTGGAGAGTCTAACAAAATGTAATCAAAACTACCTTCAAGCGTTGTAACAATGTCGACTATTCGATCGATATCCACGTCATCTTTGTTGTGAATTTGAGAAGCGGGAAGTAAGAAAAGATTCTCCAAATGTTTATCTCTGACAAGAGCCTGGTTAATCTTACAACGTCCTTCAACAATATCCATAATATTATAAACAACACGATTTTCAAGTCCCATAACAACGTCAAGATTCCTAAGCCCAATATCCATGTCAATAACTACAACACTTTTCCCAAGTTTCGACAAGGATGCACCTAAATTTGCAGTTACTGTAGTCTTACCAACTCCACCTTTTCCAGCCGTTACCACAATTGATCTACCCATTCTTTCTTCTCCTTACAGGTTTTGCTTCTCTTTCATCCAAAGGAACAATTGTAACTTTTTTATCTGTATCTATTTCTATAATATAAGGCTTTCGACTTTTTTCGGGAGTCTTTGCTTCAACTTCGATACCATTTATATTCAAATACTGTTGTTGAAATCCAAGTGCGACAACTCGCTTTCCTGCTGTAACTTTTCCCTTTATAACACCATACACATATACGTCAGATTCTGACTCGACAACCCCATCCGGATTTACATTTCCAAGAATTACGATATCACCTTTATATCGCACGACTTGGCCGGAGCGCACCGTATGGTCAACAACAAAAAACGATGGCTGTGATTGTTCGAAAGTCCCACCAAAAACCTTCTCCCCTTCGTTTATTCTAAACGAAACGTTTATTCCATTAAAAAGACTTTCCAATTTGCTTATTTCTAATTCACTTAGCTCTCTTCCTTGAGTATCTATTGATAAAAAGCCCTTACTAAAGAAGTTTCTTTCGCTTTCTATAAGGTTCCTAATTCTATCAAGCACATCCTCAAATGGTGCTACCGGGTCAATCTTTAAAACAACATCGCCATTAATCCCTTTAAGAGTCACAATGTCCTTCATGGTTTCCTCCTTACATATTTTTACTCAAAAAAAGTTTTTTAGCAAGTCCCTCATAAGAGGAGCAAGTGCATGCGACGATGGAAAAGTAGAATACTCAAAAAAGAAAAGCCCTAAAACTGAAGCATTTTCACGAGGTGAAAAAGAGACAAGCCAATGGTGAACATGTGCTTCTTTATCACCAACTTCAGCAGTGCCTGTTTTTGAACAAACAATCACTCCATTTACACGCATAATCCTCATATCGGGTTTATTAGAAAGACCTTCAAGGCCATCTTTCACTGTGTTAAGTGTGTCTTGCTTGAACTTGTATTCAACTCTAACTTGTGGTTTATATTCAAAAATAATTTCCCCTTTTGGAGATACTATTTTATCTAATAAATGTGGCGTTAGTCCAACTCCATTATTGGCTATTATTTGATAAAAAGAAGCAACTTCAATCGGAGTAAGGGATACGAACCCTTGACCAATTGACATATTCGCAGTATCGCCCAAATACCACTGTTCTCCCATTATTTCCTTCTTCCATTGAGGAGACGGAACAATCCCACTTATTTCAAAAGGAAGGTCTATTTGAGTTAAATCGGCTACCTTTAAAAGGTCAGCATAATGTTTTATCGTATCTTCTCCAGTCATAAGACCTAATTTGTAGAAAAACACATCGCTTGAATTTGCTAAAGCAACAGAAGGAGTTTGTCTTCCAAATGAAGAAGGATAAACCCAATCTTTAAAATTTCTTCCACCTATTGTTACATAAGGGCCACAGTCAATGATGGTTTCCTTTGTAATAACACCTTTTTCGAGAGCAGAAATAAGTGTCAAACTCTTAAAAGTTGAACCAGGTGGAAATCTTGATTGCACCGCACGATTTATAAAGGCATTCTTTTCTAAAAGGGTTTTATAGTCTTTTTCGCTTATTCCATTTACAAAAAGATTTGGATCAAACGTTGGATGTGATACCATTGCAATTATACCACCAGTCCTTGGGTCCATCACAATTGAAACGCCAGTTCTATCTCCAACAAGATCTTCAAGATTCTTTTGTACATTTATATCAATATTAAGATAAATGTCATTTCCAGGAATTGGTTTTTCCTCGTATAAAACAGATTTTACCCTGCCAATGGCATCAACAAGCACCTCTTTCTTTCCTTTAATTCCCCTTAAATATTTCTCATACTGAAGTTCTAGTCCTTGTTTCCCGATTACATCGTTTATATCGTAATAACTATCCGTTTTTATGTCATCAAGGGTAACTGGTCCTACATACCCAAGAAAGGCAGAACCAATTTCTTTAAAAGGATAATATCTTTTATAAGATGTGATAACGTTTATTCCTGGTAATCTATCCTGCAACTCCTCTATCTGGACTCTTTCTTTGATTGAAATGTCTTTCTTTATGATAACATTCTCATAAGGTGGGACATTTGCTTTTCTTATCTTTTCCTCAATGTCTGATTGCTCTATGCCAATTATTGAGGAAAGTATCTTAAACTCTTCCTGTGGGTTTTTAACATCTTCCATAACTACTGCAACACTATATGAGGGTATGTCTTCTGCAAGAACAACGCCATTCTTATCAAGAATACGTCCCCTCATGGGTTGAGTTTCAATGATTCTTACACTTCTATATTGAGACAATTCGTTATAGTAATCCCCTTTAACTATTTGAAGATAATATGCTCGCCCCATAAGGGTAAAGATGAGGACTAAAATTAAAGAATAAATTATATAATTGAATTCAAGTTTTCTTCTGTTCATAGTCTTTTAAAGATATTATAAAAATAAAAAATGTTGAAAATATTATACTCGAAACCATAAACTGAAAGGAATAAAAAAGATTTTTTGTGAAACTAAGTAAAACAAAAAACAAGAAAGTATAGGGACTTAATACCTGAAGAAATAAAGGAACTTTAATTTTAGACGAAACGAAACCTGCAAAAATAACTCCAATAAAGACAGGTAGTGTAAAAAATCCGAGAAATTTTCCAAATAGAGAATCCATTAATAAAAAATACAGGATATTGACTAAAGACCCATTCTTTATAGAAACTGCGGTTATAAATGATAAAGAAATTAAAAAATTTGTATTCTTATTAGTGGCAATATCAAATAGTAGAAGTACAAAAAATACAGTCGCATTTATAATATCAATTTTTTTCATAAGATGTGATTACCAATACATTTCTAATAGTATAAAAGTCAATCAAAGGCTCAAGTTCAATTTCATTCTCTACTGCACTTATTTTTTTTATTTTAGATACCTTTCCTACAACAATGTCTTTCGGAAAAATACCACTTTCCTCAACTGTTACAAATATGTCAGATAAGGAATCGGAGACGTCTTGGGAAGGACGAACAACTGTTAAACCATTTCCATTACCAGAGGCAACATCAATCCCCCCTCGAGAAGCGTTTTTAACTCCAACTTTAAAATTCGGACTTGTTTCAAGAGTTACTTTAGATGTATTGTTAGAAACTTCAGTGATTTTACCAACGAGAAAAGAAGTCACACCGTCAACAGAGTATACGACGGGCATATCAATCTTTAAATTAGAATCTTTCCCTCTATCAATTACAAGGAAGTTGCCAGATTTACTATACAAGATTATATTACAACCAATTGTGTTGAACTTTATATTGTGTTTTATCCCAAGAAGATTTTTAAGTTCGATATTTTCGTAATAGTATCCCAAAAGAATCTTTAACCTACTTTCAAGTGTTGAAATATAGTCTCTAAGATTTTGATTCTCTATAATCAAAGCCTTGCCTTTTACAATAGAAATAAAGTAATTTTGAACAGAGGAGTAAGTATTATTGAAAAAATCTATTATTAGACTTACAGGTTTTAATACTAAAACTTCATAAATACTCTTCGGTGTAATACCATAACCAACAAGGCCTGCAACGAAAATTAAGAACAAGATTGTTAAAACTGCATATAAAGCAAGCCTTTCACGAGGAAATTGCATCTTTATAGTAGTCAAAATTCTCTATCACTTTGCCTGCACCAAGAGCAACTGAAGAAAGCGGGTCTTCTGCGACAGTAAATAAGATTCCTGTTCTATGAGTTAAAAACTTGTCGATATTCTTAAGTAACGCTCCCCCACCAGAAAGCATTATTCCTCTATCCATAACATCTGATGCAAGTTCCGGAGGAGTAATTTCGAGCGTGCTTTTTATCACATTGAGTATCTCCTCAAGTATCGGTTGAAGGGCTTTTCTTATTTCCTCTGAGGTTATTGTAATTGATTTAGGAAGACCATCAATAAGGTCCCTCCCGCGTATCTCCATTTTTTCATCTTTATCAAGAGGAAAAGCGCTTCCAATACGCATCTTTATTTGCTCCGCAGTTACATCACCAATTAAGATACTGTATTGTCTTCTAATATAATTTATTATTGCTTCGTTCATCTCGTCGCCTGCAATCCTTGTAGATTTTCCAACGACAATACCTTTTAGCGAAATTACTGCAACCTCCGTTGTTCCACCACCGATATCTACGATCATTGAACCTCTTGCCTCTTCTATTGGAAGACCTGCCCCAATTGCTGCTGCAAGAGGCTCTGGAATTACATATGCTTGTCTTGCCCCTACATGGATTGCAGCATCAATAACTGCTTTTTTCTCAACAGGTGTAACTCCGCTTGGGACACCAATCAAAACTATAGGTCTAAAAATTCCCCTTTTGCCACCTGCTTTTGAAATAAAGTAATCAAGCAACGCCTCGGTCGTTTCAAAATCGTTAATGACTCCGTCTTTTATGGGTCGTACTACATCAATCTCAAATGGAGTCCTTCCAGCCATTGACTTTGCTTCATTTCCCACCGCAACTACCCTTTTATTGTGATCAAGCGCAATAATCGTTGGCTCTCTTACAACAACACCTCTTCCTCTAACATATACTACAGTATTTGCTGTACCCAAATCTATTGCAAGTTCTTTAGAAAACAGTCCCATATTTACACCTCTTCCATCATTTTTAAAATTTCGTGCACTTTCAAAATCGGAACTCCAATAACGTTATCTAAAGGCCCTGAAACTTCGTCAATGAAAATAGACCCAAGCCCCTGTATCGCATATCCACCTGCTTTATCAAGACCTTCTTTTGAGGCAACATATTTTTTAATAAGTTCCATATCAACCTCTTTTCGAAAGTGTACAATAGAAATTTCGTAATCAATTATACTAAATTCATCTTTTAAAGCAACAATTCCCGTTATGACACGATGGCTATTCCCAAGAAGTTTTTTAATCATTTTAACATTTTCCTTTTCAT